>CAZAJK010000116.1:0-1559 GCA_964485425.1 uncultured Candidatus Bathyarchaeia archaeon | reverse complement strand
TCCTATACGCTGATATTTAATTCTCAGCCAACGTTTGAAGTATTCCCAGCGAGCTTCCTCCCGTCGCCTAGCTTTGAAACGAGTATTCGCACTGTTTTCATGGAGTTTTCCACGAGTTTCCTGATTTCTCCCTTTCTCGGCTTGTCTACGTGAACTCCTGCCACTGCTACTGCGGGAACCTTAAGCTTCTTTGCGGCTAGCTCGGCGGCGGGTTTAGCTATTTCGTCATCCTTATGTCCTGTTAGGGTGAGGGTGGAGGTGGTGGCGCTTATCTTCTGGGGTTGGCGTAGGCTGGGTCTAGGGATGGCTAGGGCTATAGCCCCCACATGGGGTTTCTCTCCGCCAAAAACGGCGATTAAAACGCCGTTTTCAGTGGGTATGGCTAAGCCTTCTATTCTAAGCCTACCTCTCCCTGTTGAGGCTTGGACTACTCTCATGGTTGAGTCTTCCCGTTTTAACAATCTTTAATTTGATTGATTAACTGTTTTACGTTTAGTATTGGTGGTTTGATTGAAGATTTCAGAATTAATTACGAGTAGGAAGTATATTTACTGGAATGACTCAATCCTCCTCGCCTTAAACATGCTGGCTGGAGTTAGAAAACACAGCCCTTACAGGCTTCCAATAGTTGATAGGAGCCTCCGCATTAAAGGCATGATAACAGGCCGCAGAATCCTTGAAGTGCTCATTGGAAGACGTGGCTTCTCACTTAGGAGGAGGGAGGGTTTAGCTGAACTGTTAAGGGAGGAGGTAAGCCTCTTCTGCGATGAAGCTCAAAACGTTTTCCACGAGCACACGCCCGCCCAGGCTGTAGCCAGATACATGGCTGAGAACGCCATAGGCACCGTGTTCATCGTCGACGAGAATGGGGTTTTCAAGGGCATAGTTGAGGAGTCCTCGCTTCTCAGGCGGATGAGGGGTAAACGGTTTAACGTTAAAGTTGAGGATGTTATGCGGAAAGAGGTTCTTTCCATCAACCCTGAGGCAAGCCTGCTGAAGGCGGCTAACCTCATGGTTGACGAGAGGGTTAGAAGGCTTCCGGTGGTAGTGAAGGGGGAAGCCGTAGGCATAATAACCGTAACCGATATTCTCCACCATATCCTAGCCGAGGAGAAACATGTTTCCATGATGCTGGATAAGGTTGAGGTAGCCCACATCCTAGGCGGGTTTGTGAAAGGCATCATGGAGCGGAAGCTGGCTAAGGTTGACCCTAAAAGCGATATTGGAACTGCCGCGGAAGAAATTTTAAACCGTGATGTCAGCGCCCTCCTCGCCACCAAAAGGAAGAGGCTGGAGGGAATACTTTCCAGGGTCGACTTAATTTCAGGCCTTGCCAAGGTGGCGGGCATTCAAGCCCTTCTAAGGCTGGTGGATTAACCATTGAAGGAGAAGAGAATCGAGGATTACGCTTCTATCGTAGGGCAGGATGAGGTGGAAGCCATCCTAGAGTTGGCTGAGAGAGTTAGGGGGGCTAAAGTTGTCCATGTGAACGCTACGCGTTATGGTGGGGGAGTGGCTGAGATCCTCAAAAACCTAATCCCCCTAGCCAACTCCGTGGG
>CAZAJK010000115.1:0-1581 GCA_964485425.1 uncultured Candidatus Bathyarchaeia archaeon | reverse complement strand
TAAAGCCAAATCTAGGAGGTCAGCCTCAGCCACCTAGACTCTACCCCCTACCCGGATGGCTTTAACCCTAATGGTTGGGCCTCCATCACTTACAAAAACCGTCTGCCCCTTCCCACAGCGTCCAGGCCAGAGCTCAAAGTCTTTCCCAACCGCCTCAACACCCTTCAACGTTTCCAGAGTGTTTCCAGCGATGGAAAGGTTTCGCACAGGCCTGCCAATTTCGCCTTTAACAATCTCGTAAGCCTCCTGGACACCCACCTGGAAGGTTCCATCCATGTTCACCTGCCCTCCTCTAAGCGTTTTAAGATAGTAGCCGAACTCTATTGGCTCTAAGAGTTCTTCAAGGCTATGGTCTCCAGGAGCCATAAACGTGTTCCTCATTCTAACCAGCGGGGTGTGCCTAAAGTTTTCAGCCCTAGCATTCCCCGTGGGCTGGGCTTGAAGCTTCCCAGCGGTTTCCCTGCTGTGAAGCAGGCCTACAACCACCCCCTCCTTTAGAATGGTAACCCTCCCAGCCCTAACCCCCTCATCATCGTAAATCATGCTTCCGAAGGCACCCTCAATACTCCCATCATCGTAAATGGTAACCTTCTCCGAAGCTATTTGACGGCCCATCTCCTGAAGCAGTATTGAGCCGGAAAGGGCTAGGTCAGCCTCAGCCATGTGGCCAAGCGATTCATGGGCGAAAACCCCAACCACACTCGGCCCTATAACCGCCGGGTAAATTCCGCCTTTAGGCTGAACAGCCCTAAGCTGGCCTTTCACCCTCCCAATAAGCCTCTCAGCCATCTCGCTAAGCCTTTCACCCTCAAAATGCTCCATACCCCTAGTGGCGCCAGTCTCCTCAGCCGCCGACCCATAGGTCCCGGCCTCAAAAGCTGAAACGTTAGCCCTAAGCCAGACGTAAACCTTCCTCTGGAAGATTTCAGCTCCCTCACTATTCCAGAACCAGCTGTCCACAGTTAAGTCCAAATAGTCGACGGTGCTACTTTTAACCCTCGAATCAGCCTTAAGCAGCTTCTGATTTAATTCTAAGGCGAGCTTAGCCTTCCCTTCAACCTCGAATTTTAAGGGGGGCTCCTTAATCTTCCACCCTGTTTTAACCCTTTCAGCTCTAGTCTCAGCCAGCCTTATAGGCTCCTTAACTCTAAGCCCTACAGCCCTAGCAAGCCTATAAGCCTTCTCAACCGCCTCTAAAACGGCTTCCCTGCTCAGCCTAGGCGTGGAAGCATAGCCCCAGGCCCCATCAGCTAAAACCCTTACACCAACTCCCTGCTCAAAACCCTCCCTCGAAACCTCCACCCGGCCATCCTTCACCGTTATCAGAGTTCTCCAAGAGTTTTCCCCCCGAACCTCAACCAGGCTTGCCCCAAGCCTTCTCCCGCAGTCTACCGCCTCAGCCAGAAGGTCTTCCAAAGCTGCCTCCCTCCAGCTGGCTGAGCCCTTTATACGTAGGTAAAGTTTGGAGGGGAAAAGCTTTTGGGTTTGGTTGGAGGAAACTACCCCGGAGACGGCTTGGAGGGCTGGATAAGGGTTAGAAAGCCTCCGGTGAAAGGTCTTAAAAGGATTAGAACAGCCTAC
>CAZAJK010000114.1:0-1717 GCA_964485425.1 uncultured Candidatus Bathyarchaeia archaeon | reverse complement strand
TCATCAATACCCTTCTGACAGAAAACAACGTTGGCCCCTGCTTCCTTAATCTTCTCCACCATTCCCTTCAGAATTCTGGCTTCCTCGTCGAGGAAAGCCTTCATCTGCTCCGGGCTTTCAATGTGTATTTTAGCGTCAAACTCTGTCTTCTCAATCTCCAAAGGACAGTTTAGCAGGGCTATCTTAGCCTTCTCAATGCGTTTTGGCATCCCTGGATGGACAACCTCCTTGTCAATGGCTACACCTCTGATGAGCCTGGTGTCGGTGATGGAGGCACCGGACTTCTTCTCAATTTTAATGTCTCCTATATCTACCTTGTAGCCGCTGTCCGTCTTCTCAGCTATCTGAAGCACAGCTTCAACGGCTAGGTCTGCTAGGTATTCCCGGTTTTCCGAAACCACCTTGCTCGCCATAGCCGTCATAGCTAGCTTCTTAAGCATCTGCTTGTCGTCAGGCTTGAAGGGCACAGCTACCTCCTCACATATTTCTAAAGCCTTCTCAGCAGCCTTAGCATAACCGTCAACAATGATGGTTGGGTGAACATTCTTGTCAATAAGAAGCTCAGCCCTCTCTAGGAGGGCTCCAGCCAAAATAACAACACTAGTGGTGCCGTCTCCAACCTCCTGGTCAGTAGCCTTAGCCGTCTCCACCAGCATTTTGGCGGCTGGATGCTGAATATCCATCTCTTTAAGGATGGTGGCGCCATCATTGGTGATGGTGACGTCTCCAAAGCTTGAAACCAGCATTTTATCCATGCCCTTTGGCCCAAGTGAGGTTCTAACTATTTCAGCCACGATTTTGGCGGCGGTTATGTTGTTCCGCTGGGCTTCTCGGCCCCGAGTCTGGGTCGTGCCCTCCTTCAAGATGAGGATGGGCTGACCAGACTCGGTTACAGCTGGAATAGCCTGCGCCATGCGCCATCAACCTCCAAAACGGTTACCACAAATTCTAAGTAGGTTTCCTGAAAAGGGAAAAGCCCGGCGATATTTAAGGTTTTCCAGCCTATTCGGCTTTTTCTCTCCCAATCAGGCTTCTAAAGCTTTAACCCCACTTATGCTGAGGATGCCTCCTCCACTTAACCTTAAAGAGGCCTCGGGACTTCTTCCCAGCCGCCGTTAACCCTCTGAAGGCTCTACCCTTAGCAGGGCTCCCCACCGCATTGCGCTCAGAGGGCTTAGACTTCACAGGCGGAACCATTTCACCCCTCCTAATCAGATCGGCTATGTCTTTAAGGGCTTCCACGTTTTCAGGGTGAACAGTGTCCCTCCGCTTGTCCACGTAGATTCCCAGCCTCCTAGCTTCATCTAAGCCTATTCCAGCCTCCTTCAACTCGCCTAGGCTAAAGCCTTTACCCTTCCGCGGTCTTCCCCCGTGGCCTAAAACTAGCGGGAACAGGTGGGACCCCTCAGGGTTCAAGGCTGAGCCTCCATGGGGCTTTGGTTTCCCTTTTCAGCCCATATCAGCCTCCCAGCCTATATAAGGGTTAAGGCGAAAACCTTTACTAGCCTCAAAAGCCTCTAGTTGTTTGAACCCTAGAAATGGCTGAACAGTTAACGCTGGTTTCAGCCCCCAAGCTTAGGTCAAGCATTGAGAAGCTGGCAAACCTGCTCCTAGACTTTAAGCAGGAAGCTCTCTTCTTGGATTTTTCAAGGGAAATCGAGGAATACGTGCGCATGCTGGCTGAAGGATTACCCTACAACTATGTTATGGCTGAGAT
>CAZAJK010000113.1:0-1825 GCA_964485425.1 uncultured Candidatus Bathyarchaeia archaeon | reverse complement strand
GTATGTAAGGCATCATCCATGGTGCGGAAAACCCTAAAGCCTAAAAGGGAGGCCAAGGTTTCGGGAAGAGCGGTAACCAGGTAGATACGTCTTTCGGCTTGAAGCCTTCGAAGCCTCACCACCAGGTGGAAGCCTGGCTCCAGCCTCTCCTTGAAAAGCTGCTCCGCCCTTTCTAAGCTCTTAGCCTCGTGAAGCCAGAAAATAAACTTCGAGTCCAACCTTTCCCCTGCACACTCGGCAGCCAGCACCACAACGCCGTCTTCCACTGCTAGGCTGAAGACCCTTTCAAGAGCCTGCAAGGCGCCTTCAAGCGTGGAATCTGAAGGTTTACCGCCGGGAGAGGCTACCACAACCTTGAAAAGCGAATCCAGCTGAGAGGCAAAAGCATTCTCGAAGGCTTCCACAGCCATCTTGAAGGACTCTTCAGGATGGCCAGCGTAAACCTTGAAGGGTTCACCCTCCCAGCTGCAGGCAACGTGAACTGCAAAGTCTAGGCTGGCCAGCCTAGCCTCCTCGGAAAGCTCGGTTTGCAGGGGGTTTCCCTCCAGTCTTCCAGCCCTAGCCTCCAGGCTGCCGTAGAGCAGGTAGTTACGTTTCAAGGTTCTAAAGCTTCCCGCCGCCGACATGAAGGTTTGACCGTAGCCGCTATAGCCCGCGTAAGGGTGAGGCGAAACCTTTCCAACCAGAATTTTTATCTCCGCCTCAGCTACATCCCTCCTAACGAAAACTTTAACCCGCCGGGAGGTTGCCCCAAGCTCCACGCTTTCAGGCTCAGCCTGAGGGTTGTGAAGTAGGATATGGCAGTTGGAGGCCGCCGAACCCAGCAGGCTTGAAGCCTCCTCCAACGTGTAAGGCTGCCCTAAACCTCTCCCAAAAAGGAAGAAAATGTTTTCAGGAGGTAAGCCTCCCGCCTCCAGCTCGCCTCTAATCTTCAAGGCTAAAGCTTCAAGCGGGAGGCTTCCAGCATGCTCATCAAGCAGAATGAAAGCTTTCCCTCCCCTGCCAGCCAGCTCTCTAAGCTTAACCCCTCCAACAGGATTTTCCAAAGCCTCCTCAAGAAGGCTTTCAAAGCTGGCAGGTGGAGAAACGTTGGCAGGCTCGAGAAGGCCGTGGAAATTCTCCGTGGGAATGTTAGCGCATATTTCAGTGTCTCCGTAGGGTATCCAAACCTCCACCAAGCTTAAACCCCAACCTATTTAACCCTTCCACCCCCTTTATCTTTTGAGCCTCCATGGCCGAGCCAAACATTGAAAAACTGGCCTTAACCCTGGCTCAGCTTCAAGCCTTAAAATTTGGAAGCTTCACGCTTACCAGCGGAAGGCAGAGCCCCTACTACATCGACCTACGCGTAATACCAAGCCACCCTAAAGCCTTCCGCCTCTGCATGGAGGCCTACCGTAGGTTGGCTGAGGAGGTGGGGCTAGAAAACTTTGACGTGGTGGCTGGTATACCGACGACAGGCATGATCTACGCGTCCATCCTAGCCTACCAGCTTGGAAAACCCTTAGTCTACGTGCGGAAGGAGGTGAAAAGCTGGGGGCTGGGCAGAGAGGTGGAAGGCCACCTAGAGAAGGGTGCGAGAATCCTGCTGGTGGACGACCTTGTCACTACGGGGAAATCGCTGTTGGAGGCTGCTGACGCCTTGGAGAGGGCTGGAGGTAAGCCTGTTTATGCTGTGGTGCTGGTGGACAGGGAGGAAGGGGGAAGGGAAAACCTGGAAAGGCGGGGAATAACCCTTCAAGCCTACACGCGGATAACTGAGCTTCTAAAGGTTTTAAGGGGGAAGGGAATTTTAGGAGAGGAAACGTTCAGGAGGATTGAAGCC
>CAZAJK010000112.1:1176-1864 GCA_964485425.1 uncultured Candidatus Bathyarchaeia archaeon | reverse complement strand
GTAGAGGCGAGGGGGTAGCCCATGAGGGTAGGCTTGTGGTGGGCCTTGCAGGGGTGGGAGGCTGCGACGTGGAAGTTTACGGGGGAAGCCTGAGAAGGATGCTTTCGCAAAAGTTCACGTTGAAGCCGCAAACCATAATAGTTCCTGGAAGCCTCCACTTCATGGAGGCTGAGGCTTTAAAGGCTGTGGCTGGGGTTAAGCCGGAGGAGCTCAAGGTTGAAGGCTGAAGAGCTCGACGAAAAATATTGGAAGTACCGGGAAAACCTGGTTAAAGCTTTTTCAACGCTCCGGCTTACCCCGGAAGGCCAGCCTTACGCCTCCAAGATAAGCGAAGTTATTTCGCTGGCTGAATGCTACCGGAAGGATGCTGAACATTTCCACCGTTCTAGCATGAAGGTTACCGCTCTGATTTCCCTGGCTTACGGGGAGGGCCTCCTAGACGCCCTGAAAATTTTAGGCTATGTGGATTTCGAGTGGGGGTGGGAGAAGCCTTGAAGAAGGGCAAAACCGTGCTGGCATCCGGCGTTTTCGACCTCATCCACCCCGGCCACATAGCCTTCCTCCGCAGGGCCAAAGAGGTTGGAGGCCCCGACGCCAAACTCATAGTTATAGTGGCAAGGGATTCTACTGCTGAAAAGTTTAAAGGGAAAAGGCCTGTCCTCCCCGAAGAGCAGAGAAGATATTTGGT
>CAZAJK010000112.1:304-1166 GCA_964485425.1 uncultured Candidatus Bathyarchaeia archaeon | reverse complement strand
GTGCTGGGAAACGAAGCCTTCGACCCTGAAGCCTTCCTAGAGAAGTTTAAACCCGACATTGTGGCTGTGGGCTACGATCAACAGCAAGTGGAGGCTGAGGTTAGAAGAATCATCGAAGAGAAAGGTCTGCCTGTCCAGGTAGTTCGAATAGAAAAGTTTGGGCCTGAAGGCTTCAACAGCTCCAGCAAAATAAAGAAGCTTATAGCGAAAATAGATGGAGGGCAGCCTTAAGGTAGAAGGCTTAGAGTAGGCCCTAGAAGCTCAACCTTCAAGCCGAAGCCTTTCTCCACCGCTTTCCGGTAAACCCGGTGGGCTACCGCTATGTCTTGGATGGCTACCCCGGTGGAGGCGAAAACCGTAATTTCGCTGGAGGAGACTCTTCCAGGCTTCCTTCCCAAGATTATTTCGCCTATTTCGCCGTGAATATGCTCCTTGGAAATTAACCCTTGGGATAAAGGCACGTTTATTTCGCCGCTTTTACTGCAGTGCTCCCAGTCGTCTATGACGATTTTAGCCTGCTGAAGGATGGCTGGGTCGAGCTCCTGTTTCCCAGGGGCATCCGCCCCCATAGCGTTAATGTGGACTCCAGGTTTAACCCAGGCTTTCTCAACTATAGGCTGTCTGGCAGGCGTAAGCGTAGCCACAACGTCGCAGCCTTCCACAGCCCCCCTCAACTCTCCAGCCACTCTAAACTTCAAGTCAGGATAACTTTCCTCAACCTGCCTCACAAATTTTTCAGCAGTTTCACGCGTCCTACTCCAAACTCTAACCTCCTCGATTGGCCTCACCAGGGTTAAGGCTTCAAGGTGGGCTAAGGCTTGAAGCCCGGCTCCCACCAAGCCGAGAACCTTCGAGTCTTCCC
>CAZAJK010000112.1:0-294 GCA_964485425.1 uncultured Candidatus Bathyarchaeia archaeon | reverse complement strand
AACCAGCGTTATCCATGTGGCCTCCATGATGGTGAGGATGAGGCCTGTTTCAGGGTCAGCCAGCACTATGATGCCGGCCACCGTGGGAAGCTTAAATCTCCTACGGTTTTCAGGATGCGTGTTGACGATTTTCACGCCTGAAATGTTCAGCTTTTCAAGGTAGGCAGGCATAAACCGGTGGTCGCCATTATACTTCTCGTAGAAGAGGAAGGTTTTCATGGGGGATTGAACTCTGCCAAGGTTCTTCTCGGCGAAGGCTTCCTCCACAGCCTCCACGGCTTCCCTCATGGTTAG
>CAZAJK010000111.1:0-1983 GCA_964485425.1 uncultured Candidatus Bathyarchaeia archaeon | reverse complement strand
GCTCAGCCTCCTCCGGAGTAGTTCTCCCCCTAGCCACATCCCTTAAGATTTTCCGAACCCTCTCTTCCAGCATTTTGGAAGCCTCCAGAAGGCTAAGTGAAAAACTAAACTATATTTTTTCCCCGGGGGATAGGTAAGCCTTAAATCGGGTTTAAAGAGTATTTTAACCTTTGACTTGAAAAGTCTAGGAGCCTGGGCGAATGTCCTCGGAAATTATTGCAGGCGTCCACGCCACTAGGGCTGAGCTGCTCAGGCTTAGACGTAGATTGCAGTTGGCTAGGAGGGGCCACGACCTCCTAGTCGAAAAGAGAGACGCCCTCCTCATGCACTTCTTCGACGCCGTGAGGGAGCTAGCCCCCCTTAGAGAAAGGCTTTGGAAGAGGCTCGAAGAAGCCTACGTGGAGCTTACTAAGGCTGAGATGGCCATAGGGCCTGCTAAACTTCAAGAAGTATCCTACAGCACCCCTGAAAGGTTCAATGTGGAGGAGCAGGCTAGAAGCATTATCGGCGTAATAGTTCCTATGTTTAAGCTTAAGGTTGAGGCGAAGCCTGAAACGGGATGGTATGGGATGGCTGAAACCTCGGCAGCCCTAGACCGGGGCATCCAAGCCATGGAGGAAGCCTTAAAAATGGTGGTGGAGCTGGCTGAGGCTGAAGCCGCCGTGAAAAGGCTGGCTGAAGCCGTAATTATGACTAAGCGGAGAGTTAACGCCCTGGAAAACATTATTATCCCGAGGTTTGAAAACACGGTGCGCTTCATCCAAATGCATCTAGAGGAGAGGGCGAGGGAAGACTTCTTCAGGCTTAAACGGATAAAGAAGATTCACGAGGCTAGGAGAGTTAGAAGCGAGGCTGAAACCCTAGCGGCTCCTACCGTTTCCTAGAGGCTAAAAGCAGAATAGCCTGAGCGAGATCCCCACCCGTCTCCTCTAGGGCAGCTCTAGCCTCCTCAAGGCTTACCCCCGCCTGGGCAGCCACAAGTGAAACATCCTCCTCGGGGATAGAAGGCTTCTCCCCCAGGGCTTCACCGGCTACCTCCCTTTCCTCAAGGGTTTCACCCACCACCTGGAAGATTTTCTGGCCTTGAAAGTCGAGGAGGGTGACCGTTGGATTCTTCACCACCAACTCCTTTCCATCAAGTTTAAAGACTGCCTCCCTAACGTTTAAAGGCTGGGCTGAAACTCCCAGTTTATCCATCAGTCTCCTAAGCTCTCTAGGGCTTAACCTCCTCAACCTTGAACACCAACTCTCAAATATTCTGGAGGCCGGATAAAGATAACGGGGAGCCCAGGCCGTGGAAGCCCAGCTTCAAAGGGAAGCCCTAGCAAAGCTTAGAGGCATAGCTGAATACCAGTTCGGCCCAGGGGCAGGCGAAGCCCTATTCCCAGACAATGTTGAAATAACTTTTTCTAGGAGGACAGGTAGACCCCGCCATGTCAAGCTTAACGGGGTTCTCCTAGCCTCGCTGAGGCCTAACACTGGAACCCTAACCCTAACCATAAACGGCTTCAGAAGACTGCTGGGAAAATTCCCCCCACCAAAGTTTAGGGTTAAAGTTTCAAGCCAAGCGGTCGACGCTGTGAAACGGGGATTAACGGTTTTCGCCAAGCACGTGGTGGAAGCAGACCCTGAGATTAGGCCTGGAGATGAGGTAGCCGTGGTCGACGGGGAGGATAGGCTTCTAGCCGTTGGGAAAGCTGCGTTAAGCGGTTCTGAAATGGCTTACTTTAAGGCTGGGGTGGCTGTTAAGGTTAGGCGTGGAGCCCTTGAGGAATAAGCTTTATTCAAGGTAGAGTTAAACCTTTCAGTGGAGGCTTAAGGGTTGCGCTGTGAAATCTGCGGCTGTGAGATAAGGGGGAAACCTAGGAAGGCTGTGGTTGAGGGGGCTGTTCTCCTAGTATGCGAAGAATGTGCCATGCATTCATCTCAAATTTTACCTAGCTCTGGGAGGCCTAAAGCTTCAAGGCCTCCTGTAAGCCTACC
>CAZAJK010000110.1:0-2128 GCA_964485425.1 uncultured Candidatus Bathyarchaeia archaeon | reverse complement strand
ATTTCTAAGAGTTCTTTAACCGTTCTCTCGGAGAGGGGAGGAAGCCTTAAACCTAGCTCTGAGGCTAGGTCGGCGCTTAAGGTGGCACCGCCCCCCGTCTGCGAGATAATGCCTACCCCGTCGCCTTTAGGAAGCCTATCAATGTAGGTGGAGAAAGCCTTAGCCGTGTCAACCAGCTCCTCCACATCCTCCACGCTAATAATACCCTTCTGCTTGAAGACGGCATTATAGACTTCAGCTGAACCCGTGAGGGAGCCCGTGTGGGTTGCTGCTACGGCGGCTCCAGCAGCAGTTCTCCCAACCTTTAAAGCTATGATGGGCTTACCTTTTTCAGCCGCAACGTCAGCAGCCTCAAGGAATAAATCCACCTTCTTAAGGCCCTCAATAAACATGGCTATAACCCTTGTCCTCTCATCTTCAACGAAATATCTGAGGCATTCAGAGAGTTCTAAGTCAACCTGGTTGCCCGTTGAAACCGCATAGCTTAACCCTACATTTCTATCTGTGAAAACCCCAAGCAAAGCCATCATTAAGGCTCCGCTTTGGGAGAGAAACGCTACGTTTCCAGGCTTAGGCGGGGGAGTATACCTAGCCGTTAACGGCACATTATCGTGGACGTTGGCTAGCCCAGCCGTATTCGGACCACAGATGATGATCCCGATTTCCCTGGCGAAATCCGCCACCATCTTTTCAAGCTTCTTCCCATAATCGTCGGACTCGCCGAAGCCCGCCGTAATGATTACCGCCGCTTTAACACCCTTCTCAGCGCACTGTTTGAGCACGTCTAGAACGAAGCCTCTGGGAATCACGATGAGGGCTAGGTCGACATCCTCCTCTATCTCCGTGATTTTACGGTAGCTCTTTAACCCCTGAACTGTTTCCCGCCTAGGGTTAACGGGGAATATCTTGCCCTTATAGCCGTATTTAAGGAGGTTCCGTAAAACCCCAGCCGGGTAGAGGCCTCTCTCAGAAGCCCCAATAATGGCTATGGATTTAGGGTTTAGCAGAGGCTTTAAATCGCGTAGCACTCCCATAAGGCTTCCACCGTTTAGGCTAGGAAACCTACTGCTCTAAAGGCCTCTCAGCAGGGCCTTCATAAGGAAGCTGCCTGGCCATCCTTCGAATCTCATCCATGGCAGGCTTCCTCATCTCCTCATAAACATGGGCTATTAAACCTACCACCCTACTCATGATGAAGAAGGCTTTGCCAAGCCTCCAATCTATCCCCATATCCGAAATTACAGCTGCCACCGCACCATCAATGTTTATGGGAAGCCTCCTCCCATAGGCCTGCTGAGCAGCCTTTTCAATAGCCTCTAGGAGGGCGCAACACTCCTTCTTATAGCCCTCCTCCTCAGCAATCTTGAAAAGAGGGCCTACCCTAGGGTCAACCTTGTGGAAGGGATGTCCTATCCCGTGAATCCTCTCCCCCTCAACCCAATGCTCATGCACAATGATTTCAGCCATCTCCTCTAGGCTTTTACCCTCCTTCTTAGCTCTCTTAACCCCCTCCTGAAGCATCTTAGCACATTTTTCAATAGCTCCCCCATGAAGGTCTCCCAACGCTAGAATGCCAGCTGCAACTGCACCCTGAAAAGCTTCGGGGGCAGCGCCAATGGTTAGCCTTGAGATGAGGGCGCTTGGAGCAAGGCCGTGGTCGACGCAGGCAACCATAATGGCGTTCATTATCCTAGATTCAGACTTGTTGGGAAGCCTCCCGAAAATGGTGAGGAAAGCGACGTCTGGAAAGCTAAGTTTGGTCATTAACTCATCTATCCTGTAGCCTCTAATCAGAATTTTATCCGGGTAATAACCGTCAGTTATACTTGTCCCAGCCAGCTTTAACACCTCCAGATTTAAAGGGGAACCGCTATAAGGTTGAGCTTGAAGAGATATAAAAATTTTTACTTTTGCTAATCTCCGCCAGCCCTGAGAAAACCGCCACGCTCCAGGTCTGAAGCAATATCCCCCAGCCCGAGCTCCTCAAGCTTCCGCCTGGTAGGAATGCCTAGCTTAACATCCCAGCCCCTCTCATCGTAATAGTCGTCTAGAAGCCTCTCACAATCTTCCCTGCTCAAAGGATTCCCAAAATAGTCTTCAAGCCTTCGAACTTCACCATGCACGGTTA
>CAZAJK010000109.1:828-2177 GCA_964485425.1 uncultured Candidatus Bathyarchaeia archaeon | reverse complement strand
AGGCGGCGGGCTGCAGACCCGCTACACGCCGGTTCAAATCCGGCTCCCGGCTCCACTGTTCGAAGCATTAGGTTAATGGCTAACTTACCCTCTTAATTTTCCTTGGAGGTTTGGGTGTGAAGCGCTTAGCCATCATTTTGGGCTTACTCCTAGTTTTCACCTCCCTATCCGTGGTGTCTGAGGCGTCTGCCGATAGGGGGGTTATACCAGTCGAGCATCTACCAGTCTATGAGGCAGGGCAGAAGGCCGTAATAGCCTGGAACCAGGGCGAGGAAATCTTAATTCTCTCCGTGGATTTGAGGCTTGGGAAGGGGGAAACCTGGGCTGTTGAAATCCTACCCTTACCTTCAATGCCTAGGGTTGAGGAAGCCTCAGACCGGGCTTTCAAAGTTTTCTCAAAATATTTTATGGCTGAGCTTCCGAGGATGGCGTATAAGGCTGCTGGAGTCGAAATAGTCTTCCATAAGCAGATAGGGGTCCACGACCTTTCCGTGGCGAAGGTTGGGGATGCCAAGGAATTCGTTGAATGGGTTGAAAAATACGTTGAGAGGCATAGGCTTCCCAAGCCAAGGGTTAAGGCGGCGGTTAAGCTTGTTGAAGACTATTTGGCTAGGGGTTTCACGTATTGGGTTGTAGACCTGGTTAAAATTTCAAAGCAAACCCAGACTGTTCAGCCAATCCTCTACCAGTTTAAAAGCCGCAACATTTACTTCCCCATGAAGATCTCTACGCTGGCTGAAGGTGAAACCTCCATAGTTTTATTCATCTTGACCGATGGAAGCGTTAGAGGCCTTAAAGACGCAGGCCTCCGAAAACTTTACCAAGGCGTCATCCCGCTGCAAATCGTGAGGGAAGCAGATCCAAGGCTTGCCGAACTTTTCTCCAACATGGAGCACGTACAGCTCACGGTTGCAAGCTACCATGGAGACATTAAAAATTTGAGGCAAGACCTGGTGGGAAGCCTTTCGGCTGAGAAATGGGTTCCCTACACTCCCAAGCCCAGCCAGGTTCAGCTTGAAATTCAAACCTTTAACAGCAGCTTTTCGCTGAAGGCTTCCATCGCTTTCCCCCACAGCGGCTTTAAGGTTAGCTGGGGAAGCCCCAAGGCTATCGGCAGAACCATAAAGGTTACGGCTGAGATTCAGGAGTGGACTGGGCCAGCCGCCCAAGTCGTCACCGTGGAGAAGCATGTTTACCGTCTCGGCCGCCTTCAGCCCGGAGAGTATCAAGTGATATTTGAGGTGAACGGGGAAGCCTTGAAAATCTTAACCCTCCAGATTCCTGGTGAAACTCAAACTCCAACTCCTCCGCCGGTTCAACCCAAAGGTTTAGAGCCCCTCCTAACATCC
>CAZAJK010000109.1:0-811 GCA_964485425.1 uncultured Candidatus Bathyarchaeia archaeon | reverse complement strand
TTTAGCAGCGGTTAGGCTTACCGGGAAGGGGTGAACTTGTAGATTTCAAAGGTTTCAAATAGCCAGCGGCGTCTTTCAACCTTTAAAAGTTTAAGCCCTCCCTCCGAGGCTGCCTCCAAAATCTCCTTCCCAGCGAGGCTTCCAAGGGTGGAGTAAGCCATTTGAAGGAGGCCTCCAGGCTTAAGCCACTGTGAGGCTTCTCTAAGAAGCTTTAAAGTGAGGCTTCCATCATCCAGCCATCCTGCCTCTAGGAGGCTTTGAGGCCTCCCAGGCAAATAGGGGAGATTCGCAACTATAAGGTCGAATTTCTCTCCAGGCTTTAAGGGCTGAAAGAGGCTTCCCAGCCTAGCCTCGATTTTCCCCTCCAACCCGTTAACCTTAGCGTTATAGATGGTGCATTGGAGGGCTTTAGGGTTGATGTCGACGGCCACCACCCGCCTAGCCCTCCTAGCCGCAACTAGGCTTAGGATTCCGGAGCCGCAGCCTACGTCTAGAACCTCAAAGCCCTCCCTAACATCTAAGGCCTCAGCTAGGAGTAGGCTGGTCATGGTAAGCCTGCCTGGGATGAAAACCTGGGGGCAGCGTTTAATGGTTAAGCCTTGAACCTTTAAGACTCCCGGCTTCCAGTAGCGGTGGAGGAGTTTAAGCCCAAGCTTAGCCAGCTTAACCCTAAGCTTCAACCTTCCAGAAAACCTCAAACAATGGTTTCACCTAAGATTTTTCTTGAGGCCACGCTTATATTTTGGCCTGGAAGACTTAGCCATGAAGGTTGAAAATCCCTGCGTCCGTGAGGCCCTCCTATACTCAAGGC
>CAZAJK010000108.1:0-2192 GCA_964485425.1 uncultured Candidatus Bathyarchaeia archaeon | reverse complement strand
GGTTAAGGTTAGACTTTTAAAATATACTGAGGGTGGGGTAAGCTTAATTGCCAATTCGGCTAGGGTAAGCGGCATACCTGAAACCCTAGGCGACAGGGAAGCCGTTAAAATGATGGTGGAAAACGATTATGGCAGTGTGCTTGAACACGTATATTTCACCTTCGAGCTCTCCGAGATAAGTATAGCCTTAAGCCGCGAACTCTTGGAGCATCGGATTGCCAGCCACACGGCTAGGTCGACACGCTATAACCTTGAGAAGGGCTTCGGCTACGTGGTTCCAAGCCTCCTAGAAGGCGACAGTGAGCTTCGAAGCCTCTACCTTGAAGCCATGGAAACCTATCGCCAATATTACGCTAAGCTCTACGATTTAATGGTGGCAAAGGGTTTCAGCGGGGAGGAGGCTAGGGAGACAGCCCGCTACCTGCTTCCCATGGCTGCCCACACCCGCTATATTTGGACGGTTAATGCTAGGTCCCTCATAAACTTCCTCGGGCTGCGTCTATGTGTTAGGGCTGCACCTGAAATGAGGGAGTTAGCCTTAAAAATTAGGGAGGCTGTGGCGGAGATTTACCCTGAAATCTTCGGCAATATAGGCTGTAGAGGCTACAATTTAGGTTTATGCCCTGAAAACGAGAATAGGCCTCCCACATGCCCATATATTGGTAAAATTCCAACCAAAAAGGAGGTTAAAGCCGGTAAGGTTTAACTCTTAGGTTGAAGGGGTATGCCCACCAACCTCCCCATGGCCTGTAAAGCCCAGTACAACCGGGTTTTGCAGGCTAGGACGCCTCAGGAGAAACTCCGCCAGCTTGAAATCTTCTACTCCATGATTCCGAAGCATAAGGGGACTGAGAAGCTCCGCATGCATGTGCGGAGGCAGATTGCCTCACTTAAGGCTCAGCTTGAGGAGGCTAAGCGGAAGAGAGCCCGTACCGCCAGCTACAGCTGGCTGGTGGAGAAGCATGGCGCAGCCCAGATAGTGCTCCTAGGCTTCACTAAGGCTGGGAAGAGCAGTCTTCTGGCTAGGCTTACCAATGCTAAGCCCCTCATAGCCGACTACCCTTACGCGACAAGGGAACCGGAGGTGGGAATGCTCCCCTACGAGGACATCCAATTCCAGCTTGTGGAGGCTCCAAGCTTTAGGCCTGAAGCTGAAAGCCATTGGAACCTTAAGCCCCTAGCCCTAGCCAGGAACGCGGACAGCCTGGCCTTAGTAGTAGACTTAACTGTCAGCCCTGAAAGCCAGCTAACCTCGATTCGTGAAATTCTTGAGGCAGCGAAGACTTCGGTTAAGAGGCCTAGGGGTAGGGTGGTCATAGACTTTAAAACCATGGTTCCAGGGGTTCAGCTTGTTGGAGCAGTGGTCGACGCCACGGTTGAGGATGTTAGGAGGCTTCTGGCCAGCTATGGGGTTAGGAGGGCGCTGGTAAAGGTTTATGGGGAAGCCACCCTAGACGACGTGGAGGACGCGCTTTTCGAAGGCTTGGTGTATAGGCCTGCCCTAGTGTTGGCGAATAAGGCCGACCTAGTGGGTCAGGCTGAGGCTGAAGGCTTCCTTGAGCATTGTAGGGGCCTAGGTCTTCCAGCCCTAGCCGTTTCAGCCCTAACAGGGCAGGGCTTAAACGCGCTGGGCTCAGCCCTCTACCAGAACCTAAACCTCATCCGCGTCTACACCAAGCCTCCGGGAGCAGATAAGCCTAGCCCCCAGCCCTTCACCCTTAAGGAGGGAGCCACCATACTTGACCTAGCCCAGCGTATCCATAGAAGTTTAGCTGAAAAATTTAGGTATGCCAAGGTTTGGCCTAGGAACAGTTCAACGCCAATTAGGGTGGGAGGCGATTATAGGCTTCAGGATGGCGACGTGGTGGAGATTAGGGGAGGCTAGGCTGCTTCACGCCCACCATAGCTTAAAGCTTTAACAGGGCAGGCTGCCACACAGTCTAAGCATAAATTGCACACGTGATAGTTTATGTTTAGGGTTTTCTTTGAGTGACTGGTCAAGGTCAGGGCTAGGGTTGGACATATTCTGACGCAGCGGCCGCATCCCGTGCATTTCTCCACATCCACCTTAAGCCTCTTGGTGAAAGGCAGGTGTATTCCAAGGTAGTGGGCGAGGTTCATGAGTGCGCCGGCTGGGCAGAGGAAGATGCACCAGCCGCGGCCGCCCTTCATGAATATTCCGAGGATTAGGA
>CAZAJK010000107.1:0-2339 GCA_964485425.1 uncultured Candidatus Bathyarchaeia archaeon | reverse complement strand
CCAGAAGAGTACCCCTCCATCATTGAAAAACAGCTGGAAAACGCTGAAAAAGGGCTTCAAACCCAGACAGCCAAAAAAATAGCAGCAGAAAAAATAGCCTTTACACGCAGCTTCATAAACCAGTTAAAAAAGGAGTTAGAGGAAGGTGTGAAGCCCTGAAAGTTTTAGCCTCCTAGGGGTTTGGCCACTCTTTAAGTCCAGAAAACCCCTTAGGGAAACCATGGTGTCCGGTCTTGGAAGCTGGAAGGGAGGAGAGGTTTCTAAGGGAAATTGAAGAATTAAGCGGTGAACTCGTTGGAAATCTTTTGGAGCTCATCCGCATACCCTCAGTGAACCCTCCGGGAGAAAACTATAAGGAGATTGTCGACTTGCTTGCCTCCCTTATGGAGGAAGCAGGCTTAAAAGTTTCTGTTTTCGAGCCTCCCCAAAGCCTCCTGGAAAGTTTAAAGTTGAAGCCTCCCCGGCCCTCCATAGTGGGAATTCTTGAGGCTGAAACCCCGGGTAAAACCCTCCACTTAAACGGCCACTACGATGTTGTCCCCGCTGGGGAAGGATGGACCTCTAACCCTTTCCAGCCTAAGGTTGAGGGAGGGAAAATTTTCGGTAGAGGAGCTGTCGACATGAAGGGTGGCCTCGCCTCTATGCTTACAGCCTTAAAGGCGTTGTCCAAGGTTGGCTTGCCCTCAGGCAGGGTGATTTTCTCCGTGGTTCCAGACGAGGAAAGCGGGGGACTTGCCGGAGCAGGCTTCCTAGTCGAAAAACATTTGCCAAAGGGAGATGCAGCCATCATAGGTGAACCTTCAGGAGTAGGCAGAATTAGCCTGGCAAACTTCGGTGCCTTATGGCTTGAGGTAACCGTCCACGGGAAAGCAGCCCACACCACTATGTATAGGCTTGGAGTAAACGCTGTGGAGAAGGCTGCCAGCCTCATCCTCGAGCTTTCCAAACTTAAACGTCAACTGGAGAAAAGGAAGACAAGGTTTGCCATGTCGAGAAGCTGTGAAACCGCAGCCATAAATGTTGGAGGCCTCATATCTGGAGGGTTAAGGGTTAACATGCTCCCTGACCGTTGCACCTTCACCATCGACAGAAGGCTAATTCCCGAGGAAACCCTTGAAGAGGCTGAAAGGGAGCTTCTTCAAGCCTTAAAGGAGGCTGAGGAGAAAGACCCCCAGCTTAAAATCGAGGTTAAACAGGTCTTCTCAGCTAAGCCTGTTAGCACGCCGGAAACCAGCGAAATATGCCTTGCAGCCTCCTCAGCCGTCAAAACCATCCTAGGCGTAAACCCCGTTTTCTCAGGTTTCCCAGGCTTCACCGACATGAGATTCTTCGCCGAACACATGCCAGCCATAACCTACGGGCCCGGAAACCCCGAAATCGTGCACAGCCCAAACGAGCACATCGCCATAAAAGAACTCCTAACAGCAGCCAAAGTCTACGGGCTAACCACCCTGCGATTTCTATCCTAAAGCAATAGGCAATTTAGGCGGTGCCGTCGGATGGGCTTGAACCGCTGTGGCCGGCGGTATCCCCCGCATACAGCCTTAAACTTCCATTCCCCTTATTTCTCGCTTAGGACTAAGGTTTCATAAACACATGCATCCTGTTAGGTGGAAAATGTCTTCCACTTTCTCACCATCTCATCTCTCGCTAGGATTCCACACTTCTTTAGCAAGTAGGTGTTGAAGGGATTCACCTTTATTTGAATACCTGCAATTTTGATTTCTACACTTCTCGCCACAGCTACACCCCCAGCTGATGTCTATACCATCTCTTCTAATCCTCAAACGTATCGGGCTCAGAATCACGGTGATCGTGCGCCGAAAACCACTATCGTCAATAAAACACCTACACTTAAGCGTTTGAGGCCTAGGCGCTAGGTGCTTCAATTCCCTAACACTAACAGTCAAGTCTATCCCTCTTTTGATAGTTACTTCACGACACTATGAAACTATTACTTTTTAGTGAAATAGTAATACTTTTATAATGAAAACCTCCAACTAGAAGATTGAAGGGGTGAGGAGAATTGCAAGGCTTAACATGTTCAAAAGCGGCGTCTATGGTTGTCCTTATGGTGTTGCTCGTATCGGTGCTCCCTATTATGAGTGCTACTGCAGCCCAAGGACTCGCAGACGAATATCCGGAGCTTAAACCCCTTATAGAGTTTGTCGGCGAAGATAACCTGTCAGTTCTTCACCTAGTCGGCTTTAGAGCGGCCAGTAGAGCCATGAGTGAACTGGGCTTCGAGAAGGGTGCATCCAACATTCTAGCCCTAACAGACGCCGGCTACATGGCAAAAATCGGCGAGTATACGACTGAGAAGGCTCTTGATGGGGTGA
>CAZAJK010000106.1:0-2378 GCA_964485425.1 uncultured Candidatus Bathyarchaeia archaeon | reverse complement strand
CCTGGAGGAGGCTAAAACCTATGCTCAGGCAACTAGCCGCCTCCAAGACTACATGGTGGAGGATGCTAAGAGGCTTTTAGACCTCCTCGGAATTCCATGGGTTCAGGCTCCCTCAGAAGGGGAAGCTCAAGCAGCCTACCTAGCCTCCAAGGGGAGCGTTTGGGCTTCAGCCAGCCAAGACTATGACTCCCTCCTCTTCGGAGCTCCAAGACTTGTCAGAAACCTAACCATAACTGGGAGAAGGAAGCTTCCAAGAAAGAATGTTTATGTGGAGGTTAACCCTGAAATAGTGGAGCTTGAAGAGGTTTTAAGGGAGCTGGGAATAACAAGGGAGCAGCTAGTCGAGATAGGCATTCTAGTCGGGACCGACTATAACCCGGATGGGGTTAAAGGTATTGGGCCTAAAACCGCCCATAAGCTTCTAAAAGACTACGGCCGCCTAGAAGCCGTTGAAACCGTGCTGAAGGCCAGGGGTGAAAGCCTCCCAGAAAACTGGAGGCAGATTAAGGAGATCTTCCTCAACCCCAACGTGACCGACGACTTCACAATTGAGTGGAAACCCCCAGACGTGGAGGGAGTGGTTTCCTTCCTATGTGGAGAGCGGGACTTCTCCGAAGACCGTGTTAGAAACGCGCTTGAGAAGTTTAAAGCTGGAATGGAGGAGTTAAAGGCGAAGCGAACCTTAGACGCCTGGTTCGGCTAAAGATAGCTTCCAACACTTGGCAGGTCTCTACGGCCCACCACATTCTTAACCGCGTAGATGAAAGCGTTAGTGTAGAGCACGGTGAAATCCGCCACATCCTCTGCGGGAAGCTTAAAAGGTAAACCTTCCACGTCGTAGAGCACTTGAACCTCGTCGGCGAACTCAGGCTCATGCCTCCTCATCAAATAGCAAATTTTAAAGTTTTTGAAGGGCTCAAAGGCCACAGCCCACTCAATGGCAGGGTCGTCTAGGGGTGGAGGCTCCAGGAATTCGCCGCCTAAAACTTCAGCCGCCCTCCTAGCCTCCTCCCTCCCAACATGTTTTAAAATCTCCATTCTAACTTTTAGGGCGTTCCTTATGAAGGCTTCATGGGCTTGGCCGCCCTCAAAAAATTTAATGTTAACCAGCTTCAAGGGACCACCAGCCTAACATGGTCAATCTTCCTATTAGACCTAAAAATTCTCACCATTTCTGAGATTCGCCTGCCCTCACCGCTCAAGATGAATAGGTCTAGGCACCGGTTATTTCTGAGGTGGCTGTGAATCTGCGTGGTTACGATGTCGTCGAAGGCGTGCTTAACCTGGGAAACCTCAGCTTCATGCTTTTGGTCGTGAACCACCATGAGTATGGCGTCAACCCTCTCTGGAAGCATCTGCTCCCTAGCGTCTGAAAGCAGCATGCGAACTCCAGCTCTAAAAGCTTCAGAGCGGCATCCGAGTCCAAGCTTCTTGCAGAATTCGTCAACCTCTCTAAGCAGGTCTTCATCCACCGATATGCTTACAACCACCATTTTCCGCCTAGCCCCACGTTAATAAGATAGGGGTTAACCGTTTAAATAGGATTATTAAAAATCGGGCTAATGTTTAATAATTGTGGCGGCATACCCATCTAGGAAGCAAAAACTTGACAGAGAAAACCTTAGCCATAATTTTCAGCCTAATTCTAGCCGCCTCAGCCCTCACCTTCATTCCTGAAGTTAAACCTGTTAACCAGTCAAACAAGCTAATTGCAGCCGTAAGCATTCCACCCCTAGCCGAATGGGTGGAAAAAGTTGGAGGGAAAAGGGTTCAAGTGTTAATTTTAATTCCGGAGGGAGCTGACCCCCACCTCTACGAGCCCCCACCATCACTTATAGCTCAAGCCAGCAGAGCGAAGCTCATCGTGCTAATAGGTTTGGGCTTCGAGCCATGGGCTGAAAGAATCGCTCAGCTTAACCCTGAAGCTAAAATCTTAAGGGTTTCAAGCCTAGTCAAGCCGAGAAAGCTTGGAAGCAAACCAGACCCCCACGTCTGGCTAACGCCGAAAGCCGCCATGGCTGCCGTTAAAAGAATCGCGGAAATCCTAGCTGAGCTAGACCCAGACCATGCTGAAGCCTATCGAGAACGTATGGAAGCCTATTTGGCTGAGCTTCAAGCCTTAGACCTGGAAATTTCATCTAGGCTTTCAGCCTTTAAAGGTAAGCCGATCCTAGTTTTACATCCAGCCTGGGGCTACTTCGCTGAAACCTATGGGCTTAAACAGTTAGCCTTGGGGGAGGAAGCCTCCCCAGCTAGGCTTGCCTACATAATTGAGGAGGCAAGGAAATTAGGTTTAAAAACGGTTTTCGTCGAGCCTTTCGCCAACCCTGAACTAGCCCAAACTCTAGCCCGGGAAATCAGGGGGAACACTGCATGGT
>CAZAJK010000105.1:1419-2399 GCA_964485425.1 uncultured Candidatus Bathyarchaeia archaeon | reverse complement strand
ATCCCAAATCCTGTAAGTCTCATTCTGCGTCTTCACAGCCTGCTCACAATCAATAATGTAGATTTGGCCATTACCTATGATGAAGTTGGACGGTTTAGGGTCTCCGAGACACCACCCCTCTCGGTGGAGGCTTGCCAAAATTTTAGCAAGCTTTTCAGCTGCTTCTAAAACATCTATATCGGAAAGTTTCACACCTTCAACGTATTCTCTCTCCAAAATCTTTCTTTCCCAGTCTACCCGGTAAATCTTTGGCGTTTTAATTTGGCTGTGGGGCTGAGTTAAAAAGTTGCATTCTCTTTCAAGCCTCCCAGCAGCCGAAAAGGTGAAGGGATAAAAGGATTTGAAGGGTATCAGGCCTATCCATTTAAGTCCCTGAATGTCGGAGAAACGTTTCACAACCACCTTTAACCCGTTTCTTTCGACGATTTCAACCTGCTCTAAAACCATGATGTCGGCCCCTTTAGGCATAAGGATATGATAGATTAGAGACTTTAAACTTGTCGAAAGCCTAAAAGGCTTAAACGTTCCTAAACCCTAAGCCTTTTGGTGGGCTTATTGGAAGTTGAGGAGCAAATATTGGAAGCCGCTAGGAGGATTGCAGCCTCCAACCGGCCCATAGCGTTGACTGGCGCTGGCGTTTCAACAGAAAGCGGAATCACAGATTTCAGGGGGCCTAGAGGGCTCTGGCGCCGATACGATCCAGAAGAGTTTACCATCAGCAACTTTCTGCGAAACCCCGCCAGATATTGGCAAGTACATATGGAATCTTTCGCAAACCTCGGAGATATTAAACCGAACCCCTCCCATTATGCTTTAGCTAGGCTTGAAAAGCTTGGAAAATTGAAATGCGTGATAACGCAGAACGTGGACGGCCTCCATCAGAAGGCTGGAAGCCGAGAAGTGGTGGAGCTCCATGGAAGCCTGAGAAGCGCGAAGTGTATGAGTTGCGGCAAATCTTACCCCATGGAAGAGGTTGAAAG
>CAZAJK010000105.1:0-1409 GCA_964485425.1 uncultured Candidatus Bathyarchaeia archaeon | reverse complement strand
TCCACCCAAATGTAGCTGCGGCGGCGTGCTTAAGCCTAACGTGGTTTTCTTTGAAGAACCCTTACCCGCTGATGCTTGGAGCAGAGCTGAAAGCGAGGCCTTAAAATGCGATTTAATGTTGGTGGCTGGAACTTCAGCGGTTGTTTACCCTGCAGCTGAGCTTCCCTACATAGCTAAGTATGGGAGGGGGATTTTCAGCCTACTGGCGAGGGGAGGTGAGGGGAGGAAGGCGTATATCGTTGAGGTCAATATGGAGCCTACACCTCTTACAGGGAAGGTTGCAGACCTATCCATCTTCGGGAAAACCGGCGAAATACTCCCTAAAATCGCCGATGAAGTTGAAAGGCTTCTTCAAAACCGTTAGGCTCTTAACATTTTTCTAGGCGAGAAGGACTGAGAGCAATGGTAGGGGGAGTAGCTTAGCTGGCTTATGTTAACGGTTTGCCGTTGGTGATTTAGTTTGTCCAGTCGGGTTATACTGAGTTTGCCTTCCCATCCCTTAATGTTGCTTTTCTTCACCTTTCTTGCTTTATTGTTCCCTTTTGCATGGATTTGGATACCTGGACTAATGACATTAGCCTTTGAACCCCTTGGCCTTAGCCTTGAGCAAAGCCTCCTGCTCACCTCCTCGATGTTTGCGGCGTCACTAGCGCTTAGCTTCGTGAATGTCGTTGTTAAGCGGGTGCCTCGTTCAGGCTTGGTCGTAGTCCCGGAAGTGGACTTCGTCTATGTATTCGGCTACCCCTTCCCAGTGTATAGGCTTAAGACATTGGGGAGAGAGGTATTGGTTGCCGTTAATTTAGGAGGGGCAGCAGTACCATTGGCTATAGCCTCGATAGTAGTGTTACTGGCGGCGCTGAGCCCGTGGCCCCGTGAAGCCCTCATTTGCTTGGTTGCATCGACCGTGGTGACCACGCTGACCTCTAAAGCTTTTGCCCGCGTGGTTCCGGGCCTAGGCGTTGCATGTCCAGCCTTAGTGCCACCAGCCTCTTCAGCACTTACAGCCCTAGCTTTATCCCTATGGCTTAGCATACCTCAACAAGCACCAGCAATAGCCTACGCAGGAGCCGTGTATGGTACACTGTTAGGTGCCGACATAGCCAATTTACCTCAATGCTTAAGAGACCCAGCAATGTCCATAATAAGCATAGGCGGAGCTGGCACCTTCGACGGCATCTATCTCGGAGGAGTAATTGCTCTACTCCTCGCCTTCCTCCTCTTACCCTAGAAAGCAAAAGATTTCCTAAAAATTCGAAAAAAGGTTTACCTTTAAAGCTGGAAAGAAATTTAGGAGCCTACTCTACTTCAACTTTTTCTTTCCTAGGTTTTGCGAGTGTTTCCTTGGTTTTTTCAAGCTCTTTTATCTTGGCAGAGATTAAACTGTCTAAGGCTTTATAGAAGTTTTCCTT
>CAZAJK010000104.1:0-2403 GCA_964485425.1 uncultured Candidatus Bathyarchaeia archaeon | reverse complement strand
GCCATAGGCATAACGGTTATGGATCCCCTGGGTTTCGGGCCTACAAGCCTAACCTTCGCTTCAATCTTCGACGGTAAGACTGCCACCCAAGCCGAGTTTGAGAGGCTTATGGCTAACCCTGCTTTAAGACGTAAAGACATCAGGGTTATTGTTGGGGGACCCGGGGTATG
Source organism: uncultured Candidatus Bathyarchaeia archaeon (assembly GCA_964485425.1). Taxonomy (GTDB): domain Archaea; phylum Thermoproteota; class Bathyarchaeia; order Hecatellales; family Hecatellaceae; genus B25. The sequence continues at coordinate 2,233 of CAZAJK010000104.1, read as the reverse complement.
GCAGATTCTCCAGGTTAAGGATTGGAGGGAGAGATTCCCCATCGACACCATAGTGGTTGGGGAGGGGGAAAGGGTTGCGGCTGAACTTTTCCATAAGGCTGTTGGTGGGGAGAATCTTCCTGAAGTGGTTTTCGCTGAGGATGCTTCAATCGACCTAATTAAGCCTATTCGGAGGGCTTCGGTTGGGGGGCTAGTGGAGGTTTCTAGGGGCTGCGGGAGGAACTGCCAGTTTTGCACTCCAACGCTTAGAGGTAAACGCGACATACCCCTTGAAATCATAGCTCAAGAGGTTAGGGTGAATGTTCAGGGTGGAAACAGGTCGATATGCCTGCACGCTGAAGACGTTTTAAATTATGGTTCAGGCCCGAAGAACAGGTTTAGACCCGACCGCGACAAGGTTTTAAAGCTTTTCCATACGGCGCTGGCTAACATGCATAGGCCGCAGCTGGGGATAAGCCATGCAGCCCTCTCATCCATCGTCGCAGCTCCAGACCTTGTCCGCGACATTTCGGAGCTACTTAACGTGGGGAAAAGCAAGTATGCACCTCTCTTCGGCTACCAGACGGGTATTGAAACAGGCAGCGTAAGGCTTCTTAAGAAGCTTATGGCTGGAAAAGCCTTACCCTTCAAACCTGAACAGTGGCCTGAAATTGTGGTTCAAGCCTTCGGCCTCTCGAAGGACTACGGCTGGGTTCCAGCTGCAACCCTCATTATAGGCCTCCCAGGAGAGGTGGAAGACGACCTTCAAGCAACCCTTGAATTGATGGATAAGCTGCGCGACGTCCCATCCTTCATCATCCCCCAGTTCTTCATGCCCATGATGGAAACCACCCTTGAGAAGGCTCCACGCTTCGACGTCTCCCAGATGGGTGAAAGCCACTGGAAAATCCTGCTTAAATGCATAGATCACTCGGTTAGATGGGCTAACCTGCTTCGAACCCTATACTTTAAGCCCGACGCCTTCTGGCTTAAAGCCCTATACTGGATAGGTTACCGCCTCCTATACTTCTTCGCCTGGCTTGGCGGCCGAGCAGTAGTGAAAAGGCTTAAACTCAAGCTTCCATCTATAAGCTAAATCTATATATGCTGGTGGAAGCCATTCTAAATTGAGCCAGCTTGAAGCGAATATACCGCTGTCCAAGCTGCGGCAAACAGTTTGACATCACCTATTCTCGAACCTTCGGCTGCTCAGGCTGCCAATACGCAGCTACGGGGAGCTGCGGCTACGTGAGGTGCCCCTTCTGCGGCCACGAGTTTCCAGCCTAGGCCCTAACTTTCCTTGACTAACCTAAACTTTTACCTAAGAAAGCTCTTTAGTTAAAGTTTTTCTTTCGCGGCTGTTTTAAGGCTGTTGGATGGTGAAGCCATGCCCACCATTAAGTTCATCATGAAGAGGGATGGACGCTTAGAAAACTGGAATCCTGAAAAGATTACTCGAGCTGTTTTGAAGGCCATGGAGGCTGTTGGGGTTGGAAGCCTCCAAGACGCTGAGAAAATTACCAGGCTTGTGGTAGCCGAAGTGGAGAGGAGGTTTGGAGAGGAGAGAATTCCAACGGTTGAGGAGGTGCAAGACCTTGTGGAAGAAGCCCTAATGAGGGAAGGCTTCACTGAGGTTGCAAGAGCCTACATAGTTTACAGGCAGAGGAGAGCCGAGATTAGAGATATTAAGAAGCAGCTTATCGGGGTTAAGGACGACCTGAAACTTAGCGTTAATGCCTTAAGCGTGCTTAAACGGCGGTATTTAATCAAGGATGAACATGGGAACATCGTGGAAACCCCCGGCCAAATGTTTAGAAGAGTGGCTAAAGCCATAGCTCAAGCTGAAAAGCTTTATGGGAAGGACCCCTACGAGGTTGAGGACAAATTCTTACACCTCATGACCTCGCTCACCTTCCTCCCCAATTCCCCCACCTTGATGAATGCTGGGACTGAGATGGGTCAGCTGTCTGCTTGTTTTGTTCTGCCGGTTGAGGACTCCATCGAAGGAATCTTTAACGCTGTAAAATATATGGCGATAATCCATAAGACTGGCGGCGGAACTGGTTTCAGCTTTTCCAGGCTTAGACCTAAGGGGGACGTGGTAAAAACCACTGGAGGCATAGCTTCCGGACCAGTATCCTTCATGCGCATCTTCGACGTGTCCACCGACGTGATTAAGCAGGGTGGTAGGCGTCGTGGTGCTAATATGGGGATTTTAGACGTCCACCACCCAGACATCCTAGAATTCATAACC
>CAZAJK010000103.1:0-2415 GCA_964485425.1 uncultured Candidatus Bathyarchaeia archaeon | reverse complement strand
GGGTGAAACACCCTTCACCCCTGCAATTCCCCTATTCTACGCGTTGGATGAGGCTTTAAACCTCCTTATGGAGGAAGGTTTAGAGAATAGGATACGCCGTCATAGGGCATGCGCTAAGGCTTTCTATGAGGCCTTTGACAGGGCTGGCCTTCAAACCATTTCAAAGGGTGAAGCGCGTTCAAGCACGGTCATAGCGGTTTGGAATCCTCCTGGAATCGATGGGGATGAAATGCGGAGGATTGCCAGAGAAAACCATCGCGTGGTTATTGGCGGTGGAGCAGGCAAGTTGAAGGGTAAAAGCTTTAGGATTGGAAGCATGGGAACTGTCTCGTTTAGGGAGGTTTCCCTAACCCTTAGGGCAGCCTTCGACAGCCTAGCCCGGCTGGGTTACCAGTTTGCTGAGAGGCCTGAAAACATCCTGGGAGAAGTGGAGGGAAAGCTGGCTGAAGACTTAAAAAAGCTGCCTAAGCTTAACCTTTCCTAATCCTCTCCAAGATTAGGTCCAATATTTTCTCTGCGGCTTGAGCTTTAGACATTTTAGGAAGCTGAATGGTCCTCCCCAACCTGTCCACCACAATCACCTCGATGTGCTCCTTTCCGAAGCCTGTTTCAGGCTTGGAGACATCGTTGGCGACCACCAAGTCGGCATTAGAAGCTTTAAGTTTCTCTAAAGCTCTTTCCTTGAGCTCCTCCACTGAAACCCCATACTCAGCCTTAAAAGAGACAAGGAAGATGTTTGGGCTGACTTTCTTCGCCTCATCCACAAGCTTGGGTGTCGCCTTAAGCTTAACTTCAAGCTCCCTAAACTGGCTGGTGGAAATCTTCAGGGGCGAAGGCTTCTCAGGCGCATAGTCAGCCATGGCTGCCGCAGCAATTAAAAGATGGTATTCCCCGGTTTTCAGCCTCTTCAAAGCTTCTTCAAACATTTCCTTGGAAGTCTCAACCCTAACGGTTTCAATGCCCTCCGGGGGTTCCACGCTTCCAGGCCCGTAGATGAGGGTGACCTCCGCCCCTCTCCTCCAAGCCTCTCTAGCTAAGCATACCCCCATTCTCCCCGAGCTTCGGTTAGTTATTATGCGGATGGGGTCTAGGGGCTCCCGGGTGGGCCCCGCCGTCACTAGGACTTTGAGCTTTGCCATGGTTTGCTCGGTTAACCTTCTAATCACAGCCTCCACAATCGTATCTAAGGATGCAAGCTTAGCCTTCCCCTCCTCAAATTTGGGTCCTACTATTTCAACACCCATTTTCCGCAGTTTTTCTAGGCTTTCTTGGGTGGCCGGATTCGCCAGCAGCTGGCGGTGCATAGCTGGGGCTATGATTACGGGGATTCCTGCGGCTATGGCTGCATGGGCGAAGCCTGTAACAGCATTATCGTTTATTCCGTGGGCTAGTTTGGCTATGGTGTTTGCGGTGGCTGGAGCTATTAAAACCAGGTTTAACCCGCCCTCCACGGCGGCAATGTTTTCCACTTTGCCTGTAAGCTGGGTTATTGGCTGGTTTCCCGTAGCCCACTCCATGAGTTCAGGGCTCAGCATGGCAGCTGCCCTAGGCGTCATAACAGGGTAAACCTCAGCTCCAAGCCTCATAAGCCTCCTAGCCAGCTCCGGAGCCTGGTAAATGGCTATGCTTCCCGTTAGGGCCAGAGCAATCTTTCTGCCTTTAAGCCTCCCACCTTCTGAGGGCAATATATCCCTTGAGGGATGTTTAAAGCCCTCCAACACGCTTAGCCTCCAAGCCCTTCACAAGCCTTGTTAAGGTTCGGTTTAGAGGAGTTGAAATCCATGCTTCCTCCCCAAACCTAACGATGGCACCATTAATATAGTCTATTTCGGTTCTTTTCCCAGACCTTAAGTCTTGAAGCATTGAATTATAGTTTTCAGCGGTAGCTTTTGCCACTTTGAAAGCCAACTCTACCGGGTCTGATGGAAGCTTAACCCCATGGGCTAGGGCAACCCTCAACCCCTCCCTAATGGTTTCAGCCATGAGCTCCCGTAGGGGTTCAACTTCGAGAAGCTGACCGTTCTTCAAGCCTGTTAAGGCTCCAAGAGGATTTATCCCAGCGTTAACCAGAGTCTTCTCCCAGACAACCCCCTCAATGTTGGTTTTAAGCTCAGCCTCCAACCCTAAGGCCTTAAGGGTGTCTATGAAATCCCTTAGGGCTGGGAGAGGCCTATCGGCTACCAGGGTGGCTCCGAAACCAGTGCAGCGCACCCTATTTGAAGCCTCCCTTAAGGCTCCCAGGAAGCTTACACCTCGCACCACCGGGGCTAAGCCTTTTAAGGCTCTTCTAACCTCGGTTTCAACTCTTAAACCGTTTTGGAGACATAGGATTGGAGTTTTAGCCTTAGAGATTAAGGGGGTGAGCTGCCGGGCGGTTTCAGCAGCCTGGTAAGCCTTAACGGTTAGCAGGATTAG
>CAZAJK010000102.1:1664-2466 GCA_964485425.1 uncultured Candidatus Bathyarchaeia archaeon | reverse complement strand
ATCTACAAGCGAAGACCCAGAAAAATTTGAGAAAGCCGTTAAGACCGTGGCTGAAGCCACCAACATGCCTCTAATCCTGTGGGCGCTTAACCCTGCGGTTCTCGAGCGTGCCTAGCGCTGGTTAAGGATAGGAGGCCTCTCCTCTATGCTGCAACTGCTGAGAACTGGCAGGCTATGGGCGAACTAGCCTCAAAGTACGGCTGCCCACTCACCATTTACTCGCCAAACAATATCCGCCTCCTGAGATCCATGGTGAAGACCCTTAAGCTCTGGGGTATCGAAGATTTAGCCCTAGACGTTGGATGCAGCTTCGGTGAGGGATTATCTGAAACAATTAACAACCTAACCATGCTTAGGATTTCAGCCATCCGCGATGAGGATGAGCTTTCAGGCCTGCCGCTAATTGGGACACCTATAAGGGTTTGGGATGAAGGAAACGGGGAGAAGCCTGAAGTACTCTACTGGAAGGAGGCATGCCTAGCCTCCATGATGATAGCCAAATACATAGACCTACTAATGGTTAGAAGCCCGAATAAGTGGTCTGTTCTCCCACTGCTTGTGCTAAGAAACAACCTATATAATGACCCGGTTAAGCCTGTAAGCGTTGAGCCGGGCCTCCGAGTAGTTGGAAAACCGAATGAGGATTCGCCAGTACTAGTTACGACGAACTTCGCCCTAACCTACTACACGGTTATGAGCGACTTCGAGAAGCTTGACTGCTACGTGTTGGTGGTTGATACTGAAGGGCTAAGCGTTGAATCGGCTGTTGCAGGTCGAAAGTTTACCGCAGATAAGGTTGCTG
>CAZAJK010000102.1:759-1654 GCA_964485425.1 uncultured Candidatus Bathyarchaeia archaeon | reverse complement strand
AGGACTTTGATTCTTCCTGGGATGGCTGCCCGCCTCAAGGGTGAAATCGAAGACCTAACCAAGTGGGATGTACTAGTTGGACCAAAAGACTCCTCAGCTATAGCAAGCTTCCTAAAGGAGAAGTGGGAAGGAAAAGACCACACACCAGGATGGACCTATAGGTAAGGCCCTTTTTTGTTTCTCCTCTTTTAAGTGTCTCTGATTTTAATGGTTAAAAGTCAGGAGACCACTCCATTTTTGAGGCTTAGGATGGAGATGGATGGGGTGGTTTTAGCTGTCTCTGGGAAGGGCGGCGTAGGTAAGACTACTGTGGCTGCGCTTTTACTTAAGGCTCTGCTTGACGCTGGTAAGGAGTCAATCCTAGTGATAGACGCTGATCCAGATGCTAACCTAGCCGAAGTCTTAGGCATACCAGTTGAAGGAACCGTTGGAAAGGTGGCTAATGAGCTTAAGAAGCAGGCTTCAGCCGGAAAGCTCCCAGCCTCAATCTCTAAAAGGGATTATCTGGAAGCCAAAATTTTTGAGGTTTTAATGGAGCTCCCACAGTTTGACCTCCTAGTTATGGGTAGAACCGAAGGTGAGGGATGCTACTGTCTAGTGAACGACCTTCTAACCGACATTATTGATAGGCTTTCAAAAAACTATGAGGTTACACTTATGGATATGGAGGCTGGACTTGAACATTTAAGCAGAAGAACCGACCGAGACGTAGACGTAATGGTTATCGTGGTTGACGGAAGTAGGCTAAGCCACCTCACAGCCAAACGGATAAAGGAGCTAGCAAGCGAGGTCCACATAGACTTTAAACGTATAGTGGTGGTTGGGAATAGGGTGGAACCAGAGCTTGAAAAGGTCCTCTCCGAGAAAGTTAAAGATTTGGGCCTAGAATTTGTAG
>CAZAJK010000102.1:0-749 GCA_964485425.1 uncultured Candidatus Bathyarchaeia archaeon | reverse complement strand
GGATATACATGGGTCATAACTTCTTGTGAGAATCTCCATCCGCCAGAATACGTCGCTTCTTTCAGCACTTAAAATGGCTTCGAGACTGTTTTCAGCTATTGCTTTAAGGTCGTCCTCGATGGATGGAGCATTCATCGCTGTGGGCGTTATAACGTTTGCTCTGCGTATTATCCCGTTCTCATCCGTCTGGTAGTGGTGGATTAGGACTCCCCGCGGCGCTTCAACCACTCCTACACCTTCTCCAGCCTTCTCCTTAACCTCAGCCCTTATAGAGCCTTTGTAGAAGCTTTCGCTTTCAAGTATTGCCTTTGAAGCTTCAACCGACCAAACATCCTCAACAAACCTCGCCGCATTATAAGCCATCATGTTACCTGGAACCTTTCCAAACGTCTTATAGTATCTTTCAGCAAGCTGAGCTGAAAGGTCGCCTGGAAAACTGTCAGCTACGGCTAGTCTGGGCAGGGGGCCAACCCTATAGATGCCCGTTGGGAAGCCTATCTTACGCAGGTATGGCTGCTTAACATGGCTGTGAGGTGAAACTCGCTCAGCCAGATACTCCAAGTATTCTTCAGCCTTAAACTGGTAGACGACGTTTCCATTTGAGTCTACGGCTCGCAGTTCACCCTCATAGAGCTCATGGTCTCCATTATGCACAAGCCCCAAACAGTATTTTGGCCTTAAGCTATAGTTTATCAGTTCGGCTTTCTTTTCCACAGTCTCCATGAACCAGTCTGCGATGGAGGCTATAT
>CAZAJK010000101.1:0-2473 GCA_964485425.1 uncultured Candidatus Bathyarchaeia archaeon | reverse complement strand
GGAGGCAATTTTCATCTGGTCGGTCGAAGCTTTCATAGCCCATCTGGGGGTTATAGCCTTATTGGGTGTGAGGGTGGGTTAAAGATTTGCCTTTGAAGCGTGGGAGGGAGGAGGTTAAACGCATTGCCAGGGAGAGAATTGAAATCCTCCTAAATCAAGCCTTAAGCGTTTATAGGGAGCATCCTGAACTAGCCAACCGTTACGTTGCTTTGGCTAGGAGGCTTTCCATGCGCTATAAGGTTCGTATCCCCAAGTTTTGGAGGCTTTTTATTTGCCGGAAGTGTAAAGGCCTCATGGTTCCAGGCTTCTCGGGGAGGGTTAGGCTTAGGAGGCGTAGGGAGCCCCACATAGCCTTCACCTGCCTAAGGGGGTTTCACGCCTCCGCCGAGAGTATGGGGGTAGATGTTCAAAGGGTATGAGGCCTGAGCATGCTAGGCCTGGCAGTGGGAGCATTCTTCGGAAGGCTTTGCAGCAGCTGGAGAAGGCTGGCTTGGTGAAGACGGTTAAGGGTAGGGGGAGGATGATAACAGATAAGGGTAAAAGCCTCCTAGATAGTATTGCGGCGGAAATTAAAAGGGAGGAAGCTAAAGCTTCAGGGGTGAAAGCTTCTTGACCTACCCCCCAGAAGATGAGGAGTTAGAGCGGATTAAGCGTCAACGCCTCCTAGAGCTTCAGCGGATAGCTGAGGAGGAGAGGCTTAAGGCTAAGATGGAGGCTGAAAAGCAGGCTGCCCTCCGGGTGGTCTTAACCCCTGAAGCCAGGCAGCGCCTAGCCAACATTAAGATGGTTAGGCCTGAATTCGCCGAACAGCTTGAAAACCAGCTTATCCAGCTGGCTCAGGCTGGGAGGCTTCCCATCCCATTAACGGATGAACAGCTTAAGCGTATCCTTGAAAGTTTAGCCTCAAAGCGTAGGGATATAACCATTCGGAGGATTTAGCTTGGCTAGGGTTAAACCTCTCCCAAAGAAGCTTAGGCTGGCTAAGGAGCTTAAGGCTTCCCAGCCTCCTCCAGCCTGGGTAGTTGCCAGAACCAACCGGAGAGTTAGGACAAGCCCGGCTAGACGCCACTGGAGGAGAACCAAGATTAAGAATCTTTAAGGCTTGGGAGGGCTAAAGCTTGGCTGAAGAACCCTCCAAGGGGGAGGTTGAAGAGAAAGCCGAAGAAAAAGTTATTGAGGCTGTTGAGGAAAGGGTTTACACCATTCCGCTAGGTAAAGTTTACAGGGTTCCCTTCCCCATTAGAACCCCTAGAGCCATAAGGGAAATCCGCCGCTTCATCCAGAGGCACATGAAGTCTGAAGAGGTTAAGATCGACGGGAAGCTCAACGAATACGTTTGGAGGAGAAGCATTGAGAAGCCGCCTAGAAGGGTGAGGGTTAAGGCTGCAAAAGATAAAGATGGCGTGGTTTGGGTTTTCCTCGCCGAAAAAGGTTAACGAAGCCTCCCCTTTTTCACTCCACCTTTATGGGTTCACCTTTAGGCTTGGGAGCCGTCTTTTTCAGAATAACCTCGAGCACACCGTTTTTATAGGTGCTTTTCGCACTCTTCGGGTCTACCTCGGCTGGAAGGTCAACTTCCTTGTAGTATTTCCTGTTTGGCGTTTCCACCTTGATGGTTAATGTTCGCTCTGTGGCGTAGAGTTGAATGTCGTTTTTCTCGACACCTGGAACCTCGGCGATAACCTTCACTGTGTCAGCGTCTTCCATGATGTCTACTAAGGGTTCCCTCTCCGTTCTGACGTCTAATGTTCCAGGCCTACCTGAAGGCTTGACGTTTCCAAACTCCCGGATGGTTGGCTTCCCATCCGGGCCAATGGTAATGGAGTAACCGTAAACGATGGGCCCATATTCGCGGACTATCCGGCCGTCGGGCATGCGTTTCTCGCGTATCAAGTTTTCAGGCAGCTCTGGGAAGCCTTTAAAGGCTTCCTCGAACATTCGCTCCATTTCGCGGAAGATTTCATCGAACTCTCTGAATCCGAAGAATGGGAAACGTCTTCGACGCTTAAACCATTCTTCAAAATCGTCCCAACTCATGGTTACACCTCCACTAGCCTAGCCTCGCAGGCTAAAATTAAGGTTTCCCGCAGGCATCCATTTTCGAAGCCCTGTTTAAAGCCTTCCAAAGCTCGTCTTGCACTGGCCTCAGAAGCTTCCTCTCCCTTCCCCTCCCATCTACCAGTAGGCGTTTCTCAGCCTCCGGTAAAATCTCACCAATAACTTCAGCCTTTATCCCTTTCCTTTTAAGTTTTGAAAGGATGGCTTCAACCGCCTGGCTTTCAGCAGCGATGAGTAAGGCTCCCGAAGAGATTAAGGCTAAAGGGTTAACTCTTAGAAGCTTGCAGATCTCAAGGGTTTCAGGCTCAATGGTTATCGCTTCCTCCCAAACCCTGAAACCCACCCTAGAGGCGTCTGCAAGCTCGTGAAGTCCTCCGGCAAGTCCCCCCTCAGTGGGGTCATGCATGGCTTGAAC
>CAZAJK010000100.1:0-2481 GCA_964485425.1 uncultured Candidatus Bathyarchaeia archaeon | reverse complement strand
GTGGAAACTCTACTATTTAGGCTTCTTCTCATCCTTCGTAACCAATAGGCAGATGCCCGACTTCATCCGAACCTTCAAAGTTAGAGCCATAATAGGGAAGGGCGGTATGAGCAGAGAGGTTCATGAAGCCATGAAAGAGGTGGGATGCGTCTATCTGGCTGGGGTAAGCGGCTGCGCCGCCTACTACACGCAGGATGTAGAGAGAATTTCGGCTGTATATTTTGAAGATTGGGGGCCGGATAGGCTAGTTCTCTATGAGCTTAAAGATCTCGGGCCTTTATGGGTCACCATGGATTCGCATGGGAATAGCCTCTACGAGCCTGTTGAAAAGGCTAAAAGGGAAGCCTTAAACAAGCTTCTCGCAACCCTGAAGTAGGCTAAACCTCCCAGCCTTAAAGGCTTGAGGTGGGAAATTTGAGTTTAGTTTCAGATGAAAAACTTTACGCCGACATGGAGGCTATAGTTGGAAAGGAAAACATTTCAACAGACCTATACGATAGGATAGCCTACGCCATCGACCCCATGCCCTACGACCTTGAAGACCGGAACATTCCTAGAATCGTGGTTAAGCCGGGATCAGCCTACGAAGTGTCAGAAATCCTACGATACGCCAACAAGCATAAAATTCCAGTCTACACCCATGGTTCAGGAACCCTCTTTAACGGAGCTTCAAGGCCTAAGAGGCGTGGAAGCATAGTCATGCACATGGGGAGAATAAACTTCATCAACATCGACGAGGAGAACATGTATTTTGAGTGTGGGGCTGGAGCCCGCGTCATAGAGGTTGAAACAGCCTTACTGGCTAGGGGCTACATGCTCCCCTTAAACCCTGGAAGCAAACTCATAGCCAGCATGGGTGGCGTAATCTCAAGCCACACCGTTGGACACATGGTTGAGGCTAGGGTTGGTAAGCCTATAAGCCACATCTTAGGCCTCGAAGTCGTGCTACCCACAGGGGAAATTATTGAAACAGGAACGCGAAGTTTAGGGCTTCCCTCAGGCATAGACCTCACAAGGCTTTTCGTTGGAGGAGAAGGCCAGTTCGGCGTAATCACCAAGATTAGGATGAAGCTTATCCCCGACCCAAAGAAGGTTTACGTGGTAGCTTATTTCGAGAAGCCTGAGCAGGTGGCTAAAGCCTTCATGAACATGTATTGGAGAAAAGCACCCCTACCCCTCTACGGCGAATTCCTAGACCAGGAAACAGCCACCATAGGCTGTAAGCTTAAAGATCTACCTCCACCCAAAGGCTCAGTAGCCCTAGCCATAGCAACCGGCTACACCCAGGAAGAGGCCATTAGAAATGCCGATGAACTCCGTAAAGCCTTCTCAGAAGTGGAAGGCTATATTGAAAGCTCAACCATTGAAGACCCGGTTCTCTGCGCTAAAATCTGGGGCACTAGAGAGGCCATCCTACACGTTATCGGGGAGCATAAAGCTAGTTGGGTTGCCATTGAAGTGGTTCCCGAACTCAAACATCTAGCAGACGCCTTCCTAGAGCTTAAGCGAACTGTAACCGAGGGAGAAGGCTTAACGGTTCTAAAAGGCCTAAAAGCGTATCTCTACGGACATATGGGCGCCTGTTCTATACATTCCCTCTGGATAATACCTAGGGAATGGCCAAATGACCTTAAGAAGCAGGCCGCTATAGAGGCTTTCAAAGTTGAGAGAACTTTAACCATTAAATATGGAGGATGCTGCAGGGAGCTCGGCCACATGGCTTCAAGGGTGGCGTTAATCAGGCAGAAGTATGGGGAAACCTACTACTCCATCCTTAGAAGGCTGAAGGACCTCTTCGACCCAAACTACATTCTTAACCCCGGGAACATTGAGGGGGAGATGGGATGAGCATGGAAGTCTTAAAAGAGGAGCTTCAGGAAGCCCTAAAAGCCATTCAACAGTGTAGCAGCTGCAAATTCTGTATCCCCTCATGCCCGGTGTATAGGGGATGGTTCACCCAAGGAGCACCGGGCAAAATGAAAGCCTTCTACTACCACATGAGGTATGGGCTTGGAGACCCGGAAACCATGAGGAACCTCGTATACTACTGCACAACCTGCGCTAACTGTGAAACCACCTGCAGGGCGACTTCAGGCTACGTTCCAGTAGTTGAAATAGTGGAAAAGCTTAGGGCTCTTCTCGTAAAGCAGGGTTTAGGCCCATTAGACAGGCAGAAGGCCTTTGGAGAACACCTTAAAGCTGAGCATAACCCCTACATGGAGAAGCATGTTGACAGGCTTGGCTGGATGGCTGAAAAGCTAAATCTCCCCAAGAAAGCTACCTACGTATACTTCGTAGGCTGCACAGCCTCCTATAGGCAGAAGCAAATAGCCCAGGCCACCGTTGAAATCTTCAAAAAGATCGGATTAGACTTCACGGTTCTAGGTTTAGATGAGTGGTGCTGCGGCTCCCCAGCCCTCCGAACAGGCCAGTGGGACCTCGTAAAGGAGCTTGCAGCCCACAACGTGGAAGCCCTAGCAA
>CAZAJK010000099.1:0-2559 GCA_964485425.1 uncultured Candidatus Bathyarchaeia archaeon | reverse complement strand
GACGAATGGATCGTTATGGACTACGATGTAGCCTACCAGAAGGTTGACCTCCTATTAAACTTAAGAATCATGGCCGTGGATCAGGAGCTTAAAAAGAGGATTAAGGAGGGGTTAATTGAAACCATACCGGGCTTTAGGGCGGCCTTAACCATCCACTACGACCCTAAGGTTTTGCCTTTAAAGAAGCTTGTAGACGAGCTTAAACAGATTGAAAGCGAAATGGTTCAAGAGGAAATCACAGCCATACCTTCAAGGCACATCGAGCTACCTATAACCTTCCGCGACAGCAAAACCACTGAATACATTCAGTGGTATGCTAAATATGTGAGGTCTGACGCTCCAAACATCATTAACAACCACAACATAGAGTATATTGCCCTATGCAATGGGATAAGCGTTGAAGAACTCATAGACCTCATCACCTTAACGGACTGGTGGACGGTGACCATAGGCTTCTGGCCTGGTCTACCCTTCCTCCTCCCCATTGACCCCAGATGCATGATTTCAGTTCCCAAGTATAATCCTACAAGGCCTAGGACTCCTGAATTTGCCGTTGGAATTGGAGGCCCCTGCGTAGCCATTTATCCCATTGAATCCCCAGGAGGCTATCAGCTCTTCGGCAGGACCATTCCAATCTTTGACGTGAAGCAGAGAAATCCAGCCTATAAGGATAACCCAGTCCTGCTGAAACCTGGAGACAGGATAAGGTTTGTGCCTGTCCCCGAGGAGAAGCTGCTTGAAATCATTGAGAAGGTCTATGATGGAACCTATCGCTACCGTATTATCGACTATGAATACTTCAACGTGGCGAGGTATACCGAATTCCTAGAGGAGGTTAAGGAGGAGGCTGAAGCCTTTAGGAGGAAACGTGAGGAGGCTGCTAGGAAGGCTCCTGTGCCATAAGGGGGAGTGGGCAGAATGATCGAGGTTATTTTGAAGGGTTTGGAAGTTACGGTTCAGGACTATCCAGGCCGCATTGGCTATCTCAACCTTGGGATACCTCCAGCTGGCCCCATGGACGACCTAGCCTTAAGGCTTGGAAACATTCTGGTTGGAAACCCTGATGGGGAAGCAGGCTTAGAGGTTCTGCTAGGAGTCTTCAAGGTGAGGTTTCACGGCGAATACGTTATAGCCGTAACGGGAGCCAACGTTGAGCCTAAGCTTAATGATCAGCCGATACCCATGTGGGAGGCTGTGAAGGTTAAGCCGGGTGACATTTTATCGCTTGGAATGGTTAAGGGCCCTGGTTTAAGAGCCTACCTAGCAGTTTCAGGAGGCATCGATGTTCCCAAGTATCTTGGAAGCAAGGCAACCTTTGCTGGAGGTAAGATGGGAGGGTTTGAGGGTAGACCTCTAAAGGAGGGAGACAAGCTTAAAGTTGGGAAACCCTTCAAGCCCTTAGACGAACTGGTTGGGAGGAAGGTTAAACGTAGCGTGATTCCAGAGTATGGAAACGTATGGGAGGTTGCAGCTATTCCAGGGCCTCAGGCTGCACCAGACTTCTTCACGGAGGAAGATATGAAAACCTTCTTCTCCATCGAGTGGAAGGTGGATAGAAACTCTAACCGGATGGGTTATAGGCTTCAATCCTACAAGTGGCAGTGGGCTAGGAAAGACGGCGGAATCGCAGGCATGCATCCATCAAACATCCTCGACAACGGATACGCGGTGGTGGGGACTGTTAACGTCTGTGGAGATCAACCTATAATTTTAACGGCGGACGGGCCTAGCCTCGGAGGCTTCGTCTGCAACGCCACCATTATCAGAAGCTCTATGTGGAAGATAGGCCAGGCAGTCCCAGGCAAAGACCTAATCAAGTTTAGGAAGGTAACCCACGAGGAAGCCTTAAAACTCAGGGAGGAATACGAGAAAATCTTCTCCGAAGAATCTATAGAGACCTAAACCACCACTCACTTTATTTACAGCCCTTAAAGGAGACTCCCAAAAATTTTTAAGGTAAATTGCAAGCTGGTTTAACCGTTGCCTTCTCCTAGAAGCCTCAAGATTTCCACCGCCACGCTATTAGGGGTTGTGGTTTTCCTTTCCAAGATGGTCCTTCCAACACCCCTAGACAAGCTGATTATTGTAGTTCAAGGGTTAATGTTAACCCTGGGCTTCCTCCTCATAGGGAGGCTTGGAGCCAGCTATGTAGCTTTAATTGGAGGCTTGCTGACAACTGTTTGGCGGCCTACTTTCACACCTTTCACCCTCCTCTTCGCCTTAACATATGGGGTGCTAGTCGACCTCACCCTGACGGCTTTTAAGGTAACAGCAGGTAAAACCGTTAAGCCGGGGAGATGCATTGCAGCCTTAACCCTTAGCACAGCCCTAATAGGGCTCATTTCCATGCATGTTACCGTGCTTTTAGGGTTAATGCCGGCGGCGCCAACCCTCTACCTAGCCATCATCGTGCTTGGCACGTTAAACGGCAACTTAGCAGGCTATTTAGCCTCCATTCTATGGAATAAATACCTCATCCACCGCTTTGGATAACCTTTCACCAGGTTTTGGGGTAACGCCCCTTAGGCATTATTACCCGCTCGGTTTTAAGGGCTATAC
>CAZAJK010000098.1:0-2598 GCA_964485425.1 uncultured Candidatus Bathyarchaeia archaeon | reverse complement strand
GGTTAGGCTTCTTCTAGGTTGAAGAAGTTGCTTAGCTCTCTCTTTAAGTTCTCTTTTATTTCCCTTTCTTCGACGCCTTTTATGAGTTCGGCCATGGAGGTTTCAAACCATAGGGTTTCCCCGGCATCCTCTGAAATCACGAAGATGGCGTCTTTTTCGTCTTTAAGGCTGAAGCTTAAAAGGTCTTCAAGCAGTTTCCTTTCAATCTTAAATTTCACCTCGTAGTCTTCGCCGTCATGCATGCTTTTGCAGTCGAAGGTGGCGTTTAACCCTCTAATCTCTATCTTTTTAACCCTATAGAGAACTCCGTCAAGCCTTAGGTAGCATCTTCCCCGGCTGAGAACCTTTTCGATGGCTTTAACGTATCTCTCAGCCAAGGGGCTCGGCCACCCAGCCTAAACATTCGAAAGGCTGGCTATAACGTTTTAGGCTTGATCCTTCAAAAAACATATACTTGGGAAACAATCTAGTAGGCTGCGTTTCCAGAGGAAAGCCTGCTGCGGGGTTTCCCAGGCTTTCTGAGGGGGAAGCCATGCCCATCCAAGACGTTTACGTTATTGGGGTAGGTATGACTCCCTTCAGCGGGAAGCTCCATAAGGGTAAAACCTGCAGGGAGCTCTTGGTGGAAGCCGCCCTTGAAGCCGTAAAATCCGTGGATAAAGGCATAAACCTGAAAAGCGAGGTGGAAGCCGTCTTCATAGGATACTTCACCCCCGAACTCTACGAGCATCAGAGCCACATTGGCCCCCTAGCCTCAACCTGGCTTGGACTCACACCTAAACCGTCCTTCCGAACGGAGATAGCCTGCGCCAGCTCTTCAGCAGCCCTCTTCGCGGGGATAACCGCCATAGCCTCAGGCGTATGCGACCTCGTCCTGGTGGGTGGAGTTGAGAAGATGACTAATCTTGACACTGGAGGCGTTACCGAGGCTTTAGCCATGGCTTCAGACGACCTAGCCGAATCCAGGGTTGGAGCTACCTTCCCAGGTCTCTACGCGCTCCTAGCCCAAGCCTACTTCCACCGTTATGGGGCTAGCTGGGAGCAGCTCCAAACAGTCCCCATTAAAAACCATTATAATGGCTCCCTTAACCCTAAGGCCCACTTCCAAGAAACCATAGCTCAAATAGCCCAGAAGGTTGGAAGTAAACTTGGGGTAAAATATCGGGATGAAATGGACTTCCTAAAGAATTCTCCCTTCAACCGGGTGGTAGCCTACCCCTTAAGGCTTTTCGACTGCTGCCCAATCAGCGACGGTGCAGCCGTAGCCCTCCTAGCCTCAAGCCAGATAGCCAAGAAATATACTGACAGCCCGCTTAAGCTACTTGGGGTAGGCTTAGGCTCAGATAACTTGGCTCTCCAGGATAGGGCTGAGCTAGCTTCGCTTAGGGCAAGCCGCTTCGCAGCTGAAATGGCCTACAAGACTGCTGGAATAACGCCTAAACAGGTGGACCTAGCTGAAGTCCACGACTGCTTCACCATAGCCGAATGGCTTGCCGTTGAAGACCTAGGCCTCATAGGCAGGGGTGAAGCTCCAAAAGCTTACGCTGAAGGCTTAACCCGCATCGACGGTGAGGTTCCGGTTAACACTGATGGGGGGCTTAAAGCTAAGGGGCATCCTGTTGGAGCCACGGGTGTAGGCATGCTAAACGAGGTTTGGCATCAGCTTCGAGGCACAGCAGGCAAAAGACAGGTGAAGAAGAAGGCTGAGATAGGCTTGATCCACAATGTGGGTGGAAGCGGGGCAAGCGCCGCCGTCTTCATCTTCGGGAGGTGAAAAGGGCCAATGGTTGAGGCTCTAATTGAAAGCTTTGAAAGGGAGCTTGAAGCTGGAAGGCTTCTCGGGAGCAAGTGTAAGGGCTGTGGAGCTGCCTTCACCCCTCCTAGACCCTTATGCTCTAGGTGTGGGGGTGAAACCCAAATCCAAACCTTTAAGGGCGAGGGAGTCATCGAAGCCTTCACCGTCATCCATGTTGCCCCCTGGTATCTGGCTGAGGCAGCCCCCTACATATTAGCCTTAGTTAGACTGGAGGAGGGAGCATTAATCCTTGGAAGACTTCAAGGCTTCGACCCCAACAAGCCCGAGGAAATCCCCGTGGGAGGCAGGGTGAAGCTGGAGCCACTTAAGGAGAAACATGGCGAAAAAGAAGTGGTTATCCCAGCTTTCAAACCCCTCTAAGCCCAGAAGGCTTTTAACGCTCATCTCCAATTTTTAACATGCTAATCCTGAGGCGGGGGTCGCCAAGCCTGGTCAAAGGCGCGGGATTCAGGATCCCGTCCCGAAGGGGTTCGTGGGTTCAAATCCCACCCCCCGCATACCACCTTTCCTGAACCTCCGTTTGGAAGTGTTTTCGGGTTTTCTTGGCTGGTTTCGCCTTTCATTTTGGCTACAGCCTCTCTAAGAGCGTTTTCGCAGATTTTGGTGATATTTAGGCCCAACTTTTTGGCCTCTTCTAAGAGGTCCTCATCAACCCGGATGGTGGTTAGGCGTCTCCTACCCAAACCCTAATCACCATATATCATTGTATATACAATGATATAAAAGCCTTTGCCTCTCAAACTTAAAAACATGAGATTAGGTATCATTCCCCTTGTAATAGG
>CAZAJK010000097.1:0-2733 GCA_964485425.1 uncultured Candidatus Bathyarchaeia archaeon | reverse complement strand
GGGTTACAGGGTGATCGAAACTGCTGGGAGAAAAATTACTAGGCTTAACTTGACCACCGGGCTTTCAGCCGAACTAGCTAACGCCTTAACAGTCTACCTTTTCACGACGGTTCCTTACCTGCTTATTGGCTGGGGTCTCCCAGTTTCCACCACCCATAGCAGCGTTGGCTCCATCATTGGTGTTGGGCTAGCCCGTGGGGCTAGAACCGTGAATAAGGTTACCGTGCTTAAAATTTTGGCAGCCTGGGCGCTAACTCTCCCCTGCGCCTTCCTGCTCAGTTTCGGTATGTTTAAATTGGTGTCATGGCTATTAGTTTAGTTAGCCATGGTTTGGAGGACATTTAAATGAAATCTGGAAGCTCAATCATCTGGCTTGGCAGGCAGAGGGAAAGGCAGATTTTAGAGTCTTGCAGCAAGCATATGGATAAGGTTTTAGAGGTTGCTCGGGAGTCTTATAACACGTTTATGGCTTTTTGTAAGGGGGATTTAAGAGAGGTTAATGATAGGTTTAAACGCGTTTTCGACCTTGAAAGGGAAGCCGACACTATTAAAGATAAAATTATAGATGAAATTTCTAAAGGCGTATTTCACCCCATAAACCGGGAGGAAGTCATCAGGCTTCTTCTAACCGTGGACGATATAGCCGACTTCGCTAAGACTTCGGCTAGAAGGCTTCTCTTCGTAAACCCTAAGAAGCTTAACCCAAGCCTCCTTGAAAACTTGAGGCTTATGGCTGAACTCTTCATTAAGGCGGTGGAAGCCACAAACGAGGCATTTAAAGCTCTGCTTAGAGATCCAAGGGAGGCTGTGGAGGCTTCAAGCAGGGTGGAAAGGCTTGAGGAGAAGGTTGACGACTTCCGCTTTGAATCCATTATTCCCGAGCTATTAAAGTGGTGTGAGGCATGCAGGGACATGGGGCAATGCCTCATGGTTTACTCCATCATCGAGTCGATGGAAAACCTGGTTGACCGCTGTGAGGTTTCAGCGGACGTTATCCGCCACATAGCCATAAGCTACCTCTAAGCCTTAAGCTAACACGCCCTTCTCAGGGGGTTAACTTAACCTTTTAACTGGGAAGGTGGCCGTGTTTGAAGAGGATTGCTGAGATTCCAGTTTCAGAAATGGCTTCTGAACCCCTAGTGATAGACGGCTCTGAAGCTCTCACTAAGGCTGTTGGGCTTATGAAGCAGGCGGAAGCCTACGAGATACTGGTTAGGCTTGGGGAGGGGAAGCTTGGAATCCTTACCATGCGAACCATCCTATCTAGGTCTTTCCCCCTAGGGATGAAGGTGAAGGGGCTGGCTGAGCAGGTTCCCCTCCTAAGCCCTGAAGACCCCGTGGGGAAGGCTGCAGCCCTCATGAGCCAGTTTAGGTTTAGAAGCCTCCCCATAGTTGAGAAAGGAAAGCTCATAGGAGCCTTAGAAAGCCGTTCAATTCTCAGACGTATGGCTGATGTTGGAGTTCCTAAACTTAAGGCTAGGCATGTGATGGCTAGAGGGGTGGTCTCCATCAGTTGGGGTGAAACCATTGGGAAGGCTAGGAGGCTCATGGTTAACAAACGTATCGACCATCTTCCGGTTTTGAGGAGGGGTAAGCCTGCTGGAATCCTGACCTCCACCCACATCGTTTACAATCTCTATCCTACTGAGGCTGAAACCGTTGGCGAATGGGTTGGTGAAACCGAACGTATGCTTAAGGCTCCTGTGGGAAGCTTCGCTGACCCAAACCTTCTAACCTGCGGGCTAGACGAGCCTGTTCAACAAGTCATCAAGCGGATGCTCAACCAGCATTCCACCTACATCGTAGCCGAGTTTATCGGCGAAATCCACGGGATAATCACGTTTAGAGACCTGGTAGCCTTAATCCCTGAGCCTGTAAGCCATGAGATCCCCCTCTATATTATGGGGCTTCCTGAAGACCCCTTTGAAGCTGAGGCGGCTAAATTGAAGTTTATGAGGGTTTTAAGCCTCCTATCTAAAGGTGTCCCTAACATTTTGGAAGCTAGGTCGATGGTGAAAACTAGCAGTAAAAAGGAGGGGGGTCGGCAGCGTTACGAGGTTGACGTCCACATAGTTACGCCTAAGCAAACCTATACGTATAGGGATAGCGGCTGGGACCTAGCTCAAATCTACGACAACATAGTGAACCGGGTTAAACGTATTTTGACGGACAGGCGTAGAAGGCGGGCTCCAGGCCTACGTGGAGAGGGAATCTAGGGAGGGAAAAGTTTTTGAGCAGGGAAAGCTGTGGGGTTATCGCGTAGCTTTAAGCCCAGCTTTGAGGTGGTAGGCTTTTGGCTAGGTGTGCCATCTGCGGCCTTGAAATCGAAAAACCCCTAAAAACCTGGACCATAGTGGTTGGGAAAAGGAGGAAAACCAAGATAACCTTTGGAACCTTCCTATGTGAGCGCTGCAGGAGGAAGTTTAAGGCCTCCCTAGGGAAGGAGGAGCTTAAACCCGAACCTAAACCTCAACCCTACCCTCCACCCCACGTAACAATGTACATCTAACCCCTCAGCCCTTTAATACCTGCAATTCGCTGTAATTAATGGGCCCGTGGCGCAGCCTGGACAGCGCATCGGCCTTCTAAACTATCTCTGGAGAAAGCCGGGGGTCGCGGGTTCGAATCCCGCCGGGCCCGCCATTTTAGCCCTTTCAATTCCCTTTTTTGGGATTTTAAATTTGAAGCCCCGTTTGTGGGAAGGAGGTTTGGGTTGATGTCTCCTAGAGCTTT
>CAZAJK010000096.1:2505-2790 GCA_964485425.1 uncultured Candidatus Bathyarchaeia archaeon | reverse complement strand
CCTAGGAGGTATCCTCTAAGGCGTGGGGCTATCGAGGCTGCTGGGATGGGTATTAGGCTGGGTGATGAAGACTTAGCCTTAAGATGTAACCTTGTAACCGTTGAGAATGGCATTCTAAAAGATTACTCGGCTGGGCATATAACTACCGGGGAGGCAGCCCAACTCATCAAAAGCCTAAACGAGTCTGGAATTCTCGGCGAAATGGAGATTCATGTCGGGGTAAGCTATAGGCATGGGGCTGTGCTTAAAGGCGGAAAATATTCGGATATGGTTGGATGCTATCCT
>CAZAJK010000096.1:462-2432 GCA_964485425.1 uncultured Candidatus Bathyarchaeia archaeon | reverse complement strand
GAGGATTAGGAAGGGTTTGAATCCTGGGAACTCTGTCTGGTTTTGGGCTCCAGGAAGGAAGCCGAACATGCCAAGCCTAGCCGAAGCCTACGGGCTTAAGGGAGCAGTAATTTCGGCTGTAAACGTTGTTAGGGGGCTTGGCGCCATCCTAGGCATGGAAATCATAAACGTTGAGGGGGCAACCGGATACTTCGACACTAACTATGAAGGGAAAGCCGACGCAGCCCTAGAAGCCCTCAAAAAATATGATTTTGTCCTAGTTCACGTTGAGGCCCCAGATGAGGCTGGACACCTAGGAGACTTCAACCTCAAAGTGAAAACAATAGAGGACCTAGACAGGAGGCTTCTAGGCAGAATCCTAGACGGCCTTAGGAGGCTAGACGTAGACTACTGCGTCGGCATCCTAGCCGACCATGCCACACCAATAAATGTGAGAACTCATACGCCTACGCCTATACCCTTCGCCTTTTACTCTAACAGGATTAAGCCCGAAAACGTTAAGCCAGCGGAAAGATACGATGAGAAGTCAGCCTCCAAGACTGGAGTGTTTCTAGAGGAAGGATTTAGGCTAATGCGCTATTTCTTGAGTTTAGCCCTCTGACCCGGTAAACTTTAGGGTTAGGTATATTAGTAGGCATAGGCAGGTTGGAACGTAGAAGATGAAAACTTTGAATTCGGTGGAGAATATTTTTCCGTAGAGGATTTCAGCCACTTCAAGGATTACTGAGGCTAGCAACAAGCCTATGAAGGCCTGAAGCCAACCTTTAGGATTCCTAATCTCAGACCTCAAACTTCACAGGCTCCAACTAATGCTGGCGGAAAAGTTGTTCACTTTCGATTTTAGAGGAGGTCTTGGAGGGCTATGTCTACGTAGGTTCCGTCTGGAAGCTTCCTCCTAATGGTTATTGGTAGGACACCTCTCTCAAGCTCAAGCCTAGCAATCTCAACAGGCTTCTTAACGTTATCAGGCACCTCAATTAGGATTGGAGCTCCAAGACTTATCTGTAAGGCTCGGACACCTATAATTCTAGCTCGCTCAAACCTCGTCAGCTTCGGGGGACCGATAAAAGTAGTTGTTGATATAGGCTTAAACCCCCATCAAAGAGTTTTGGCTTTTAAGCGGAAAGAAGCCACAGTTAAAGCGTAACTGGCCTGGGAAGAAGCAAGTAAGCTTTAGGGTCAAATCTACGGCTCACCAATAGCCCCTTTTATAAAGTGTTAAAGAAAACTTACAGATAGCCTTATAAATTTTACCTTACCCCCAACCCTACACATACGGTTTCAACTCCAAGCTTCTCCCCAAGCCTCAGAAGCATCTCCGAATAGTCTCCGTAGCATACGATTTGATGGTTTCCTGAGAGGTTGAATAGGCTTCTAACATTGCCTTTAAGCTTAACTTCAGCCTGGCTTCTGCAAAGCTTCCAGTAACCCATCTGGGAGTTCACGATTTCGCCTAGGGCTATGGTTAGCCTTGGAGGCTTAAGCTTTAGGTGAGCTAAGGTAACCTCACCCTTGCTGAGTGGAACATCTAGGGAGACAGCCGAATCCGACTCGAAGTGGCTTCTAACCCTAACAACACCTAGCGGATCCATTAGGCTTGTTGGAGCCGTGCAGTGGGCTAGGGTAACCCTATTCCTGCTATCATCTATCCTAGCCAAATTCGCCATCCACACAGGCCTCTTCGAAGCTATGGATAGGGCTATGAGTAGGGGTGCCGCTGAGAAATCTGCTTCGCAGACGGCTGGGAACCCTTCATCGTTTAGGAGGGATATGGCTAGGCATGGAGTAAAGCCCTTCTTAACTATGAAGTCGAAGCAGTCTATGGTTAAGGCTTTACACTCAACCTCTGAGAGTATTTTCCTTAATGCAACATAAAGCCTAATAGGGTTGAAAAGCTCCTCCTGGGAAACGTCTAAAAGTTCAAAGCTAACCACCTTTTCGTTCAAAATTTTTTCAGCCTCGCCGGGCCG
>CAZAJK010000096.1:0-452 GCA_964485425.1 uncultured Candidatus Bathyarchaeia archaeon | reverse complement strand
CTCTTTGGCTTCGGACCTAAACTTTTTCATTTTCTCCTCGTTTTCCTCGTCTACTAGGGCTGCCAGCCTAATCTCCCTTAAAGCCTTAAGCGCCAATGTTGAGGAGGCTTCAGCTAGGATTTCTTTTGGAACCTCTGTTAGTTTACTGTAGGCTATGGTTGACTTCCAGGCGTCTCTAGCTTCAAGCTTCTCCCTTGCAGCTAGGGCTGAGGGCAGACTGTTATTCTCGTGGTATGCCCATAGGAGAAGCTTCCTGCCAGAAGCTATTTCGGCTACTAGGCTACTCGCCCCGCCGCTGGCAACAAAGACTACAACCAAATCGTAATCTTCAACCTTGAAATCTGGGATATCCTTCGGGAAGCATATAGGCCCTGTGGGTCCGAAAACCTTGAAGCCTTCAGCCTCTAGAAGTTCCCTTGCCCTAACAACCCTATTCATCACCCTTTCAACAT
>CAZAJK010000095.1:0-2874 GCA_964485425.1 uncultured Candidatus Bathyarchaeia archaeon | reverse complement strand
TATTGATTGTGAGCAGGCTGTGAAGACGCAGAATGAGACTTACAGGATTTGGGATTTGGTTTCATCCTTCTTCTTGCTTAGGCTTTATAAGCCTCTAGAAGCTTTTAGGGAAGACTGGGAGCTTCAAATGCTTCGCATCTTCTCCGACAGTTATCTCAAGGCGGGGGGTAACAGTAAGCTTTTAGAGCAATACTATAAAATGTTAAGGGGTTTTCTAGGCTAACCTAGAAACCCTTTAAGGTGTCTGCGGCGTGGCGTCTAACCTAAACCTTTACTTAACAGTTTTCCTTCTTTCTCTCCTCCCATCCTTCGAGGGTAGGTTCGCCCTCCTCATAGGAATTTTCCAGGGCTTAAGGCCGGAAACAGCCATACTAGTGGCCATGGGGGGTGTTATCCTGCTTTCGATGGTTCTCCCCCACGCTTTCCACCAGATTGACAATTTGATGGGTTGGCTTTCAAACCGTAGGGTGGGAGAAAAAATAGCCTCAGCCTACTTGGGCTATGTTGGAAGGCTTAGGGTGAAAGCTGCACCTTACCTTGATAGGTATGGGATTCCAGGCCTAATCCTCTTTGTAGCCTTACCTATCCCCTCCTCCGGAATCTGGACTGGAGCCCTTCTCGCCTACCTATTAGGGATGGGAAAATCTAAGGCCACCCTAATCCTCCTAGCTGGAGGAACCCTCTCAAACCTGATAACCCTAACCTTGGCCGTCCTAGGCTTTAAACTACCCATCCATTGAACTCCACATTATCTGCAACCCACCTCGCTGCCTTCGTCGGCGACGGATGTAAGGGGAAACTCGATTTCACCGAATTATCCGCCTTAGCTTGGAGTTAGAACTACGCTGACAGGCCATCAAACATTATGTTGACTTGAAATCTACAGCTTCGCTGGTGGAGACATAGGGAACTCCGGCTTCAGACATGTCAAGCCTAGTATTGCCCATGTAGATTCCTTATGAATGCTTCCTTTGGGATTTTGGAAGCAAATGTTCGATGTGGGGGAACTTGTCTTTCATGTGGGGGAAAACCATAGCCTCCACGAATTCCCTTTGAAAGTCTGGGTCGATTGAAAGTTCAATGTATTTTATGGTTCTGGCGATTTCGCGGGCTTCCTCCCTCTTCTTCCTATTTAGAAGCGCCAGTCTTGCCCCCTCCCCAGCCGCATTCCCCACGCTCACCACCCGGTTAAGGTCGCAGTCTGGGAACATGCCGATAACCATTGCCGCCTCCTTGTCGATGTAGGTTCCGAAGGCCCCAGCCAAGATAACCTCATCCACCTTTTCTGTTCCAAAATGTTTCATGAGGATTTTCGCTCCCGAGTATAGGGCGGCTTTTGCTAGCTGGATGGCTCTAACATCTTTCTGGGTTACCGTGATATCTTCACCTATCGCGGTCTCATCCCTCCATACTAGGACAAACTCGAAGCCTTCACCTGTTTCACGCACCCTTTGAGTTGAAAGTTCCTTGTTTATTTTGCCGCTTGGAAGTATTATCCCAGCCTTAAACATTTCCGCTATAGCCTTAATAATCCCTGAACCACAGATCCCCCGAGGCTTCTCCCCTCCAATGGTTTGATATTCAACTTCAAATGTTTCGGGGTCGATTTTAAGGTCTTCAATGGCTCCGGGGGCAGCACGCATGCCATATTTTACGTGGGCTCCCTCGAAGGCTGGCCCTGTGGCACATGAAGCTGAGAAAAGCCTCTCCCTGTTTCCCACGACTATTTCACCGTTGGTTCCAATATCCACGATGAGTTGAACATGATCCTTCTTCCAAGGTTCAGTGGCTATTAAAACGCCTACGTTATCTGCCCCCACAAAACCCGCCTCTATAGGGAGAAAATGAACGTTTCCGCTGGCCAACATTTCCAGGTTAAGGTCTCTAGCCTTAACGTTTACAGCATCGTGAATTACAGGCGTAAAGGGAGACTTGCCAAGGTGTTCGGGGTGAAGCTTTAGGAATAAATGCTGCATGCAGGTGTTCCCCACAAGAACCATTTCGCAAACATCTTCATGTTTGATGCCGGCAGCCTCAACCAGCTTTGAAACTACGAAGTTTACGCCTCGAATAACCCTTTCATGAAGCTTTTCCAACCCATCCTCCCGGAGAGTAGCATAAGTTATTCTGGACATCACGTCTTCGCCGAGAGGCACCTGCGGGTTCATCATGGAATAATAGGATAAAATTTTGCCCGTTTTGAGGTTCAAAAGAAAGCCAACCATAGTGGTGGTTCCAATGTCGACGGCTACCCCATAGGCTTCTTCAACCTTTCCAGGTTCAACTCTAATTATTTCACTTCCATCCCACACGGTCACCGTAACCTTCCATTCGCCCTCCCTCAGAACCCCGGGTAAACTCTTTAAAACTTCATAGTCTACCTTCAGCTCCCCCAGGCCATAGGTGGCTTTTAAGCTGGCGAGCAGCCTCTCAAGGTCTCCGGTGGGGTCTTCAAGGCTTGGAGGCGGAAGCTCAACATAATATTTTTTAACGGCAGGATCCAATTCAACGGGTAATTCTAGGAGAGGCTTTCGCACAACCTGGGCCACGGCTAAGCTTACTTCTGGGACGGAAACCACCACATCCCCTTTTATGACAGCTCTGCAGGCAAGCCTATAGTTGGAGGCTATCTCACGGTCGGTTAAAAGTTTCGCCTCCCCAGAACTCATAGGGGAGAGGTTTTCCATACCCCTCTCAACTATGACCTTACACCTTCCACACCAGCCTTCACCGCCACAGAGAGATTCCAAAGGTATCCCCAGGCTTTTCGCAGCGTCGAGAAGGGTTGTTCCCTCCTCGAATTCACCCCTTCTACCACTCGGCTGAAAAACAACCTTATGCTTCACCAAGCCCTCCCTCTCCTCACACGCTGAA
>CAZAJK010000094.1:0-2999 GCA_964485425.1 uncultured Candidatus Bathyarchaeia archaeon | reverse complement strand
GATGGAAAGATTGTTATTGAGAGGTCTAAGGTGGACGCTGTTCATCCGGGTTACGGTTTTCTGTCGGAAAACGCTAAGGCTGCTGAGGCCTTTGAAAAGGCTGGAGCAGTTTGGATAGGTCCATCGCCCCAAGTGATGGATAGGGTTAGCTCAAAATGCTATACGCGTAGGGCTGCCAACGAGGCAGGTGTCCCCGTGATTCCGGGAACCCTAAACCCCGTTAAAGACGCTGATGAAGTAGTTGAGCTGCTTGAAAAGTATGGGCCTCCTCTTCTGATTAAGCCGGATCTTGGAGGCGGCGGTAAGGGAGTCAGACTGGTGAAGACGCCTGAGGAGGCTAGGGAAGCCTTTGAAGGGGCTTCAAGAGAGGCTTTAGCCTACTTCGGCAACCCCAACATTTACGTCGAGAAAAGGCTTGACAGGCCTCGACATATCGAAGTCCAGATTTTAGCCGACAAGCATGGGAATGTAATCCATCTGGGGGAACGCGAATGCTCTATTCAGAGGCGCTATCAAAAGGTAGTCGAGGAATCCCCCTCACCTGTGGTGGACGAGAAAACTAGAAGCCACATCGCCGAGATGGCAATTAAGGTTGCAAGGCAGGTGGGCTATGTTAACGCGGGCACCATGGAGTTTCTGAGAGATAGGGAGGGAAACTTCTACTTCATGGAAATTAACAAGAGGCTTCAGGTGGAGCATCCGGTGACCGAAATGGTTACAGGAGTTGACATCGTCAAATGTCAAATAATGATAGCAGCTGGAGAACCCTTACCCTACAAGCAGGAAGACATAAAAATTAGCGGCCATTCCATTGAAGCTAGAATCTACGCTGAAGACCCTGAAACGCTCCTACCCTCCCCAGGCAAGATAACCGAACTTAGGATTCCGGAAGGCGGAAATATCCGGGTTGATCACGCCCTTGAGGTCGGCGGAACCGTAAGCCTCTACTATGACCCCCTCATAGCTAAGCTAGTAGTTTGGGGTAAAACTAGGAGTGAAGCCATTGAAACCATGCGTAAAGCCTTAGACGAGTTCGTAATAGGCGGCATAAAGACCTCCATAAGCCTGCATAAAGAAATCTTCAGCCATCCTACCTTCATAAGCGGAGAATTCGACAACACCACCCTTGAAACCGTTATAAAACCCCAACTAGCTAAAGGAATAGATTTAACAAAGCTTTTCAAGAAAAGCTAAAATTCTCCCAAATATTTGAGGGGAAGCAAATTTGAGATTTTCCTAATTCACTCCTTGAATGAGTCTCTGCAGAAACTTGAAGCTTCCAGACTTAACGAGGCTTAAAGCAATGAGCATTTTAGCTAAATCGCTGAAAATGAAGGGGACGGTGCCCATGAAGGCTGCTTCTACTAAGCTTAACCCTTTACCATATAAGGTGTTCATTGCGGCCCAGAGTTGAAGAACTCCAAGCCCATAAATTGTTGAAGTGGCGGCTGATAGGCCAAGCAAGGCCTGAAGAAAAGTTTTCCCAGCAGTTTTTCCTCCGACATAGGCTCCAATTATGAAGCCGATAAGGTAGCCGCCGGTTGGACCTAGTAAAACGCCGAATCCTGCTTTTCCGCCTGCGAAAACTGGTAAACCTAGAGTTCCCATAAGCACGTATATGGTTTGGCTTAAAGCCGCCAGTTTTCCCCCGAGAAGCAGGATGGCAAGGTAGGTGAAGAAGGTTTGGAGGGTTATTGGCACAGGGGTGAAGGGTAGCGGGATGAATAGGTAGGCCCCCAAAGCGGTAAGGGCGGCAAACAGGGAGGCTAGGGAAAGCTCGTAAGCTTTAAGCCTCAACTTTGGCATTAATACCGTTAAAATGTAAACTATAAATGCTTAGAGGGTTTACCTAAATGAACCTCGAAGAGAAAGTCCTCCAAAAACTGAAGGAACAAAAGAATGTTTCAGGCGAAATGCTTGCCCGGGAGTTTAATGTTTCGAGGATGGCTGTTTGCAAGGCTGTCGGGAGGCTTAGGGCTGAAGGCTACAGGATTGAAAGCAAGCCTAGGAAAGGGTATAGGCTTCTCCCCTTGGAGGATGAGCCCTTAAACATTTTCGAAATAGGCAGAAACCTCGGAACCAAAGTTGTGGGGAGGGAAATTTACTGTTTAAAGGAAGTCGACAGCACCATGGATGAGGTGAAAAAGTTTGCTGAAAAACCTGAAGGCCTCGTAGTTGTAGCTGAAAGACAGCTGAAAGGGAGGGGTAGACTTTCCAGGGAATGGTTCTCCCCGAAGGGAGGCTTGTATCTCTCCATATTACTGAAGCCTAAAATCCAGCCTCAAATGGTTCCATGCCTATCGCTTCTAGGGGGTCTAGCAGTATGTGAAACTGTGAGAAGCCTTTACCAGATGGATGCGAAGCTCAAATGGCCTAACGACGTAGTATACGGAGGAAGGAAGCTTAGCGGGGTCCTGGTTGAAGCCTCCATCGAGCAGGATCTTATACATTACGTTATCCTTGGAATAGGCGTAAACCTCAACCTTGACAAGCCGGATTTCCCACCAAGCCTGCGAAAAACCGCATGCTCGGTTAAAATGGTCCTGCAAAGGCAGGTTTCAAGACCTGAATTCGCAAGGAACCTATTGAGGAAAATCGACTACTGGTATAACGTTTTGCTTAAGGAAGGCTCAAAACCCATAATTGAGGCGTGGGTCAAGCTCTCATCGACCATTGGAAAGCTGGTAAAGGTTAGGCTTCCAGGAGGCAGCCTTACAGGTATAGCTGAAACCCTAGACGAAGATGGAGCTCTAATTTTGAAAACTCCGAACGGAAATAGGGTGAAAGTTTACGCTGGGGAAGTTCAAGTTTAAATTCTGCATCACATTAATTCCTTAAAATTGGTGAATTCAGAGGCTCTGGGAAACGCTTAAACATTAATCAGCATTCTAGAATAAGTGCGGGTTCAAAGATTAAAAGCACTGCTGGAAGGGTTGGTTTAAGGTTTCCAGAGCCGGGGTACCCTAGTCAGGTAAGGGGCAGGCCTGGAGAGCCTGTGG
>CAZAJK010000093.1:0-3019 GCA_964485425.1 uncultured Candidatus Bathyarchaeia archaeon | reverse complement strand
GGAATAAGGTTGAAAGCTTAAAGGAGACCGCCCTAATCCAGGCGGCCAAAAACCCTTGGAACTCCAAACCCACCATACTCTTAGTGATCGCAGGAAACCATGAAAAATGCGTGGAGCAGGCGGTTACCATAGTGCTGGAGTCTCCCAGCCTTCTCAAGCACGCCTCATCCCTAGCCATAGCAGACGATAAGGTTTTTATCGTGCCCGTTGAGGGTTAAATTTTGCCTCGAAACTTAAAGGCCTACCCAGCGCTGGCGGCCATCAGCCTCCTTCCAACCCTAACCGTAAAGAACTCCGTAGCCCAGATTCAAATGGCCTCAATCATAGCCATAACCTTGCTTATAGCAGGCTTTCTCATATGGTTTGGAAGAGAGCTTCACGACACCAAACAACTAGCTTTAGTCTCCATCCTAGGCTCTCTCTCAGCCGCCCTAAGAATTCCCTTCGCCGTCATACCAAGCTTTCAACCCTCAACATTCCTAATCATATGCTCAGGCTATGTTTTAGGTCCAGCTGCTGGCTTCCTAGTTGGAACCCTAACCGCTGTCATCTCAAACCTAGTGTTAGGCCATGGGCCTTGGACCCCCTTCCAGATTGTAGGCTGGGGGCTAGCTGGAGCCCTAGCCCCAGCCATAAAAAGGTTTTCAGGAAACGGTTCCAAAAGTTGGATTGCCCTGACAGTTTTCGGCTTCATCTGGGGCTACGTTTTCGGGGCCATAACCAATCTATCCTACTGGCTTTTCTTCGTCGAACCTTTAACGTTGGAAACATTTCTTGCAACTGAGGTTTTAGGCCTATGGTTTGATACGGTTCATGCCCTTGCCAATGCTGTCTTCCTAAGCCTCCTAGGGTCAAGAACCATTAAGCTTCTGAACGGGTTTGCAGGCAGATTCCCCAAGGTTAAGTTTGATTAACCCTTTTATTTTGGGCCTGGCTTAGCCTTCTTGAAGGTTGGCTAGAAGCATCCGCCTCCTACTAACTACGATTCCAGGCTTAGAAGACTTAGCCATAACCGAAGCCTCCGAAAAGCTTAGCCTCAAAGACTATGAAATTAAGCCTGGGAATGTGGCTGGAAGGGTGGTAATCCAGATTTCTGAGGGGGAGGAAGCTGAAGTCTTCAAGCTTCGAAGCATCGAACACGTGATTAGGCTTCTGAAAGTCTTTAAGGTTGAAGCTGAACGGAAGGGTCTCGAAACTATTTACCACCAGCTTTACAGCCTTGAAATACCTTTAGGCAAGAGCTTCCGCATAACCTGCGAGCGGGTTGGAACCCATAAATATACAAGTATTGATGTGCAAAAGTGGGCTGGGCAGGCTGTTGTTGACAGGTATGGAACCAGGGTGGACTTAAAAAACCCTGAAACAGTGGTTCGAGTGGATGTAGCCCATGAGTGGTGCTTCGTAGGCATACAGCTCACCAGTGAGCCTCTTCACATACGCTATCCAAGAGTTTTCCAGCATCCCTCAGCCTTAAATCCTGTAATCGCCTATGGGATGCTTCGGCTCTCAGGCTTAAGGGAAGGTGAAAAACTGTTGGACGCCTTCTGCGGGGGAGGAACCATCGTCATTGAGGCTGCTCAAGCCTGGAACAGGGTTGAACCCTTAGGAGTAGACATTAACCCCAAAAATATTGATGGAGCATGGAGGAACGCTGAATCGGCTGGAGTTAAAGGGAAGGTTAATTTTCTGGTTGGCGATGCCTGCAGGCTTGAGAAGGTTCTGCCAGAGGGCTGGAAGGCTGAAAAAGTGGTTTCAAACCTTCCATTCGGCATTCGAAGTGGAAGGCCTAAGGCTTTACCTAAGATTTACCGTGGCTTCCTACGCTCAGTTAAGCCTTTCCTCGCCCCTGAGGCGAGGCTCTCCCTCCTAACGGTTAGGAAAACCCTTTTAGAGTCATTGGCGGCTGAGGAGGGCTACTGGGTGGCTGATGCGAGGCAGATAGCCTATGGAGGCTTGGTAAGCTGGATAGTGCTTCTTGAACCCTAAAATCCGGGAATAAGGAAATATCTGGTGGACTCACATATTCTCTCGGAGGAAACCCTTTGAAGCGGACAGGCATCATGGAGCTTAGACTACACTACGGCGAAACGCCTAGATGGCTATTTGAACGTATGGTTAAGCTTGGACGGGCCATCATCCGCGTTATGGCTTCAGAGTTTGGGCGGGACGAGATTCTCAGGAGGCTTGCCGACCCACTATTCTTCCAAGCCCTGTCAAACACGTTAGGGTTTGACTGGGATTCAAGCGGCTCCACCACCGTAACCTGCGGAGTTCTCCGCGAAGTTTTCAACGCGGAGGATGTAGGGATCAAGATGGCTGGAGGTAAGGGTGAGGCTTCAAAGCGAACCCTTGAAGAAGTAGACCTAATTGCTGAGCTTTTAGGCTTATCGACGTGGAAGGCTGAGAGGCTGAAGTATGCCAGCCGAATGACGGCTAAAGTAGACAATACAGCGATTCAGGCAGGCTACCAACTTTACCACCACGCCCTCTTCATCTCCGAGGAAGGAAACTGGACCGTGGTTCAGCAGGGGTTAAACCCTGAAGCCCAGGCAGCCAGACGCTACCACTGGCTAAGTGAAAACCTTAAGAGCTTTGTGGAGGAGCCCCACACAGGCATCATAGGAGATAAAATGCACAGCAGAGTCTTAGACATGACGGCCAAAGAGAGTGAGGAAGCTAGGAAAACCAGCGTTGACCTAGTGGCTGATAACCCCTTTAAAACCGTTATGCCTTATGTGGCTAAGAGTCCGGGGCAGCCTTCGCTGGCTAGGTGGCTGGCAACCCCTCAGGCTGAAGGCTACACGGTTATCCCGGTGCGTGTGAACTGGGAGGCCCTGAAAAGAGCCTTCGAGTTTAAGCCTAAAAACTATGAGGAGCTCCTAGCGGTCAAGGGGGTAGGGCCCTCCACGGTTAGAGGTTTAGCCTTGGTGGCCGAGCTAGTTTACGGCTCAAAGGTGAGCTGGAGAGACCCCATAAAATTCAGCTTTGCCTTTGGAGGGAAGGACGGAGTTCCCTTCCC
>CAZAJK010000092.1:0-3031 GCA_964485425.1 uncultured Candidatus Bathyarchaeia archaeon | reverse complement strand
ATAATACGTGTTTGACTCTCGGAGGAAAAGGTCGAAACCCTTCTCAACCCGGAAGGTTCCGAGAGACTTGCAGAAACAGGTTTCAGCGGGTTTACAGTCCACCCCGACAATAACCGTTTTCCTCCTTCTCTCCCAGTAGTAGGGGTCTTCAAAGTTGGCTGAGAAAACCTTGTCTAAAATTAGGAGAGCGTTAATGTCGCAGGGGTGGAGGCCGAAAAGCAGCAGTTCACCGTCAATTTTTGGAAGCTTAACCTGAGAGTCGGTGAACTCTAAGATTACCTCCCGGGGAGGGAATAGGAACTTTTTAGGGGGAAGCATGGTGAAAGTGTATTCTAAAGCTAGCTCGAAGTCCGAGTCTAAAATTTCAAATTTAACCCCGCCTTCAGGCTTTTTCACGGGTGCAGCTACCCTAAAGGTTTTGGAAAGCTCCTCCACGTAGGAGGGAACATCGGCTTTCCTAATCCGTTTAAACCTCATCTAACGCTCCCAACCAGCATCAGCATTACTGTTTTAACTTGAACTTTTGCCCATTAAACTATTAAAAATTTAAAATCGCCACACCCTCACCCCCTTCAGCGGCAGAGATAAAAGGAGGCCTAGGTCTCTCAAATATAAAGCGGCCTCCTCTCCGGGAAAGGGAAGAAACGTGAAAGCCGAGATCAGGGTTTTAGGCATTGTTCAGGGGGTTGGATTCCGCCCCTTCATTTACAGGTTGGCAGTTAGCCGAGGCCTTAAAGGCTATGTGAGGAATCGGGGCGACGCCGGGGTTGAAATAGTGGTGGAAGGCTCGGAGGAGGCCGTAAAAGATTTTATTTCTAAAATTGAGGTTGAAAAGCCGGCTACCGCTAGGATTAGCAGGCTTGAGGTGAAATATGGCGTCGATAAGGGCGAGTTTAAAGATTTCAAAATTCTTGAGAGCATCGAGAAGAGGGAGGCGGTTGGCTCCATAATTCCGCCCGACGTAGCCATCTGCGACCAGTGTTTACGCGAGTTCCTAGACCCATCCAATAGGCGTTACCGCTACTACTTCATCACCTGCACCCTGTGCGGCCCCCGCTACACCATTATAGAAAGGCTTCCATACGACAGGCCTAACACCACCATGAGAGACTTCAAGATGTGTCCTGAATGCCTCCGCGAA
This sequence comes from uncultured Candidatus Bathyarchaeia archaeon, assembly GCA_964485425.1. Classification (GTDB taxonomy): domain Archaea; phylum Thermoproteota; class Bathyarchaeia; order Hecatellales; family Hecatellaceae; genus B25. The sequence goes on along the minus strand of CAZAJK010000092.1, from coordinate 1,890 downwards.
TATAACAGCCCGGCTGATAGACGCTTCCACGCGCAAACCATCGCTTGCCCAGTATGCGGGCCTAGGGCCTACCTAACCGATAGGGAGGGCAGAGAAATAGCCTGCAAAGATCCCTTCATTGAGGCTGGGAAACTTGTAAGCGAAGGTTTTATCGTGGCGGTTAAGGGGATTGGCGGCTTCCACATTGCGGCTTCCACCCTAAACCCTAAGCCTGTTCGAAGGTTGAGGGAGGCTAAGTATCGGGAGCAAAAGCCCTTCGCAGTTATGGCTAGAAGTCTGGAAGCCGCTGAATCCTTTGCTGAGATAGGTGAGGTTGAACGTAGACTTCTAACCTCGCCTGAGAGGCCTATAGTCCTCTTGAACAGGAGGAGAGACTACTATCTAGCTGAGGAAATAGCTCCAGGTCTTCACAACATAGGGGTTATGCTTCCCTACACGGGCCTCCACTACCTTCTCTTTGAAGGAGCCAGGGGGGAGCCAGCCCTCATCATGACTAGTGGGAACCTCCCCAGCGAGCCCATCATATCGGATAATGGGGAAGCCTTAAAGAAGCTTAGCAGCTTCGTAGACTACTTTTTACTCCATGAGCGGAGGATAGCTCAGAAGTGCGATGACTCCGTGGTTAAGGTGGTTGATGGAAAGCCTACCTTCATAAGGAGGTCGAGGGGTTATGCTCCCGCACCCATAAGGCTTGCGAAGAAGCTTAGGAAGCCTGTTGCGGCCTACGGCGCCGAGGAGAATGTTACGGCCTGCATAGCATTCGACGATAAGGCTTTCCTCAGCCAATATGTGGGTGAGGTTGAGAGGCTTGAGGGGGTAGAATACCTAGACCGAACAGTTAAACACCTGCTAAACCTCACAGGAGTTAAGCTTGAAACCTTAGCCTGCGACCTACATCCACGTTTCAACTCAACCCTCCTAGCTCGAAGACACGCTGAAGAGTGGGGTCTTCAACTTGTCCAAGTTCAGCATCATCACGCCCACGCCTTAAGCCTTATGGCTGAGCATGGATTGGAAGAGTTGGTGGCGGTTGTATGCGACGGCTTCGGCTACGGGGTGGATGGGAAGGCCTGGGGAGGGGAAATCCTGTATTGCAGCCTAACGGAATGGGAGAGGGTAGGGCATCTTGAAGAACAGCCTCTCCTAGGCGGAGACCTAGCCGCCCTCTACCCAATACGAATGGCTTACGGCATGCTTGCTAAGGGGGGATATGAGAAGGCCGAGGAGTGGCTGTTAAGCCAGGCAGATAAGCTTCCACGCGGAAAAGTTGAGGCAGAAGTTTTAATGAAAATGTTTAGGCGGGGACGCTACCTTGAAACCACTAGTACGGGCAGGGTGTTAGATGCTGCCTCAGCAATCCTAGACATATGTCATCGCAGAACCTATGAGGGTGAACCAGCCATGAAGCTGGAGGCAGCTGCCCACAGGAAAACTTCAACCCTAAACTTGAAGCCTGAAATAAGAGGAACGGTTTTGAAAACCTCAAACCTAGCAGTCTTCCTCGTGGAAAATCTTGGGAGACATAGGCGTGAAGACCTTGCCTTCGCGGTTGAGGAGTACTTGGCGGAGGGGCTGGCTGAGCTAGCCTGCATGGAGGCTGAAAGGCTTGGGGTTAAGGCCGTAGGCTTCACAGGTGGGGTAGCCTTCAACCACCATATCGTGTCGGTTTTTAGAAGTAGGGTGGAGGGTAGGGGTTTAAAGCTTTATGTGAACCTAGCAGTCCCCCCGGGAGACGGTGGGCTTTCGCTAGGTCAAGCCTATGGAGCCGGGCTTGAAATAGGTTTAAAATAGGGTGAAGCGTTAGCCTTCATGAGGCTTAGGGGCAGAGATATGTGTCTGGCAATTCCAGCTAAGGTCTTAGAGATTCATGGTAGATGGGCTAAAGTAGAC
>CAZAJK010000091.1:0-3051 GCA_964485425.1 uncultured Candidatus Bathyarchaeia archaeon | reverse complement strand
AGAGGGGAAAATTAAGCCTTATTTGTTTTAAATTCCGGAAGCAGGTTTGAAAGGTTAAGTTCGAAGGCAGCCACAGGGTTTACCAGTTGGAAGGCTTCCAGGACTGCTGGGTGGATTTCACCTAAAATGCCAGCCTCCAAGCCTCCAACCATTAGGCGGGCGGCTCTTCCAGGGATGAAGCTGGCATGCTCAAGGGGTTCAACCTCCCAGCTGCTGAAGCCTAGTTGGGCTAGGAGGCTATAAACCACAGCCTGCACGTCTTCATAGCTAACCTTGGAGGCGCAGACGGCGGCTGCCAGCCTAACCTCAACCCTGGTAGCCGTTTCAGCTTCAGCATCCGGGATGATGACGTCGCCTAGCTCGAAAACCTTCTGCGGGTAGTCGACGTGAATATTGCGGGATAAGAATTCAAGGAGGCATGGGAGAATCCAGATTCTCGCAACGGTGTACTCGGCGGTGGTGGGGTTGGCAAGCTCAACCATCTCGCCCTCCACGGGTAAACCCATTTTTGCAAGCTGGGTTTCCCTGTTTGAAAGAATGTAGCTTGCCACCTCCTGGAAGCCGTAGCCCGCCATGAGGTCTCTAAGCTTCCTAGCAGTCTTACTTCTCGGAAGCTCAGCCCCAACCGTTGGAACCCTTAAAGGTTCAGGCTTAATCCTATGGTAGCCGAAGCCTATGGCAACCTCCTCAGCCAAGTCCACCGGATGTAAAATGTCGCAGCGGAAGGGTGGAATAAGCACCTCAATTTTCCCCTTAGATTTAACCTTAGCCCCAAACCTCATGCGTTGGAGGAAGTCGGCTATCTGCCTGTCAGTGAGGTTAAAGCCTAACAAGCTGTTGACTAGGGTAGACTCCACTGTCATCCTTCGAGGCTTAAGAGTGCAGGTCCAGGTTTTCGAGCCCCCCTCATATTCTACCTGAACAGCCTCTATCCTAGCCTGCCTCTCACCCAGGTTTGAGGCGATAATGCTTACGGCTTCCTCAAGCACCTCAGGGGCTAGACCCGTGGCGTCGATGAAAAGGTTTCTGGTTTCAACGGTTACCTTGGTTTCCTCACTGTTAATGATGGGCGGCATGGATAGAACTTGGCCCTCCGAATCGACTAGGAGCGGATACCTTGGGAGACCCTCTAGGAGATGTGCGTATTCAACGCCCTTCGGGGTTTGGGTGAGAATCTCCTTAGCCGTCATCGGCTTAGACTCTTCCAGCGGGGTGAATCTTATTTCTTCGGGTTTAAGGGCTGTATAGGTTATTGGGGGTTTAACGCTGTCTAGGTCGTAGATGCCGATGGAAGCCTTCTTCCTCCGCCTGCAAAGAGTTTCATGAAGCTTCTCCTGCAGCTGCATCAGCTGAGCTATGGAGGCGTCGGTGAACCTCACGTTTCGAACTACGGCGCAGGCAATGTAGGGTCTGATTCCCCTAACCTTCCGGGTTACCCTAACCTTAACCCTGCCCTTAGAAATCTTATATTTCGGCAGCCCTCTACGCTTGGCTAGAAAGCCTTTAAGGGTTCGAGCTATCCCCTCAACCGAGAATAGATCAGGCCTATCCGCCGTAACCTCGACGGTTAAGCTTTCCCCCGCCACCTCCTTAACCTCGCATTTTATGAGGGGGAGAAGCTCTTCAAGCCTCTCCATGGGAATCTCTGTTCCCAGCAGGCTGCAGAGGTCGCCGTATTCCAAGGTTAGGGTTGGCATTAAACTTTAAACCCCCTAATCATGGTTAGGCGTCGAGTGTGAAGCTCCCGAATGTCGTCTATGCCTAGGCGAACCATGGCCAGCCTTCCAATACCCATCCCCCAAGCTAAAACGGGAAACTTAACCCCCAACGGATAGGTGACCTCAGGGCGGAAGACGCCGGAGCCAGCGATCTCCACCCAGCCTAGCCTCGGATGCTTTACGAAAACCTCAACGCTCGGCTCGGTGAAGGGGAAATAGCTTGGGGTGAATTTAACCTCTTTGAAGCCGAGCTTCCCGCAGAACTCCTCAAAGAAGCCGAGGAGGTGGCGGAGGTTTAAACCCCAATCGCCCATAATGCCGTCGCACTGATGGAACTCCATAGAATGCTTAGCATCCAACACGTCGGGCCTAAAAACCTTTGAGAGGCAGAACATTTTGATGGGGGGCTTCTGGTGGGAGGCCAGGTAGCGAACTGAAACCGCGGTGGTTTGGGTTCGCAGAACCAGCCTCCTCGCCACCTCTGGATTCCACCTGTAACGCCAACCCTTCGAACCCGTTTTCCAACCGTTCTCATGGGTCTGCTTAACCGCCGAAGCCAGGTTTCCACCTGGAAGCCTACCTTTCTGAGGATGTTTAAGCTGGTAGCTGTCGTGGATTTCTCTGGCTGGATGGTCTTGAGGCTGAAAAAGCGCGTCGAAATTCCAGAACTCCGTCTCCACGTAGGGGCCCCAAGCCTCCTCGAAACCCATGGCTAAAAGCACCTCTCGAACCTCCTCGAGAAACTCTAGGTAGAAATGTTTTTTCCCCGGGTGGAGGGTTGGAGGCCTAGCTGTCACGTCGTAGCGGCGGAAGGTAACCTCCCTCCACCTCCCGGTTTGGAGAAGCTCCCTGCTGAGCAGGGTTACTTCAGGCTTTACTTCTAGGGCTTCAGGAAGCTTCTCCACCCTTTCCCAGCCTCTCTCAGTCAGCTCTACTTCCCAGAGGCTTTTCGCCTTCTCCTCCAGCAGGTTTCTACGTTTAAGCTGCTGGGCAGCTTCAAGCAAGCCTTCAGCCTTTATCCGGTCTAAGTCTGCTTCACCTGTTTTGGCTAGGAGTCTAAGCAGTTTTTCATCTAAACCTTCAGGGGGGCTGGGGGAGGCCTCCACGAGCAGGGAGCCAGGTCTTTTAACTATTTTGCCCCAGCCTTTCCTAACCAGCCACCCCAGCGCAATGTTGGCCTTATCCTCCGGTATCCCGGCTTCAACCAATGCTTCATTCAGGCTTGCAGAGCCTCCAAGCCTTGAAACAGCTTCCACCATTCTCCTTTCTGGTAGGCCGGCTGAAGCATACTCTAAGCCTTCAGGGGTAAGCTTGAACAGTTTAACCTCCCTTT
>CAZAJK010000090.1:0-3190 GCA_964485425.1 uncultured Candidatus Bathyarchaeia archaeon | reverse complement strand
ACTTCCTGGCTGATGTGGCTTTAGAGGTTAATGAGGCCCTAGATAAGGGTGAAAACGTGCTGGTGGAGGGAACCCAGGGAACCTTCCTATCCCTCTACCATGGAACCTACCCCTACGTAACCTCGAAGGACGTTACAGCCTCAGCCATATGCTCCGATGTGGGAATAGGGCCCACCAAGGTCGACGAGGTGATAGTGGTTTTTAAGGCCTACGTCACCAGGGTTGGGGGAGGCCCCCTACCAGGAGAGCTCCCAGCTGAAGAGGCTGAACGGAGAGGATGGGCTGAGGTGGCTACCGTCACAGGTAGGAAGAGGAGGGCTGCCCCCTTCAACTTCGAGTTGGCTAAGAGGGCTGTAATGTTAAATGGGGCTACTCAGGCTGCTCTAACCAAGCTCGACATCCTATATCCTGAGTGTCGCGGGGTAAGAGAATATGAGAAGCTTCCGGAAAAGGCTAAGTCGTTTATAGAAAAAATTGAGGAAGCTACGGGTGTCCCCGTAACCCTCATAGGCACAGGGCCTGAAACCCTTGACATCATAGATTTAAGGGAAGAACGTTAAACGTTTAAGGCTTCTTGAAGCGCTATTAAAAGCTCCCTAACCCTCCAAAGCGTCTGGTAAGCCTCCCCTAAACCCCCCTTCTCCAAAGCCTCCACCGCCCTCTCCAACTCCACACCAGCAGCCTTCATGGCCTTAAGGGGGTTAACCCTTCTAGCAAGGCGATCTTCAACTTTGAAGTTTTCACCTAAACTTAGGGAAAGCCTGAAAAGTGTATATTCGATTTCGAGGGAGGCCTTCCAAAGCCTGAAGCAGGCTTCCTTTAAAAGCTTCCCCCTATAGGCTTCCATGGCATGTTTTAATTCTTCGAGGGCTGCCCTGAGGTTTGGAAGCACCTCAGCCAGCCTATCCCTCATCTTTAACCCTAGGAAGCCTTAGGGCTCGAATAAACTTTCATTGAAGACTTGAGCCTGGAAACTGGATGTGAGATAAATATTCCTCATATTTGGCTAGGATTTTCTCCCAGTCAATCTTCAACATAGCGAGGAGGATGACGGCGAAGGCTATGATGCTAGCGATGGTGAATAGAATGTTTACCTCTCCCTGCCCGCCTAAAACCTCCCTAGCAATATCTCCAACATAGCGTCCTCCAGCCACGAGCAAGTAAAACATGAACATTTTGCCTAGGAGGCAGGGGATGAAAGCCCTAACGAAACCGAAGTGCACCAACCCTAAAGGCACGAAGAGGACGTCGTCTGGCAGAGGGGTGAAGGCGAAGAGGAAAATGAGTAGAGGCCAAATCCTTTTATGGCGAAGTAAAACTTTAAGCATGGCGTCGATTTTACGTTTCCTCTTCTCGCTTAAAACCCGCTTAGCAGCATACCCCGCCATGTAGCCCACCATTTCGCCTAGGGCTGAGCCTGCACCAGCTGCAGCCACAATAAGATACAGGTTGTATTGCGTGTTGGCTCCAAGCCAGAAGATGAGAACATGGTAGGGGACGGGTATGAAGATGGAGGAGGCTCCCAAGAAGCTAGCTGCGAAAACCCCAATTAAGCCCAGCTCCTGCATTACTGAGATGAGGAATTCTTCTACCCCTGCCACTTGAAACCCTCTTCCAGCATCTTCAAACCTAGGCTAAGCTCCAAGCTTCTTAAGCCTACCTAAATAGTTCATTAAAAGATGAATCACGTCTTGGCCTCTAAGCCTTCCGAGACCCCCCTTCATACAGCATCTCTCAGAGAAGCATTCCACATTGTCGGGTAAGACTTCAGGCCCGAGAATGGTTAGGGGCACCGGGTCGCCCGTATGGTTTCCAACGCTTATCGGGGTTGCATGGTCTGCTGTGATGGCTAGGTAGGTTTCCTCAAGGTTTAAATGGTCTAGGAGGTAGCCTACCATCCCGTCTAGACGCTCAATCATGGCTATTTTCTCCTCAAGGTTCTGGTCGTGGCTAGCGTTGTCAGCCCCCTTAACGTGAAGGAAGCAGAAGTCGCAGGTTTCCAGCGCTCTAACTAGGGCTTCAGCTTTAGCCATCACGTTTGTTTCCGTCGTCCCAGTAGCCCCCTCAACCTCAACGGGCTCCATGCCCGCAAGCCTGCAAACCCCCCGGATAAGCGAGGTAACCGCGATGAAGGCAGCCTTAACCTTAAACCGGCTGGTTAAAGGTTCAACCTCCGGAAGCACCCCAGCCCCCCGAAGCACCACGGCATTGGCTGGAGGCAGCCCACGCTTAGCCCTCTCCAAGTTTAAGGGCTGATCCGCTAGGATTTTAACGGCCATCTCGGTAAACTCGTTTACAGCCTCAGCGGTTTTAGCAGCCTCAGCCGTTAGAGGCTCGGCTTTAGCTAGAGGCTTACCCGTTTTACCCGGATCCGTATCTGAAACTTTTGGGGAGAGTCCCTCCCCACGGAAGATGATGGCAAGCCTATGCTCGGTGGTATGGCGGATTAAAACCTCAACGTCTGAATGCTTCTTCAACCTTAAGCCTTGGAGGCTTTCAGCCAGTTTAGCTGCAGAAGCCGAATCGATACGTCCGGCTCTCCGATCCACTACCAGCCCGTCCTGAATGGTGGCGAAGTTCCCTCTGAAGGCGACATCGCCTGGTTTAACCTCCATCCCCGCACCTAAGGCTTCTAGGGCCCCTCTACCCCTATAGACCTTCAAGGCGTCGTAGCCGAAGAGGGCTAGATGGGCCACGTCGCTTCCAGGTGGAAGGCCAGGCGCTAGAATGTCGACGAGCCCTGTAACCCCCATCTTGGCTGCCCGGTCAAAGTTTGGCGTGGAAGCAGCCTCTAAGGGTGTCAGCCCTTTAAGCCTCTTGATAGGCCTATCAGCCATCCCGTCGCATACGATTAAAGCCGCCTTCAAGAAGGCTGCACCTGCGAAACAGGCATAATATTTAAAGTTTAAGGGTTTAAAGGATTTGCTGGTGTCCTCCCTTGCCCGTGGAAAGGCGAAGCTGGGCGGAATCTTTCAGCGAATGGTTTCACGACGTGCTATTCAAGGCTGGAATAGTCGACTACAGGTATCCGGTGAAGGGCTGCGGGGTTTGGCTTCCCTACGGCTTCAAGCTTAGAAGCCGAATCCTAAACATTATCCGTAGGCTGCTGGATGAGTCAGGCCATGAAGAAGTGCTCTTCCCACTTCTCATCACGGAGGGAATGCTTGGGAAGGAATCGGAGCATGTGGAG
>CAZAJK010000089.1:511-3412 GCA_964485425.1 uncultured Candidatus Bathyarchaeia archaeon | reverse complement strand
CCTAAAGGCGACGGGGTAGGCATTATCTCACAGACGGGGGGTGGTGCCACCTTAAGCGCCGACCTAGCCTCAGAGCTAGGTTTAAGACTTCCTCCCCTCTCCGAGAGAACGGTTAAAGAGCTCTTAGAAATGGATGAGCTTCTACTCTTCGGCTCGGTGAAGAATCCGGCTGATGTGCGTGGGGCGGGAACCAGGGCTAACACGCTTCCCAAGATTTTAAGCCTGTTCCTTGAGGATGAGGCGATAGATGTTATTGGTGTGGTGCTTTCAAGGCCTGCTGTAGGCGAGGAGGACGTTGAAACGGCTAAGGCTGTGGTTGAGGTTGCTGGGAAGGCTGAGAAGCCTATACTTGTTGTGTGGGTTGGGAAGCGGATACCTGAGCCTGGAGGCAGCCTTGAACAGCAGCCCTACCGCATCCTAGAGGAAAACGGAATACCTGTTTTCAGCAGCATCAGGCCTGCCATGAGGGTTATAAAACATTTAATCGACTATTCAAGGTTTCAAACCCGCAGGAGAGGAGGTCATGCTTAAATGGGTTCCATGAAAGGCAAACTTCTATCCTATACTGAAACCCTAAATCTGCTTTCCAGCTATGGGATCCCCCTAGCAAGGGGTGAGATTGCCAAGTCTCCTGATGAAGCTTCGAAGATTGCTGAGCAAATAGGTTTCCCCGTCGTGTTAAAAGTGGTTTCACCTCAGGTGGTCCATAAGACTGAGGCTGGAGCTGTGAAGCTTAAGCTTACCAGCTCTGAGGAGGTGAAGAAGGCCTTCCAAGAAATAGTGGAAAACGTGAAGAGGTATGATTCGAGGGCGGAAATTGAGGGAGTGCTGGTTCAGGAGATGGTTGAGGATGGGGTTGAAACCATCATTGGGGTTTCAAGGGACCCTCAATTCGGCCCCGTAATTCTTTTCGGTCTTGGAGGAATCTTTGTTGAGGTTTTGAGAGATGTGTCTTTAAGGCTGCCGCCCCTCACGGTCTATGATGCGGAGGAGATGGTTAGGGAAATTAAGGGTTACAGGCTTCTCGAAGGCTTTAGGGGGAGGCCTAAAGCCGATGTGAAGGCTTTGGTGGAGCTTCTCCTCAAAGTTTCAAGGATGGTTGTAGAGTTGAAGGATAGGATTTTGGAGATGGATCTTAACCCTGTTATGGTTAGGGCTGAAGGTTTAGGGGCTAAAGTGGTGGATGCACGTATTTTCGTAGTTGGCTGAGAGGCTATGTCCTGCGAAGTAGTTGAAACCGATGTTCTGGTGGTTGGTGCTGGGGGAGCTGGGCTTAGAGCAGCCATTGAAGCTTCTAAGTATGGGGTAGATGTGATTGTAACCGGGAAGGAACTGTTAGGTAAGGCCCACACGGTTATGGCTGAGGGGGGCTTCGCAGCTGCCTGCGGAAACGTCGACCCAAAGGATAGCTGGGAAGCCCACTTTGCCGACACGGTTAAAGGTGGAGGGTGGCTTAACGACCAAGACCTCGTTGAAGCCTTAACAAGGGAGGCTCCGGAAAGAATCTACGATTTGGAGGAGTTTGGAGCCGTTTTCGACCGAACGCCTGAAGGTAAAATTGCGCAGAAGCCTGCTGGAGGCCACACCTATCCCAGGTCATGCCACATCTCGGATTATATTGGCCATGAGGTTATGAGCGCCCTGGTCGACGAGGTTAGACGTAGGGGGATAACCGTTTTTGAGGAATGCTTCGTAACCAGGCTTTTAACTTATGGGGGAAGGGTTTCAGGGGCTGTGGCCTTCGACCTGAAGACAGGGGAACTTTTAGCCTTTAGATGTAAAGCTGTGGTGCTGGCTACGGGTGGAGCTGGAAGAATGTATGGAATCACCACCAACCCTCTCTCGTGCACCGGTGACGGTAAGGTTTTGGCTTTGGATGTTGGGGCTGAGCTTAAAGACATGGAGATGTTTCAGTTTCACCCTACGGGCATGGTTTGGCCTCCCTCATGCCGTGGGGTTTTGGTAACGGAGAAGCTTAGAGGGGTTGGAGGCATTCTGCTAAACGGGCTTGGGGAGCGCTTCATGCAGCGTTATGACAGGAGGCTTGAGCTTGCGCCCAGGGATGTGGTTTCAAGGGCCATTTGGATGGAGCTCTCTGAAGGCCGGGGGACAAGCCATGGAGGCGTATATTTAGATGTTACGGGGCTTCCAGCTGAAGACATTATTGAGGGCTTTAAGACCACGTATAGGCAGTTTCTCCGCGTGGGAGTTGACATTACTAAGCAGCCCATGGAGGTGGCTCCCTCAGCCCACCACTACATGGGCGGTGTTAAAATTAATGTTCGAGCTGAAACGGGCGTTAAAGGGCTTTACGCCTGCGGAGAGGAGGCCGGAGGAGTTCAGGGAGCCAACAGGCTTGGCGGAAACTCCCTCCCCGACACCCAGGTTTTCGGTAAAAGGGCTGGGGAGAGTGCGGCCCTCCAGGCTAAGCAGGAAAGGGTTAATCCTCCTATTGAAAGGGAGCAGCTAGTGGAGGAAGAAAAACGTATCTTCTCATTTTCAAGAAGAGATGGCGTTTCACCTTCAAAGGTTAGGGCTATGCTTAATGAGGCGATGGACGCTAATGCTGGGATTGTTCGAACCCGTGAAAGCCTGATTAAGGCGCTGGAAACCATTGAGCTGATTAAGAGGGAGATGCTTCCCAAGCTTAAAGTTTCTGAGGGGGGAACTTTCCAGTATTGTAGGGGGCTAGTTGAAGCCTTTGAAACCATAAACTTGGTTAGGGTGGCTGAAATCCTGGTTAGAAGCGCCTTAATAAGAGAGGAGAGTAGGGGAGCCCACTACAGGCTTGACTTCCCCAGAACCGATAATTCAAGGTGGCTTAAACATATCGTGTGGCGGCTTGAAGGCGGAGAGTTAAAGTTCAAGTTTGAACCGGTTACGATTACCAGGCTTAAACCT
>CAZAJK010000089.1:0-501 GCA_964485425.1 uncultured Candidatus Bathyarchaeia archaeon | reverse complement strand
GGTTTAACCCAACAAACTCTGGGGGAGAGAATTTCTCTACAGCCTTTTTCAAAGCCTCAAAGCTGACGATACCTGTTTTAGCTGAGGTGAAACCCAGCAAAACCATGTTGGCAACGATTCTAGAACCTAGTTTTTCAGCCATCCTGGTGGCTGAGGTCATGTAGATGTTTGGCTTAGGCTCCACCTTAACCAAATCCTTATCTACAATTATTATCCCATCAGGCTTCACCGAATGGCTGAAGTTTTCATAGCCTTCCCTAGACATGGCTACTAGAAGGTCTGCCCTAATCACTTTTGGGTAGCAAATTTTCTCGTCTGAGATAATTACATCGGCGAAGCTTTCCCCACCTCTAGCTTCAGGACCATAGTTTGAAGTCATGGCTGCCTGCTTGCCTTCGTAGAGAGCTGCAGCTGCGCCTAAAACTATTCCGGCGAAAAGTATTCCCTGACCTCCAAGTCCTGCCAGTTTAATGTCAAACCTCAACTTCAGCTGCCTCCTTT
>CAZAJK010000088.1:0-3457 GCA_964485425.1 uncultured Candidatus Bathyarchaeia archaeon | reverse complement strand
CATTAGGCTTAAAAATAGGAAGTGCCCCCGCTGCGGGAAAATCATGGCCCGCCATAACAATCCGCCTAGGTGGGCCTGTGGAGGCTGCGGCTACCTAGAATACATCAGAGAGAAGAAAAGTTAACCCTTCCCGGTTTCCTTCGACTCAGCTTTCTCACCTTCAGCTTTTTCCTCAGGGAACTCTTTACGCAAAACATGTTTCGGGGTGAAAAGTTTAGCTCTTTCAATGGAGTCGTAGAGGTAGGCGACTCCCACGGTTCTCCAGCTATTAACCTTAGTTATCATTTTATTTATGATTAAGGCTTGAGGGTCAGCGTTAAGCCTAGCAGCCAGCTTCTCCTTAACTTCCTTCCTAGTCGGCGTGGAAGCCTTCCCATGGTAAACTTCGAAGTAGATTTCTCTTCGACCTATCACGGGGTTTGGCTGTTCTTTGACTATGGTCAACTCGAAGCTTCGCTCCCCCATCTCGTCAGCCCCGGCAAGGCTTAGGAGACAGGCTCCTAGAGGCTTCAATTAAGCCTAATTTAAGCTTATCCCTTCAGGAGGGCTTCAACCCTCTCCCTATAAAGCCTTACAGCTTCATCCATGAAGCCCTTATCAAGCATGCCGTGGGGGGTTGGGGTTTCGAAGATTCTGGCTGGAAGCCTAAGCCTCTCAAAGCTGAAGCCCTCCCTAAGCTTAAACTCCCACTTCATCTTTAAAATTTCCCAGCCCAGCTCGTGAAGCGAGTCAGGTGTATGCTCGTATCCGAAGGTTTTGAGCGTCCTGCATACGGTTTCAGGCCTGTAAATTCCCCTAGCGAAAAAGCAGACAACCAGGCTTGAGAGGATTTGCCTCCAAGCCTCCTCTCTGAGAAGCTCGTCTACGACTTTCTCTGGGGTGGGTTTCTCCCCCTTCTTCAACATTGACTGGTCGATGCTGTAGCCTGCGCCGTCTAGGTGGCTATGCCTACACCCTAGAAGGAAGCCGAGGTGGGCTGCAGGTCCCGTGTGATATCCAGGCATTTCGTTGCCTCCAAAGGCTAGGGCGAACTCCGAGCCTCCATAAACCTTTGAGGCGTAGTCTACGCCTCTAGCTAGGGCTTCAAAGAAGGGTGTCGCCTTTCCGGCTAGCTTTCGAACAGCCTCAATGTAGGCTTCATAGTTTCCCCAGTCGAGTTTTAGGCCTCCCGTCTCCTCCAAGCCTATTAAGCCTTTCAGCTGCATTTCGGTTGCCCAGGCTAGGGCTACCCCAGTGCTCATGGCGTCTAGGCCAAGCTTCTCCACCTCATCTAGGAGCTGGAGGAAGCCTTCCACCGTGGAGATGCCTAGCATGGTTCCCAGCGCGTAGATGGGCTCATAGTCGTAGGATATCATGCGTGTCCGGTAGAAGTAGGGCTCCGCCTCGTAGGGCTGCCTTAAAGCTGCGAGATGGATGCAGCTTACAGGGCAGTGGGAGCAGGCAACCCTCCTACCGAGATAGTTGCGTAGCAGGTTTTCCCCTGAAAGGGTTTCTGCGGCTTCAAATCTGGCTGAGGATAGGTTTCGCGTCGGCAGGGCTCCAAGCTCATTAAGAGGTAGAATATTCATGGAGGTTCCAAGCTCATGATACTTCTTCATTAAACCTGCCTCGGTTATGGTTTTAAATAGCTCATCGTAAACTTGCCTGTAAAGTTTGGAGCTTGGAGGCTTAATGGAGCGGCTTCCAGCAATAAGCAACGCTTTAAGTTTTTTGCTTCCGAAAACCGCTCCGAGACCTAGTCTTCCAAAGTGGCGGTAGGTTTCCGTAACCACGCAGGCGTAGGTTACTAGGTTTTCTCCAGCTAGGCCGATGCGCATAATGGTTCTTACGCCTGCACCTGGCTCCCTTTCCCGGATAATTCTCCCCACCGTATAGCTGCTCGCCATCCCCCAAAGCACGGAGGCATCCCTAAACTTCACCCCATGCTCGTCTATGACGAGGTAGACGGGTAGGTCGCTTTCCCCCTTAATGACTATGGCTCCATACCCAGCCATCCTGAGGGCTATGGAGCTTCTACCCCCAGCATGGCTTTCCCCAAGGTTTCCGGTATGGGGAGACTTGAAGAGGGCAACGGTTTTGGAAGCCAAGGGGAAGAAGCCGTTAAGCTGTCCAACCGTAAAGATGATGGGGTTTTCTGGGCCTAGGGGGTCAGCTCCTTCAGGACACTCCTCCAATAGAAGCTTAATTCCAACACCTACTCCGCCAAGATACTTCTCGAAAAGTTCAGGCCTCTCCTTAACCCAAAACCTCTTCCTTGAGAGGTCTACGTATAGGATGCGGCTTATAGGGTCTCCGGCAATCATGGCCTACCAGCCTCCTCAACATATTCCAGCTCAATCACCCCGTAGGGGCAGAACTGAGCGCAGTAGCCGCAGTAGGAGCATATTATAGGCTTGCGGGTAGCCTCATCCCAGAAGACAGCCCCAATAGTGCAGGACTCAGCACAGCTACCACAGCCAATACACTTAGAGGCTTGCAGGATCACCCCACCGCCCTCCCTAACCTTAAGAGCCTCCACCGGGCATACGCGGGCACAAGGCGGATCTTCGCAGGCCCTACAAACCTGAACTACAAAGCCCCTCTCAAAGCCTCCAGCCGACCTCACCCTAATGGCCGATTTGGATAGGCCTGCCTCACCGAAACGCCTGTTGCAGGCAAACATGCAGCATTGGCAGCCTACGCAAAGATCTACCTCGACAACCCTAAGCCTTCGAACCTTCAAGATTTAAGCCTCCAACGGTTTAAGTCTAAAAATCCTCTTAAAACATTATTCAATTAAGGGAATTAATGAGTTTTAGAAGTGTTAAGCTTTGCCTTCCTCCCCGCCTTCCTTCTTCTCTTCTAATGGGAGGCTTCCCTCCACCACTTTAAGGTTAACCTGCATGATGTCCTCGGTTATGGTGTCACCCCTAACTGTTTTACGCCTCCTTTCACCTTCCCTCTTCGGGTGGAAGCCAGGCCCCCTGCTAAGGATAACTCTGGTTTTAACGCCTCCATGCACATCCCACCTCATGGGGAAACCATCCTTATCGGTTCCCCCCGTTATCTGAAGCTTAACGCCTGGAAGGTCTATGATGGAGCCGTCTACGGTTTCACCTATACGCTTACCTATCAAGGGGATCGCCCTTGGCCCTTCCACCTCAAAATTCCTGGATCTCCCCGTTTTCGGGTCTGAAACCACCAGTTTAAACTTCGCCAACTAACCTTGCACCCGACGCTCTCTACACCCCTTGAATGAGTAAAATATTTAACCCTTTTCCGGCTGGAAACATAACGTTTAGAATAAACTTTGGCTGAAACTGCGCTGTTATTATACGTTGTTGGTCTCTCTTTAACTATACCTATAGCTTGGTCGCTGGGAGCAAACGACGCCGCCAACCCTACCGACTGCGCCGTTGGAAGCGGAGCTATCTCGCTTAGGAAAGCCTTAACCCTCTTCGCTTTAGCCACGCCAGCG
>CAZAJK010000087.1:0-3561 GCA_964485425.1 uncultured Candidatus Bathyarchaeia archaeon | reverse complement strand
GTTTTGGGGTAACGCCCCTTAGGCATTATTACCCGCTCGGTTTTAAGGGCTATACCCCTTTCAGCCTCCAAGATTTGAAGACTACTCATTTCAGCTCTAGCAAGCGCAACCAGCTCGCCTTTAAGCGTCATCACAGCGGTTAGATCCCCCGGATTTATGTTCGAATCCAGCTTTGATATTCCTGGAACTGCGACATGAGCCCCATAGCAAACGGCCTCTACCGCTGAATCTTTAATGTAAACCTTGGGAAGCAGGGCTACCGAGGTTTCAACTGGTAGAATGGCCTTTCTGAGCCAGGTTTCGTCTCCACGCTCTTTGAGGTAGGCTTGAGCGTCGGCTAGGTCTTGCAGCCTCACTAGGCCCTCATTCTCAGTGTAGGGTCCTGCCCTTATACGTCTGAGCTCAGCCATGTGGGCTCCAACACCTAAGATCTCGCCAATATCGTGGATGAGCTTACGAATGTAGGTTCCAGACTGGCAGCCAACCTTGAACAGCACGTTTCGCCCTTCCATCTCGATGACGCTTACATAGTAGATGGTGCGTGTTCGAATTCGACGTTTAACCGAGGAGCGTAGGGGAGGCCTCTGATAGATTTCGCCTGTAAATTCTTTGAAGGCCTTAACAACCCTGTCAAAAGCTATGTCGCCGTGAAGCTTCATAACGCCGACGTATTCCTTCCCTCCAGCCAAAACTGCCTGAATGGTTTTAGTGGCCTCTTCAAGCCCTATGGGAAGCACGCCGGTAACGGGGGGATTTCCCCGGCTTTAGGAAGCCTCTAAGGTCCCCCCATGTCCCACATGGCTTACTCCAAGGATTTTCTTAACCCAAGCAGTTACCTCATGGCTGGAGGGGCCTGCAGGCTTATCAAGGTTAACGTAGCCGAAACGCAGATGTTCTTGGAGGGGCCTCCTGTCAGGTGGGCAGCCATACTTCTCGCTGGTTTCAGCTTCCTCCCGAACCAGGATTTCCCTTTTAACCTCCCATGGAGGGGTTATTTTCTTATAGGTCAAGCTTGCTTTACACCCTCACCTTCAGCTTTCCGCCTCCTCCGTCTTTTCAGGGTTGGAGGCTTCTCCTCCGGCTTTTTAGCTTCAGCTGGGGTCTCCTTCCCCAAAGCCTTCAACAGAGCTTCAGCCACCTCCGAATCTCCAGCCCCCCTCTTAATTGAAATTTTGAGGTCGGTAGGCTCCAAATGGTCAATGTTGCATCTTCTCCTCCTCACGCCTGTAACGTTTTTCGGCCCAGTCACCAGGACGAAGTTCTTGTCGATGATGTCGACTACTACGCATTGGCGTCCAGCTTCTCTGCCAGTCTTTTTAATGCATACTCTTCCAACTTCAGGTATCACCATGACACCCCACCTTTAAGCGTCTAACACTCCAACCTACACCTAACATATTCCCTTATCATGTTTTCTAAGGTTTTAACGCACTCTTCGACTGGTAGGAGCTCCGTGTTGAAAACAACGTCGTAAACCGTGAGGTCTTCAACGTTTATCCCATAGTAGCGTAAATAGCGTTCCTTCTCAGCCCTTTCTCTGGCAAGCGTTTGCCTTTCAGCTTCTTCAAGGCTTACCCCATCTCTCTTCGCTATCCGCTCAAATCTAACCTTATCCGAGGCGGTTAAACAGATTTTGATGTGGGCGTTTCTAGCCATCCACGCCGCCAGCATTCCGTCTACGACCACACCCCCCTTTAAGGCTTCCTCCCTAATCATCCCATCTATTTTCTCGTCGATACTCCTATCTTTAGCAGCCCTCTCCGTGAGCTCTTCAAGGGTTAAACCCGCCTGCTCCGCTAGTTTGCGGAAGGCCATGCCAGCTGAAACATGTCGAAGATTAAAGGTTTTCGCTAAAGCCTTAGCGTAGGTGCTCTTACCCGTCCCGTGAAAACCCCCAATGGCTATTACAAGCTTATCTAGGCAGCCCAATGCCTCCCCTCTCAGGTATATTGGACTCTTAGAAGCCTGGTTATAGGCAGGTTTACGGCTAGAGCTGAAAGGAAATACCACATCCAGAAGGGGAGCCTAACCTGCTCAGGCCCCATGGTTCCCCATGGTAGAGGTATGGGTGAGAAGGCTACGGTAGCCTGGCCGAAAACATGGATAAGACCCCAATACAGGAGGAGGAAAGGTATCATCAACATGAAGGAGGCCTTAAACTGCTGGCTCAACACGGCTGAGGAATCCCGCATAATAATCATTTGTTTTCTTTGAAGCTTTGCTACGGCTCTCCTGTCCCCCCTCTTTTTAGCCTCCTTAATTTGCCTTTTAATCTCGTCTAAGCGGGCTCTAACCTCCCTCACCTTCTCAACGTCAACCATTTTACGCTGGAAAAGCGAGGACAACACTCCAAGCGTTATAGTTAAGCCTAGGATGAGGAAGGTTGAGTAGGGAATCTGCAGGATTAACTCCCAAGGCTCCAACCTTTTCCTATCCTCCTAGGCCTTGAATCGCCCTTAAAAGTTTTAACGCAGCCTCGTCAGCCCTACCTTCCAGGTTCTCCACTACTAGGAGGGGGGCTCCTGAAAGGGCTGCGCAGGAGGCAGCCATAAACCTTGAGAGCTGAATTTCAAACTCTACTTCTCCAGCTTCAAGGGTTTCCCTAACCCTGACACCTGCATCTTTAAGTCTCCTAGCCAAAATGTCTTTCGGGGGAGCCTCTACCAACGCTATGAGGTTAGGCTTCAACCTGGAGAGCACGTGGGACGGCAATCCTGGAAGATAGCCTGAACCCGTCCTTACGATCATATGGGTGTCAACTAGGGTTACCCCCTCAAATCCTTCAGCTAGCTCAGCTATCTTCTCCGCTGCCTTAGCCTGAAGCTCCCTCTGAAAGCCCATAGACTTCCTTCTCATGGCATCCCTATGCTCAACCGTCTTCCCAGCCTCCTCAGCCAACCCCAACATCACGGTTCCATAATTTACGGTTTGAATTTTTACACCCTGCCTGGAGGCCTCCTCCTCCAGCTTAGCTAGCACCGTCGACTTGCCGACTCCTGGGAGGCCAACCACGATTACTAGGGCTTTCAAGCCTTCAAAACCTCCAAGGCCGCGTTCAAATATTTGATTAGAAATGGATATTTTAAGGCTAGGTTCTGCCAAGCAGCTTAGCTAGGCCTGGATACATTTCCTCAACCCGTTCACGCACAATTATCTGGTAGTATTGCCACATGATGCCTGTGGTTAGAAGTATGCCGATTCCTGTTCCAATAGTGTTGAAAAGGTCTGCCACTGCTGCGATAAGCCCGACAGCCATGCCTCCAAGCATGGTTAGGGATGGAATATACCTGTTTAAAAGGTCAGCTATAGGTTTTTCAGCCCTCCTAAATCCTGGAATCTGCATGCCTGAGTCTATAAGCTGCTTAGCCACATGCCTCGGACTTAAACCTCCAACTTCCACCCAAGTTATTGAGAAAGCAATGCAGACTAGGACTAAGGCAACCGTGTAAACTACTACGCGCAGGGGGTCTTCGAAGGCAAGCATTATGTTTCGTGGGGGTGTAAGGAAGTAGACAAGGCCTCCAATAGGCTTACCATCAGAGTCGAAGCTTCCAAGTATCT
>CAZAJK010000086.1:0-3561 GCA_964485425.1 uncultured Candidatus Bathyarchaeia archaeon | reverse complement strand
GTCTCACAGGGCAGCTTATGACGGTTATCCCGGGTGAAACCCCCTGCTACCAGTGCCTCATCCCCGAGGAGCTTCCAACGGTGGAGACGCCTGTGCTTGGAGCTGTTTCAGGCCTTTTAGGCTGCCTTGAAGCCTTGGAGGCTGTTAAACTGATAGCAGGGATTGGGAGGCCTATGGCTGGCCGCCTCCTAGTTTTCGACGGGTTAACCATGGAGTTTAGGGAGGTGGAGGTGAAGAGGCGGGATAATTGCCCCGCCTGCGGAGGCCTCAAGCTGTAAGCAGCTGAGGCTTAAAGGTCTTGGAGGCTTCAATCAGCCCCTTTAAAAGCCTCCTAGCCTCCCTGTAAGATTTCAGGTGGAACCTTGCCTTAGAGGGGCTAAACCCAATCCTTATGGTGTAAGCCTGCTCGGGTAAAACCTTGAACATTTCCTCATCCGTCCAGTCGTCTCCCATGGCTAGGATGAAATCCCATTTCCGCTTAGCAAGCCAGTGGAGAACAGCCCTCCCCTTCCCAACCTTCATATCCTTAACTTCCACGGTTTTACTTCCTTGGAAGACCTGAAGCCCGGTGTTGGCAGTTAAGGTTCGCAGAATGTTGGCTAGCTCTCCAGCTTTAAGGGACCCCCATACGGGGTCAGCCTTCCGGTAGTGCCAAACCAGTGAAAACTCTTTCTCCTCAGTGAAGGAGCCTGGAACCCTTTCGGTGAAAAGCTCAAAAATGGGGCGAAGCTCCTCCTTCCACCCCACATCTAACTCTTCAACTTTAAACCAGGGTTTCCCAGCCTCCTTAATCCAAGCCCCATGCTCAGCTACAAGATTAAACTTCCGGTTAAACCAGCGCTCCAAAGTCTTCCTATCCCTACCGCTCACCAAAACAACTTGCCCACACTTTGAAAGCTCCCTCAGCAGTCTGCGAACCTCCCTATCCGGGTAAGCCTTCTCAGGCTTTTCAGCGAAGGGCATGAGGGTTCCATCGTAGTCGAGGAGGAAGAGGCTGCTTTCGCTTTTAAGGTAGTCTTGAACCAGCTTGGCCTCGGCCTCAACGTCTAAACTTTTAGTCTTAAATTCCTCCTGAGCATGCTTGGCCTCGGAGAGCTTTTCGAGGAAGTCCTCAGCCCATCTGGCAACATCATACCTTCGAAGCCTTTCCCTCATGGCTTGAAGCCTGGCTTCCTGCTCCCTTTCAGGCATGGTTAAAGCTTTCTCCAAGGCTTGGACGAACTCCTCCCTATTATTCGGGTTAATGATTAAGGCTTCACCAAGCTCCCTTGAAGCTCCAGCAGTCTCACTTAAAACTAGAACCCCTCTTCCATCGGTTTTGCTGGCCACAAACTCCTTAGCCACTAGGTTCATGCCGTCCCTTAAAGGTGTAACCACAGCCACATCCGCAGCGCGGTAAAAAGCTGTAAGCATGTTGAAGGAGATTTGCTGGTAGAGGTATAGGATGGGCATCCAGCCTGGATTCCCAAATTTACCGTTAATTCTCCCCACAAGCTCGTCAACCTGTCTTTCAAGCAAATGATAATGGAAAACCTTAGACCTTGAAGGTGTGCAGACAAGGATGAAAACCAGCTTTTCCAGCCATTGAGGCCTCCGGGTTAAAAGCTTTTCGTAGGCTTCAAGCTTTTCCAGAATGCCCTTAGTGTAGTCAAGCCTTGATATGGAGAAAATAACTTTTTTTCCCTCCAACCCTCCGCTTAAGCTTCTGGAGCTCCCTCTCAACTTCCGGGGAGCCCAACGCCTTCTCAAACTTTTCCACGTCTATTCCCATGGGGAAGGCGTCAACCCTAACCTTCCTGTCTTCTAGGCTAATCCAACCCATCTCATGCTCGTATTCAAGCAGGTAAAGGACGGAATCTAGGAAGTGCCTCACATAGTCGTAGGTGTGGAAGCCTACGAGGTCGGCTCCAAGCATACCCTCCAAGATTTCCCTTCTCCATGGGAGTAAACGGAAAATCTCGGTTGACGGGAAGGGTATGTGGAGGAAGAAGCCTATGGTGGCTTCCGGAAGCCTCTCCCTAAGCATTTTGGGCAGCAGCATAAGGTGGTAGTCGTGAACCCAGATAACGTCTTCGGGTTCAGCCTCCTCTAACACCCTCCTGCAAAAAACGTTGTTTACGTGGCGGTAGGTCCTCCAGTAAGTCTGACTGTACACCGTATGCTGGGGAAAATAGTGGAAGAGGGGCCAAATGGTCCGGTTGCTGAAGCCATAATAGTAGTTTTCCAGACTATAGCGGCTTAAAAAGACAGGTTTGCACCCGAATTCCCTAAATTTCTCCTCTAAGAAATATTTCTCCTCAGAGGTTTTTGGAATTATTCCAGGCCAGCCTATCCAAAGGCTTTTAAGCCTCCTATAGATGGAGCCTAACCCCGTGGCTAGGCCTCCAACGCTGGCCGTAAGGTTTAACCTCCCCCCTTTACGCTCCACGCTTACGGGAAGCCTATTAGAAACTATGATGAGTTTCCCCATGCTTAAAGCACCGAAACCCGGGAAGGCACTAAGAGATGGAGGGAAGCGGCCCATGTATATGTTTCGTTTACCCGGGCTTTCAGCGGCCTACCAGGTCGATGTGCATCCTCAAATAGTTTTTGAAACTCTTGGTTATCAGGAAGTTATTTTTAACGTGTTCAACGCCATTCCTGCCAAGTGTTCGAGCTAGCCAAGGCATCCTAATAAGCTTCACCACCCTCTCCACAGCCTCCTCCAAACCATCCACCAAATACCCTGTAAGTCCGTCGATAACCTGGAGGGGGATCCCCCCAGCCCTAGTGGCAACTACAGGCACGCATTTCCATAGGGCTTCGGTTACGGCTAGGCCAAAACCCTCCTTAATCGATAATTGCAAAGCCACGGTGAAAGCCCTTTGAAAGGCGTTTACCTCCAGGTCTCCTACGCCGTCATGGTTGGTTAAAACGTGAATATTTGGATCTGACCCCGCATAATCCAGGGTTTTCCGATACCATTCAAAGCCTTCAGGGTCGTCGTGGGCGAAGGAGCCTATGAGAAGTAGTTGAACACCTGGAATATGCTCTTTAACCTTACGGTAGACATCTATCACTCCGAGCGGGTTCTTCCACCTATCAAACCTAGCCACCTGCCCTATGATAGGCCTCTCAGCGTTCACCTCATATTTGGCTAGAACCTCAGCTATCTGGGTGGCGCTCAGAGGAATATTCTTCTCCGAAAGAGGGTCTATGGAAGGATAATTAACGAGGAACCTCATGCCGCTTAAATCCCTTGGAATATATTTTTCCAGCGAGAAAACCGCGGCATCAAACTTTTCTACGAAGGGTTTAAGCTTCCTCCAAAGGGTTGGATTAGGCTCAGACATATCGATGTGGCAGCGCCAAACCCAGCGTCCATTCCTCCTATATTCGATGAGGGGGAGAGGTTGGGGGTCATGAATAATTGTAACCTCGCCGTCTAGGTCAAGCCTTCCAGCATTCCGCTTATTAACTTCAAGGTAATACTCGAACATTTCAGGGGTTAGCTTAACGTTAAGGTCTCCTTGAAGAGCGTTATGAATCGTTTTAGTGACTTGGAAGAAGAAGCAGTCAGCC
>CAZAJK010000085.1:2666-3696 GCA_964485425.1 uncultured Candidatus Bathyarchaeia archaeon | reverse complement strand
CTTCTCCAGTGGATTGGAGCCTACGCAGACCCCTACGAACGCATTAAAACTTTGGTGGAATCCGTCAAGAATCATCCCCTAATGCCAGACGACTTAATAGTTCACGGCTTGGTCTACAACATTCACACAGGGAAGGTTGAAATAGTCGTAAACGGCTACCAACAGTAAGTTGAGGTAAACTTTCCCTAAAATTTTCCCTATTCCATCTTTTTATCTGATTTCTTTAACGACCCTACCTCTATCCAAAACATAGCCCTTATCGGCTATTTTGGCTAGGGTTGGATCGTGGGTTGAAACTATTAAGGTTCGACCCTCATCTCTCAGCTCCTTAAACATTTCAAAAATAACCCTACTGGTTTCCTCGTCCACGAAGACCGTTGGTTCATCCGCTAGGATTATTCTGGGGTTTCTTACTAGGGCGCGGACTAAGGCTACCCTCTGCTGCTCTCCCCCGGAGAGCTGCTCAACCAGGTTGTCAGCCTTATCGGCTATGTTAAGTTTCTCGAAGAGCTTCATGGCTCTCTCCCGGTAGGCTGAAACGTCTTCGTCAAAGCATAGAAGGGGGACTAGCACGTTTTCCATGGCCGTGTAGCCTGGAAGCAGGTTGATGTGTTGGAAGATGAAGCCCATGTGCCTCCTGCGGTAGAGGGTTTTCCAGTGGTCGGAATACCGTGTAATGTCTTCGCCGTCTAGGATTATTCTGCCTGAGGTTGGGGTTAAAATTAAGCCTAACATGCTTAGTAGGGTGGTTTTGCCGCAGCCGCTAGGCCCCTGCAAAACCGTAATGGCGCCATCCTCAACCTTTACGTTCACATTCACAGCGGCCTTGACTTCCCGTGGAGTTCCAGGATTATAGATTTTGGTTAAGTTGACTGTTTCAATCATGCTGCAGCCCTCCTCATAGCGAGTTCAGGATCTGTAATGGCGTTAAGCCATGCTGGAACCACCGTGGCGAAAAGCAGGGGCAGAACCGTCACCGAGTAGATGGCGAAGACCGAGGCGAAGCTTACATAGACCGGAAGCCTGAACT
>CAZAJK010000085.1:0-2656 GCA_964485425.1 uncultured Candidatus Bathyarchaeia archaeon | reverse complement strand
CTGGCAGAAAAGCCCAGCCTAGGAGGGCTTCAGCGAAAAGCGGAGCTTTAAACACCACATCGTATATGATGCCTATGGTGATGCCTAGGGAGGCTGAGAAAAGCCCGAGAATGAGGCTTTCAATAAGCCTTATCTCGATAATGTCTAGGGTGGTGAAGCCGAAAGTTTTCAGGAGACCCACCTCGAAACGTGATTCTCTACCCACAATGGTAGCCTGACTGAAGCTTACAAGGGCTACAGCCGCCAGCAGAATAGCCCACATGGTGACGAAGAAGCCGCCTCTAGCAGCATAAGCAGCCTTATACCCTCGGAGGAGGAGATCCTGCGTTATAACCCTTGCATTTGGGAGAAGGGAAAGTTTAGCTGCCACGTTGTCGACGGGAACCTCCGGGTCCACGTAAACCATCATGTCCGTGACGTAGCCCTCGGGAATTCTAAAGAAAGCCCTGGCATCTTCTATGGGCATAACAATGAGGTCAGCCGTGTATATTGTGGATTCAGCTGAGAAGATTCCCACCACGGTGAACCTGTGGGCTTCAATGGATTCGCTTAGCAGGATTATGGTGTCACCAACATCCACCTTTAAAACTCCTGCTATAAGCTGGCCGATCACTATGGAGCCCCTCCCCGAGTCTTCGGGGAGCAGGAAGCGGCCTCGCTCCACTAGGGCTGAAAGCTCATAATAGTTTGGAAGCCTGGAGAGGTCTAACCCTATAACGGTATAAGTGTTTAAGCCTATTCCTGCGTAACCCCAAATCCGGGGGACAACTCTCTCCACACCCTCAATCTTGGAAGCCTTTTCCACGTAGGAGGCTGGGAGGAGGAGAATTCTACCCCCCTTCAAATACTCAACAGTGATGTCTGGGGCTAAGGAGACACTTAGCTCAGCCTCCCTCTCCAAGCCGTCTTTAAGGAAGAGAACGGAGGAGAGCATGGATACCGCTATGGTGAAAACAGCCAGCACCACTATAGTTCTCGTTTTATACTTTTTTAGGCAGTCCACCGCATAGTAGAACAGGTTTCTATGTCTTCTCAGCAAGGCTTCAATCAACTCTTTTGAGCCGTTAAATTGAAGCCTGGAATAGCTGCCCTGAAGATGGGATCCTTCAAGGGGGTTCCAAGGAAGCTGGCCGAATAAATGTAGCAGTAGCCTCCAGGCATGTCGTAAAGTGAGGTGCAGTATACTTCAAGTAAAGGGTTTCTCGTGGCACCGTAGTTGGTTCCCATGGCTATGCTAGGTAAGCCTAGGGTTTCGCGGAAAGTTATATCTTCCGGAGGCCTTTCAGCCTTCCATTCCTGTTCGCTGTAGGCTGCAAACGCTAGGACGAATATCGTTAGAATCAGGGCGGCTAGGGGTAGCAGATATAATTTTCTCACCAGCTTTAGCCTCCAGGGGTGGGAATCTTCACGATGTAGCGAAAGCTTCCCTGAAAGCCTTTAGAAGTTATTTCCACCACGTTGTCGACTCCCGCTTGAACTATGGAGACAAAGCAGCAGGAAGCTATGCTTGTGCTTATGATTCCGGGAGACTCCACATAGGTTGTTCCAATCTCAATCCCGTTAAACTTGATAACCATTTCACCCTTCTTCTCCACCGTGATAACCTGGGTGCTGAAAATTATGATCGACTCGCCTCCAGCCTTAGGGTAGGTGAAGGCGTCCACCACCGTTTCCCCAGGTCTGATGTAGAAGTTTTGCGGGGAAACATAGGTGTATTCGTCTACCCATCCTCTAAGCTTCTCCTCCTCCCGGTGTAGGGGGTTAAAGTAGGGGTGTGCAGATAGGAAGACGGCGAAAACGCCGGCCAAACCTATAAAGGCGGCTATTCCAACCACAACCATAAGCTTGAATGGGTCCTTAAATTCTCCACGTAAAAATTTTGAAGCCAAGGCTTCTACTAGAATTTTTGGCAATATCCGAAAATAAACCTTTTCAAGGCTAAAAGAAGCCTTTTTATTAGCTTTAAGAGATTCTTCTTATTGGCTGGGACTTGAGGAGGATAACTTACTACCTCGGCCTAGCACTTCTGCTGATAGGTTCTTCTCTAACAGTCTACTTTGCTTTTCAAACCAGCCTCATCCTCAGGGGTGACTGGGGCTGCGCTGGTATACCTCAAGGCTACAATGAGCTACTCCTTTTAATTCTTATCAATATAGGTTTAGCCCTCACTGGCTCCCTGATTCTCCGCTACCCCGGTTTTGAAGCAACTTTAACGCGGAAATGGCCTCTCTCAGAGTTTAAACGTCTTATTGCAGCTATGGTTTTGACGGGTGGAACGGTTTACGCTGAACCCTCCACCCACAAATACGCGGTCAGATATTATGGGAAAGACCTCGTGCTTCACGAGATTTTCTGCTCCCTGCTGAGGAGAGTTTACGGCATAGAAGTTAAGCCAGCTCAGTGGAGGATGAATAACAGCTATATGACTCAGGTTTATAGGAGGGAGCTAGTAGAAGACCTTCTAGCCTTATCTCCAACCTATACTTGCCGTGGAAACGGCTTCTCCAGCGGGGTCCCAGCCCCCTCAGCAGCCTTCCTCCTAGAGGCGAGAGAACCCGTGATTCGGGAGGCCGTTAGGCTGGCCATTTCCTCAACTGGATATCTAGGCTACTCTGTGGAGGCCAGGTTTAACGGTGGGGAGAGATATGTTTTAAGA
>CAZAJK010000084.1:0-3847 GCA_964485425.1 uncultured Candidatus Bathyarchaeia archaeon | reverse complement strand
TTAACTTTTCTTCTCCCTAATGTATTCGAGGTAGCCGCAGCCTCCGCAGGCCCACCTAGGCGGATTGTTGTGGCGGGCCATGATTTTCCCGCAGCGGGGGCACTTCCTATTTTTAAGCCTAATGGTTCCGGTGTTATAATCGTATTCGTAGAGGTTCCATACTCCCCTGCCAGGCATTCCAGGTTAAACCTCCACCTCAGGCATAGCCTCTATAATAGACATGGCGTAATCCCTCTTCTCCCCATTAACCTTTACGGCAACCAAGCCCTCACCAGGCTGACCGTAAAAGACGAGGGTTCCAAGCGGAGCATAGGCTAGAACCGCTAGGGTTAAAAGGTCTTCCTCCCCCTCCACTAGGATGGCCAGAGGCTCAGCCAGCCTTTCAAAAATTTTACGCATGGTTTCTAAGGCTTCGAGGCTTAGGGTTCCAGCCGGGTTCCTAACCTTGATGGTTCGGCTTACGGGCAGTTTAAACGCCTTAAAGGGCTTCCTTTCAACCCTACCATCGACTATGTAAAGGGAAACCTTAACGCCAGCCTCAGCCAGGCTCTTAGAAGTCCTATCCCCCACAGCCACCACTAAAGAGGGCTTTTCAAGGCTCAGCAGCCTTAAAGCCTCAGCCGTGGATGGAAGCAAGAGGCCCAGCGGCCTCTTCAATTCTCCTCGAAGCCTGCCTGGAAGTTTTCTAACACGCATTTCCACTCGTCTTCTTAAATGTCGAATTTTAAGGATTTAAAGGGTGGCGAAACCTCTATTAGCCTTCCCACACCTATTTTTGAGGGTTGACGGGGCCAGCTGAGGGGAAACTCCCCCTAGAAGCTCGGGTAATCCTCCATGTTAAAGGTGAAAGGAGACTGTTGGAGGACGCCCAGGTATACGTGCACCTTAAGGGCTACGCGCTGGCAAGGGTTACCCACCTAGACATTGAACACAACGCGTTAAACGCTGTTTACCCGCCTAAGGGTGGAGGCTTCCAAACGGTCCTAGGCGTAGATGGAGGCCTAGAAGTAAGGCTTCCCTCCGGTAAAGTCGTGGTTTTAAATCCTCTGCTGAATCGGATTTTAGCTCCAGGCCAAGCTACTAGAACATGGGTTGGCGGAAAGTATGGGGGAATCTACATCGGCTTTAGGAAGGCTGAGGTGGAGAAGCTGGAGGCTCTAGCCTCAACCCTTAAGGGGAGCTTAAGCCGCTTCCTATAGGTGTTAAGCTTGAAGGTTGACATGCTCGTGGAGGATGGGAAGCTTCTGCTCTCCGGAAGCCTTGTTGAGGCCTCCCTAGCCATAAACGAGGGTAAAATAGTCGCTGTCACGAAGCTGCCCGAACATTTTAAGCCTGAAGTTAAGGTTAAGGCTGGAGGGAAACTGGTTCTCCCAGGAGCCATAGACTGCCACGTCCACTTTAGGGAGCCTGGAAGAACGGTGAAGGAAGACTTTGAAACGGGGTCGGCTGCGGCGGCTGTGGGCGGGGTTACCACGGTCTTCGACATGCCCAACACGGACCCGCCAACCACAAGCCTTCAAGCCTTCAAAGAGAAGGTTGAGGCTGCTAGCCGCCGCTCCCTAGTCGACTTCTCCATTTGGGGTGGGCTTTCCACAGACAATCTGGCTGAGGCCGCTAAGCTTGTATCGGCCGGAGTAGTGGGCTTTAAAGTTATGGCTTCAAGGGCTGAGCTAGCTCGGGGGGCGCATGTTTTCACCGTTCCAGGCGATGGTGGAAGCCTCCTCAGCCTAATGGAGGAAGCTGTAAGGCTTAGGACAACCCTAGCCTTCCACTGCGAAGATTTCAGCCTTCGAAGAAGCCTTGAGGAGAAGCTTAAAGCCCAAGGCCGAAGAGACGCGTTAGCCTATTTGGAGTCGATTCCAAGCGAAGGTGAAGCCTCAGCAGCCTTTAGGGTTTTAGCTGCAGCCAGGCTTACCGGGGCCAAGGTCCACCTAGTCCACGTCAGCTCTAAATTGGCTTTGAAGGTTTTACGTTGGGGTAAAGGCTTAGGCTTGAAGGTGACGGCTGAAACCTGCCCCCACTACCTCTTCTTAACCCATGAGACCGTGGAAAGCCTAGGGCCTGAAGCGAAAATAGACCCGCCTATCCGGGGGAGGGAGGATGGGGAAGCCCTTTGGGAGGCTGTGGATAAGGGTTTCATAGACCTAGTGGCCTCCGACCATTCCCCCCACACCATGGAGGAGAAGGAGGAGGGCTGGAGAGACTTCTGGAAGGCTCCACCAGGCTTCTGCGGGGTTGAAACCCTACTCCCCCTCATGTTAACCCAGGTGTTTCAAGGCCGTTTAAGCCTCACCAGGCTGGTTAGGCTTATGGCGGAAAATCCCGCCCGAGCCTTCGGCCTCTGGGGGGTTAAAGGCTCCCTACAGCCAGGCTTCGACGCAGACCTTGTCTTAGTGGACCCTAAGGGGGAGTGGGTTATTCGCAGGGAGAACCTTCACAGCAAGAGTAAGGTTACACCTTGGGATGGCTGGAAGGTTAAAGGGCGGATAATTCTGACTATGGTTAGGGGCGAGGTGGTGGCTGAGGGGGGCGAGCCGGTAGGTAAGCCGGGCTGGGGAAAACTGGTTAAACCCAAGGCTGATAGGAGTTGAAGCCGTCTAAACCCTTCAAACTGGTAGTCTTCGATATGGATGGGGTTCTAGTCGACGTTGAGAGCAGCTGGATGTTTGTTCACCAAGCCTTCGGAGTGGACAATGAAGTTAACCATTTACGCTATTTGAGGGGTGAAATTAGCTATCAGGAATTCTTAGATTCAGACATCAGCCTTTGGGGTAGGGTTCCCTTAAGCCTAATCGAGGAAATCCTAGCCAAAATCCCCCTCATGCCTGGAGCTGAAGAAACCCTGAAAGCTTTAAGGTCTGAGGGGGTGAAAACGGCCATCATAAGCAGCGGCCTCGAACCCTTGGCTAAGAGAATCCAGAAGAAGCTTTCCATAGACTATGTTTATGCTAACAGGCTTCTAATAGACGGGGAAGGCTACCTTACAGGGAGAGGAGAAGCCATAGTGGAGCCTAGGAGGAAGCTTGAAGTCCTCGAAAAGCTTGCCTCAAGCCTAGGCCTAAAACTTTCAAGCTGTGCGGTGGTTGGAGACAGCTGCTTCGACGCGCCGATGCTTAAGGCTGCAGGGCTGGGAGTAGCCTTTAACCCTAAAGATGAGGAGGCTGAGAAGGCTGCCGACCTTGTTATTCGAGGGAAAAATCTAAGAGCCGTTTTGCCCCCTATCCTCGGTTGGAGGCGTAAACCCCGATGATTGGCGATGGACGGGGCTGAAGCCTTCCAAGTGTTGAGCCATTGCAGAGCTGAGGGGGCGTAAACCCGGCTAAAACCTTTTTGAAAAATTTTAAAAATTCTGCTTGACATAGCCAAGGCAGGTGAAAAACATTGTCGTATGAGGCAGTGGAGACCGATGTGCTAATTGTGGGTGCTGGAGGAGCTGGGCTTAGAGCCGCCATCGAGGCTGTCCGCCACGACGTGGATGTTATTGTGGTTGGGAAGGAGCTCCTAGGGAAAGCTCACACCGTTATGGCTGAGGGTGGATATAATGCGGCTCTAGGCAACGTGGACCCAGCTGACAACTGGCATGAGCATCTTTTGGATACTCTTGAGGGGGGAGTTTGGCTTAACGATCAAGATTTAGCCGAGGCCTTGGTGAAGGAGGCTCCGGACAGGCTCTTCGACCTGGAAGAGTATGGAGCGGTTTTCGACAGAACTCCTGAGGGTAAGATGGCTCAACGCTTCTTCGGTAAGCAGAGGCATCCCAGAACCGTTTACATATCGGACTATACAGGCCATGAGATTATGGCCACCCTAACCGACGAGGTTCGAAGGCTAGGCATAAGGGTGATGG
>CAZAJK010000083.1:0-3992 GCA_964485425.1 uncultured Candidatus Bathyarchaeia archaeon | reverse complement strand
CCTATAGGTCTCCCCTCTCCGAAGGCTGGGGTGGAGACCTATAGGTTACCTCCCCCCAGGGCGTCAGGGAAAACCTAGCCAAACCTTGATTCCAAAACATCATGAAGATGGATGCTTCGCCTAGGATGTCTTCGCCTAGGGGTTTCCAGTCCCTATAGCCTGAACCCTTCACCCTAACCTCTAAAGGCTTCTCCCAAGGATACTTGTCAGGATGAATAATCTGCTCGGTGCTCTGAGGGGGGTTAACGTAAGCCTGGTTTACAGCAGCCCAGCCGCCCTCCTCCCTAAGCTTCCGCACGAAATTATAGCCTTCCAGGTAGGGGAAGATTTGAAGGTAGATTATGGCTAGGGGGACCGAGGTTGGAGCAGCGTCCAAATTAAGCTCACAGTCGTAGCCTCCCTTACTGAAAAGTTCTTCTACGAGTTCGGCGTCCCCCTCTACGAGGGCTGAAACCGCGAAGTCCTTGTCCGTAAGCTCATAGTCTAATTCGTAGATTTCGGGGTAATACTGGTCTGTTAGGGCGTGGGTTAACTCGTGGGCTAAGACGCTTTTATCTAGGGATTCCTCAGCCCCCTTAACCACTACGATTTCATCCTTCTTAACGTCGTAGTAGCCTTGGAGGGCTGAACTATAGAAGTCTTCAAGAAGCTCTTTAGCGCTAACACCCTCAGGGACGAGATATAAAGCTTCATACTCCTGTTGGGCTAACTCCCAGCCCTCCCACTCTGAAATATTAAACTTTTCAAGGGCTTCCTCCCTCTCCACAAGCTTCACGGGAGGAATCTGCTTAAAGCTCAGCCCCCTAATTTCTTCAACCGCCCTAGAAACCTTCTGGATGGTTTCCTCAACATCTACGGTTTGGGCTTGAACCGGAGGAACCGCTGAGAAAACAAGGAGGAGAATTAGGGTTAAGGTTAGGGCGGATAGGCGGAAGCCCATAGGCTTCACTATCCAAGCCTAAGCTTACCCTACTCTTCCTGAGCCTTAGACATTTCAGGCGCCACGCTGTCGAAGGTGAGGATGCGGAGGTTGGCTGGACGCTTCACCAGGTCGGAAATCCGGTCTCCGATTATCAGTTTTACTCCAAGCTGGGAGGCTATGTCGACAAGTCTCTGCGTCACCCTACCGTCGAAGACTATGACGCTCACACCTTTAAAGTTGGGAAGCCTTTCAGCTAGCTCCCCGACTGGAAGCCTAGCTAGCTGCTCGTAGTTCGCGTCGAATAGGATGGCTTCAAGGGTTCCCTTAAGCTGGTTTATGGCTTCAACCACCTTGGGGTGGGCTGAAACCCTGGCATGCTTGAGTCTAGCTTCTGAGGCAGGCACCTTACCTGCCAGGGCTTCAAAGATTTCTTTGCATGTTAGCTCTTCAACCTCCTTTCCAGGTGGAGCCCTAGCCACATAGTCCACCTTAGCCGTCTGCATGAGCTCCTTGAGGATTAGGTCTCCAGCCCTATCCCCGTCGAGGAAAACCGTAACCTCCTTTTCCTTGCTAAGCCTGACAATGGTTTCAGGAACCTTAGCCCCACCAATGGCAATAACATTTCTAACCCCGCAGCGCAGAAGGTTGTGGACGTCAGCTCTCCCCTCAACTAGGATAATGGAGGGGGAGGACTGCACATCCGGGCCTGCTGGAAGCTGTTCAGGGCCATAATTCACGATTTCATGGGGTTTAGCGGCTTCTAAAACCTCGCGGATTAAGCCCTCAGTGTCCGGGGCTGTTTCCACACTCCACTTTTTTATGAGCTCTTTAGCCCTTCTAACAATGCTTTTCCTCTTAGCCTCCCTAATGTCGTCGATGCGTTCAATCCATATTTTAGCCTCTTTAGGGCCTATGCGGTCGACGCTTTCGATGGCGGCGGCGATGAGGGCTGTGGCAGCCATGTTCAGGCTTGAAGCCACCGTGATGGTTCCAACGGTTTTATTATGCTCTGTTTTGAGTTCAACCTCGATGCGGCCTATCCTATTGTTTTTCTGAAGCTCTCTAAGGTCTAGTTCAGGCCCGAAAAGCCCTTCTGTCTGGCCGAATATGGCCCCGATAACGTCTGGTTTTTCAACTACCCCGTTTACCTCGAACCTTGCTTGAATTAGATATTTGGCTGTGGGAATGCTTGATGAGCCTGTCAAGCGTGAACACCTCCAAACCCTTTCCTAGGGGAAGCTTAAACATTCCGGGTTAAGCCTCCCTTTTAAACTCTTAAAGGAGGGAAGCCCCCTTATACGCCTCAAATTCCCCGGAAGATTCAACTAATTAGAGGTGGAAGCTTCCTTTTAACGTTTTCAAGGTAGGAGGCTAAGCCTTCCACGTCTTTAACCTGCCTACCCATAAGCCCCCTAAGCTTTACCCAAAATTCAAGGTTGGGATGCAAACCCCTAGCCTCAAGCCTCCTAGCAGTCTCAAGGGCCAGCTTCACCCCACCCCTATCGAAGTCCGTTAAAACCAAGATTTCCCTGGCTCTCCCCTCAGCTTCAAGGCTTCTAATCCTCTCCTCTAGCGAGCTCCCACAAGCCTTAATGCAGAAGAAGCTGCCTTCAACACCCAGCCTTCTTAAAGCTTTGACATCCCTCTGGCCTTCCACGACGATGAGGGCTCCAGCCTCAGCCTTCTCAGCTAAAGCCTCCAAGAGCAGCAGCGCCTTCTCGTCGCGCTCAGCCTTCGACAGCCTTCTATAGGCTTTCAGGCCTCTCCTAGCCGTCGCCCTTCACCCTTCAGCCCTTCAAGCTCAAACATGCGCTCCAACATTTTCTCTCTGCCCTTGAAGTGGCGGCGGAAAGGCTCTAAAACCTCTATTAACGCCTCAGCCACCGCGTTTTTCAAGTCTAGGGGGTGCAGGTCTCCAGCCATATAGATTTTCTCCAGCTCTTCATAGCTTAAAACTTCGAGGGGGCCTCCATACTTCTCAGCTCTCGGAATTTCAAGCTTCCTTGGACCCCGCGCAAAAATTATGTATTTGGCTATTTCCATAACCGGGTTACCCTCGGCAAGCCTTGGAGGACAATAGGCAGCCCTAATTTTCCTCCGAATCTCTTCAGGCTCATCATGCACGTAGATGCAGGTTTTAGGCTGACTCTTCGACATTTTAACCTCGATTTGAAGGCTCAGCCTCCCATCCTCATCGTAAACCCCGCCCATCTTAGCCTTAGGCCCTTGAAGGCCTGGAAGCAGATGCGTATGCACGCAGACAGGCTTCTTGAAGCCGAGTTTTTCAGCAGCATCCCTAGCCAGCATGTGGGCTTTCCTCTGGTCGATGCCGGCGCAGGCGCAGTCTAAATCCTGCATGAAGATGTCGGTTACCTGCATGCAGGGGTAGATGAGCCAGGCAAATTCAACGTCGGTTTGGTTGAGCTGCCTCCCCATGATGGGTAGGGCTCTAGAAACCCTGGAAAGAGTGACGCTTTTAGCCACCTTTATGAGGGTCTCCCAGTAATCCGATTTTTCCACTAGTTCGGAAGCCCACCGGTAGTGGACTTTATCCGGTGTGAGGCCTAAAGCCGTAAAGCCCTCCCGCAGGTAGTCACCGCAAAAGCGGATGTTCTCCATAGAGCCTCCAAGCTTCCCGTTGATCCAGGCATGCCAGTCGGCCAGGAAAATGGTGAAGTCGAAGCCTGCCTCCACCATGTCGAGGATTTTAAGGCCGCAAACCAGCCCTGTGCCTAGATGCATGAGGCCTGAAGGCTCAAAGCCCCAGTAGGCTTTCGGACGCCTCCCAGCTTCAAGAAGCTCCTTAAGCTCCTCTAAGGTTACGATTTCCTCGGTATTCCTCCTTACAAGGTCAAGTTTCTCAAGGGTCAAGGGGCAGGTCCATCCCTAAGCTTCAGGCTTCCAAAGCTGAATTAGGGGGGATTAAGCCTGTATAAAGATTTTTGGGCGGAGGCTCCGGCTGTAGCCCGAATAACAACACCCGGCCTCACGGTTGAGCTTTCCGCTCACCTCAGCCGAGCTCTCTCCTTATCGGGCCGAGGTTCCGCCGGAGCCTCGGCCCGATAAGGAG
>CAZAJK010000082.1:1602-4244 GCA_964485425.1 uncultured Candidatus Bathyarchaeia archaeon | reverse complement strand
TGGTGAAGCCAACCCCGTAGAGTTAAGGCTTATAGGCAGCGTTAAGGCTGGGGAAACCCCGAACCTCAAGGTTTCCGCTGGAGAGGCGGTGGAGGTTGCCACTGGCGCCCCCATACCTCAAGGGGCCAACGCCGTAATACCCGTAGAATACACGAGTCAGAAAGGCGATGTCGTGAAAGTTTACCGAGCAGCCCATCCAGGTGAAAACGTTTCATCGGCTGGTTCAGACCTTATGGCTGGGGAGCTCGCCTTAAGGAGGGGGGTTAAGCTCTCCTCCCGCGAACTTGGAATATTGGCGGCTTTAGGGCTTAAAGAGGTAGCATGCTATGTTAGACCTAGGGTTGCCATTCTCTCCACGGGGAGCGAGCTAGCAGAGCCTGGAAGCATGCTTCCACCGGGCAAAATCTACGATATTAACAGTTTCAGCCTTCACGCGGCTGTGGTGGAGCTAGGCTGTATCCCCCTTTTCTTGGGAGTGGTCCCAGATGAAGCCAGTAGGCTTAAGGCTAAAATCTTGGAAGGGTTAAGCCACGCCCACCTAGTTTTGGTTTCAGGGGGAACCTCAGCTGGAGCCGGAGACATTTTATACCGGGTTTTGGAGGAGCTTTCTGGAAGCCTGCTTTTCCATGGTGTAGCTGTGAAGCCTGGTAAGCCTACTGTTGCAGCCGTGGTGGAAGGTAAATTGGTGATTGGGCTTCCAGGCTATCCAACCTCAGCCCTCATGATTTTCCATAGGCTTGTTAAGCCCGTCCTAGCAGCCATGATGGGCTTTCAACTTGGTGAAGAGGAGGCTGTTGAAGCCGTGCTTGGCGAAAAGGTTTTCTCAGAGCAGGGGAGAAGGGAGTTTCTACCCGTCCACCTATATTTGGGCGAAAAAGGCTTAGTGGCTTTCCCTTGTAAGGGCGGTTCAGGAGCCATAACCACGCTGGCTTCAGCCGACGGCTTTCTGGAGATAGGGGAGGACAGGGTTATTCTAGATGAGGGTGAAAAGGTTAGGGTTCGACTTTTAACCCGAGAATTCAGGCCTCCACACCTAGTCATAGTGGGAAGCCACTGCCTAGGCTTAGAGCTCTTACTAAAAATTTTAAGGGAAGATTATCCCTGGCTGGTTTTTAAGACGGTTAATGTGGGTTCGGCTGGAGGTTTAGCCGCTCTGAGGAGGGGTGAAGCAGACATAGCTGGCGTTCACCTCCTAGACGAGGAGACAGGCCAGTATAATATCCCGTTTCTCGAACGCTATGGGCTGGGGGGTAGGGTTGCTCTTTTCCGAGGCTACCAGCGGAGGCAGGGCTTCCTAGTTGCGAAAGGCAACCCTAAACAGTTTAAGGGGGTTCAAGACCTTCTACGCCCCGACATATGCATGATTAACAGGAATCCGGGATCTGGGACTAGAATCCTCTTAGACTTGCATTTAAGAAGGCTGGCTGAAAAGTTGGGGTTAAGCTTTGAGGAGTTAACCTCCAAGGTTAAAGGGTATGAGGTGGAAGCTAGGTCTCATTCAGCTGTAGCTTCAGCCATAGCCCAAGGCCGGGCTGATGTTGGGCTAGGCATTGAAACCATTGCCAGCCAGTATAAGCTCGACTTTATCCCTTTAACCCTCGAACAATACGACTTTGCTGTTAGACTTGAAAGTTTAAGCAAGCCTTCCGTTCAAGCCTTCCTTCAAACCCTGTCTTCCCAAAAATTTAAGGACGCCCTAACCTCCCAAACTAGGGGATTAATTCCAACCCAAGACACAGGTAGGAGGCTACTATAAGGTTGGATGTCAAATTTGGGTTGATAGCCCTAGCAGCTGCCATCCTGCTAGGGGTAATCTTCAGCCTATGGCCTTCAGGCGTTGAACACTCCCGCCAGCCAGGTCAAACCCAGCCTTTAAACCTTGAAGCTCTGAGCCATGTTCGCCTCACCATTGTTTACGACAATAATCCGTATGCTGAGGGGCTTAAAACAGGCTGGGGTTTTAGCTGCCTAGTTGAAGCCGATGGGGAATTCATTCTCTTCGACACTGGTGGAAGCCCGAAAATTTTAGCTTACAACTTTCAAGCCTTGAACGTGGATGTTCGAAGAATTAAGACAGTGGTTTTGTCTCATATTCACGGCGACCATACGGGTGGGCTTCCAGCCATCCTTTCAGAAAACAGCGAGGTAACAGTCTACCTTCCAGCAAGCTTCCCCGAAAGCTTTAAGCGGGAGATTCAAGCCTACGGCTGCAGGGTGGTTGAGGTTTCAGGTCCAATGAGGGTCTGCCGCGGCGTAGGCGTGACAGGGGAGCTAGGGTTAACGCTTAAGGAGCAAGCCCTCATAGTTAACACGAAGAAGGGGCTAATTGTTATCACGGGCTGCGCCCACCCAGGAGTAGTCAACATGGCTTCCGCAGCTTCGAAACTGACGGGTGAAAAGATTTACCTGGTCATTGGAGGCTTCCACCTAGCCGGGTCTAGCAAAGCTGAAATCTCAAAGGTTATTGGGGGCTTGAAGGAGCTGGGTGTAGCATGTGTTGCGCCATGTCACTGCACGGGAAGCCTTGCCACCCAGATGTTTAGGGAGGAATTTGGTGGAGGCTTCATTAGGGCTGGCGTGGGGAAGGTTATTGAAATTTGTTGAATGGTTTGAGGGAAAGAGTTTTCAGGCAAGCTTAAAAT
>CAZAJK010000082.1:0-1592 GCA_964485425.1 uncultured Candidatus Bathyarchaeia archaeon | reverse complement strand
CAACTAGCTGAGGGAAAGCTTATCGTGGTTAAGGCTGGGGGGAGGCTTATCAGGGAAGGCGGCATACCTGAGGGCATTCTCCGCGACTTGGAAAGCCTCTGGGGTAAGGCCAGCCTGATTTTTGTTCATGGTGGAGCCGACCTGGTAACTGAGGTTGCCCAGAGGATGGGGAAGGAGCAGAAGTTTATTGTTTCCCCGGATGGGATGAGAAGCCGGTATACGGACAGGGAGACCATGGAAATTTACACCATGGTGATGGCGGGGAAGATAAACAAGCAGCTGGTGGCTGCCTTCCAGGTTAAAGGCGTTAAGGCTGTGGGGTTAAGCGGGGCTGACGGCATGCTGCTTAAAGCTGAACGTAAGAAGAAGCTGTTAATCATCGATGAGAGGGGGAGGAAGGTGGCTATCGACGGTGGATATACGGGTAAGATACGGGAGGTCAACGTGGAGCTGCTTAAAGGACTGATTTCAGCGGGCTATTTACCGGTGGTGGCCCCCATAGCCATAGACGAGGAGGGTAACCTGCTCAACGTGGATAGTGATAGGGCTGCAGCCTACATTGCTGGAGCCTTAAAAGCCGACCATCTCGTTTACTGCACCGACGTGGAGGGGCTGATCCTAGATGGGAAACTGGTGGAGAAGCTTAGTGTCTACGAGGCTGAGGAGGAGCTTCCAAGAATTGGCCATGGGATGAAGAGGAAGGTTTACGCCTCCCTTGAAGCCTTAAACATGGGGGTTAAAGAGGCTGTTATCACCTATGGCCTTGGAGATTCACCTGTGATTCAGGCCATTCAACATAAGGTGGGAACCCTAATTGTCCCTTAAACGCGAGGAAATAGTTAAGCTTGAGGATAAGTGGCTGGCCCCAGTCTACCATAAGCGTCAGGTGGTGGCGGTAAGGGGGAAAGGAGCCCTCCTCTGGGATGCCGATGGAAGACAATATATCGACTGCATGGCTGGCTATGGTGCAAGCTTCCTAGGCCACTGCCATGAAAGAGTGGTGGAGGCGGTTAAAGCTCAAGCCGAGAAGCTCCTAGCATGCCACGGCTCCCTATACTCGGAGGCTAGGGCTCTCCTCCTAAAAAGCCTTGAACGCCTCATACCGAAGGAGCTGGGTAAGCTCTTCCTCTCCAATAGTGGGGCTGAAGCCGTTGAGGTGGCTTTAAAGGCTGCTAGGAAATTCACGGGCAAACGGGAAATCATAGCCATGATGAGAAGTTTTCACGGCAAAACTATGGGCGCTCTCTCAGCCACCTGGAACCCCAAGTATCGGGCTCCCTTTGAGCCTCTCCTTCCAGGCTTTAAGTTTGTCCCGTATGGGAGGCCTGAGAAGGTTAGGGAGGCCGTAACCAAGGATACGGCAGCCATCATCGTGGAGCCTGTTCAAGGGGAGGCAGGAGTCTACGTGGCTCCAGAAGGCTACCTCGCGGAGCTCCGTGAAATAGCCGATGAACACGGCTTACTCCTAATTTTCGACGAAATTCAGACGGGCTTTGGGAGGACGGGGAAGCCCTTCGCCTTCCAGCATTGGAACGTGATGCCCGACATGATATGTTTGGCTAAGGCTGTGGGTAGTGGGGTTCCCATAGGGA
>CAZAJK010000081.1:0-4341 GCA_964485425.1 uncultured Candidatus Bathyarchaeia archaeon | reverse complement strand
GGGTTCGAATCCCGCCCGGTCCACCACTACTTAACCTTTTCAAGAATGATGGCTGGGCATACCCGGGTAACCCCTGGAATGGCTTCAAGGGTTTTAATTAGATTCGCCAGTTCCTCCGAGTTCTTAAGCCAGCATTCCGCCAGTAGCATGTGGTCTCCCGTTGAGGTGTAGAGGCTTCGAACCTCCCTTAAGGCTTTAACTTTCTCTAAGGCTGAAACGTAATGCTCCGGTTTAACATCTAAGCCTATGAAGGCGTTTACTTGGAAACCCAGTTTCCTAGGGTCGACTTCCACAGTATACCTGCGTATTACGCCTTCCTTCTCCAAGGTTTTTATTCGTTTTCTTATGGCGGTTTCGCTTACGCCGAGGGCTTTAGCCAGTTCAACGTAAGGTTTGCGGGCGTTTTCTAAGAGCATTTCTATGAGCTTTAGGTTTGATATTCGAACCATAAAGGTTAAAAACCAAAATACTTTAATAAAAATTACTGCCAAATGGGTGAGGAAAATGTCTAAAACGCTAGAAAACCTGGTTAAAGCCTTCATAGGTGAAAGTCAAGCCAGAAACAGATACACCTTCTACGCGAAAATAGCTAAAAGCGAGGGCTACGGGCAGATAGCCGAAATATTCCTCCTAACCGCTGAGAACGAGGAGGAGCATGCCTCCACCCTCTACAAGCTTATCAACGACCTCGCCAAGAGGGAGGGTAAAACCAGGCTCACCGTGGAGGCTGAAGCCCCCATAACGCTGGGAAGCACCGCGGAAAACCTTAAGGCAGCCATCGCAGGCGAAAACTTCGAGCACACTAAGATGTATCCGGAGTTTGCTGAAACGGCTGAAAAGGAAGGCTACGTTGAAATTGCCGCCACGCTTAGGGCTATAGCTAAGGCTGAGGAACACCACGAGGAGCGTTACACGAAGCTATTGAGGGAGGTGGAGGCTGGAACCGTCTTCAAGAAGGATAAGGAGGTCTGGTGGGTTTGCCGGGAATGCGGCTACGTCCACTACGGTAAGGAGCCTCCTGAAACCTGCCCATCCTGCGGCCACCCCAAAAACTACTTCCAAGTTAAATGTGAAGAGTACTAGTGGAGGCCTCGATTTGACTGAGCTTAAACAAGTTTACAGGTGCAACGTATGCGGAAACATAGTTGAAGTTCTCCACGCTGGGAAAGGTCAGCTTGTATGCTGCGGCCAACCGATGGAGCTTTTAACCGGTAAAATTGAGGAGGCCGGAAAAGAGAAACATGTGCCCGTCGTTGAAAGGACGGATAGAGGCTTTAGGGTGAAGGTTGGCTCTACACCTCACCCCATGGAGGAAAACCATTATATTGAGTGGATTGAGCTAATTGCTGATGGAAGGATTTACAGGGTTCACCTTAAACCTGGAGAGAAGCCTGAAGTCGAGTTTCCAGTTGAAGCTGAAAGAGTCGAAGTAAGAGAGTATTGCAGTGTTCACGGGCTCTGGAAAGCCTAATTTCCCCTTTCCCCGTTTTTAGGGTGAAACATAGAATTCAGGTATGCTTAAATGTTTTTGAGCTGAGGAATTTACCCGGGGGCAATTATTGTGAAGCGTGAAAAGGTTTCTAAAGCTGTTGAGAGGAAGCTGGGTTTTAAGCCTGGGCCTATGTCGGTTTTAGTTAAGGTCGACCCGGCTTTCGAAGAATTCTACAAGTTTTGTGACAGTTTAATTTTGAGGGATGGCGCGCTTCCAGCCAAATATAAAATGCTCCTAGTCATGTGTATTGGAGCAGCCCGCATGTGTGATAACTGCGTGACGCAGGCTATGAAGGCCGCGTTAAACCTGGGAGCTAGCCGTGAGGAAATTTTTGGAAGCCTTAAAGGTCACTTTTGCAGCTAGCGGGTCTCAAAGCGTCCAAACGGCTAGGAAAGCTTTGGAAGAACTATTTAAAGCCTAGCAGCCGCGGTTCGCGCCCTCTCAACGGCCTTAAACACTTCTTCCCTAATAATGTATCCAGCCTTATGGAGAATGGTGTCTCCGAGCTCTCTATCTACTTCCATGCTAGCCGTGCAGGGGTAGGAGTGGTGAGCCCTAGAAATAACGTCTTCCAAGCCCTCTATAGGCTTCCTCCTAATCTGCTGAGCTATATACCAGGTTGAACCGCATGGGGCACTCCTCAAAACCCTAACCTCACGTATAATGTCCCTCTCTAATTCGACTTCAAGCATAGGCCTGCCAACCATATACCGGTCGACGAAGGCGTCAATTATTTTGCCACCCGTTTTCTCAAGGGCGCAGAAAGGCTTGGGAAAAGCCGTTTCAACCCCCAGTCTGCCCAGTTCTTCCCTCAGCTGGCTTCTAACAGCCGGGGGACACCAATCCTTATGTTCAATGGGCACTATAACGCCTTTAACCCTGCTCGACTCCACTAGCTTAGGAATCCCTAGAAGCAGGTCAACGTGGATTCCTATGGCCACCAGCAGGTCGGCTGACCCTAGACTTTGAGGCAAATAAGTTTCAGGGTCGTCTATGAAGGCTGGGAGGTTTGCTTCCACCTGGAAGACTCCCTCAATGTCTGCTGAGAAGGATGGGTAAGCCGTGCGGCAGTGCTCGCAGAAAATGCCGCAGGCCTCGCAGAAACTGGAATAGTTTATCAGGTTCCCGATGAAGCGCTCTCCAAACTCGTCCCCGTAAATCACGTAGATTTTCAATTAAAATCAGCCATCATTTTGAAGTATGGGATAACATTAAAGCCTATTAAAAATATTTTGCCTCACAAACCACCAATAAGACTTAGCCAAAACCGTTACGGAATCTTCAGGGGTAAAATAGCAGGGAACCCCAAACTTTTCCTCAAACCTGTAAATCTCTTCTCCAAGAGCTTCAGCCATCGGAACGCAGAACACGAGAGGTTTACCTTTAAATTTCTTAGCAGCATCCGCAACAGCACCCCCCACCTCCCAAAGCCTTAAAGCGGGAATAATGCAGAGAACCCCGTGAACTTCAGGCATCCCCATCACGGTTTCAATAAACTTTACATACTGCTCTTTGGTGAAGAAGAAGCTTAGGTCTAAGGGGTTCCAAGCCCTAGTCCATGGGGGTGCTATCCGCCGGATTTCGGCCAAGCACTCCTCACCATACTCTGCGATTTTCAACCCCAAACTCACACTTTTATCCACGGCTAAAATGCCCATGCTTCCGGTGTAGGTTATGATGGAGAGGTTTAAGCCTCCCATGGGAGGCTGCCTAGAGAAAAACCTTAAAAGGTTGAAGAATTCGCTCACGCCTTCAGCTTGGATGGCTCCAAACTGCTGGAGGGCTGAATTCCAAACTTCGGGGCTTCCGGCTAAAGAGGCCGTGTGGGTTCTCACTTTTCCAGCCCCCTCAACCGTTCTCCCACCCTTCAAAACAATAACAGGTTTAACTTTGGAAGCCGTGCGGAGGGCTTCAAGAAATCTCCTTCCATCCTTCACGCCTTCGACGTAAATCCCTATCACGCTGGTTTCAGGGTCCTCAGCCAAATATTCAAGGAAATCCGCAAGACCTAAATCA
This sequence comes from uncultured Candidatus Bathyarchaeia archaeon, assembly GCA_964485425.1. Classification (GTDB taxonomy): domain Archaea; phylum Thermoproteota; class Bathyarchaeia; order Hecatellales; family Hecatellaceae; genus B25. The sequence continues at coordinate 833 of CAZAJK010000081.1, read as the reverse complement.
GCCATGTTTCCAAGGGAAACCACCTTGCTGAACCCTAGCCGATAAATTTGAAGCATATCAACTGCGAAGATCCCGGCTTGGGCTAGGATGGAAACCTTCCCCCTCCTAAGCTTTTCCAGAGGGGCGAAGGTAGTCACCACCCCATTGGCTAAATTTACTATGCCCGCGCAGTTGGGACCCACTATTCTAAGCCCGTATTTTCGAGCAACCTTAACCAGTTCGCCCTGTAGCGTATCTCCTTCTGCTCCAAGTTCTGCAAAGCCGGCTGCTTCAACTATGGCGAACCTAACGCCTTTTCTCCCGCAGTCCTCAACAGCCTTAACCGTTTGTCCAGCTGGAATCGCTAGGATGACTAGGTCGATTCCCTCGGGAGCCTCAAGAATGCTAGGATAACATTTAACGTTGAAAATTTCCTTTTCCCTCGGGTTTACGGGTATTATTTCCCCTTTAAAGCCGTGGCTTAGAAGGTTTTTGAGCACATTATAGCCTAGTTTTCCAGGCTTTGAGGAGGCTCCGATTACAGCGATTTTCCTAGGGTTGAACAGCTTATCCAGGTTTGCTTTTCCACTCATAGTTAGCCCGCCCTTTAGGCTTTACCATAGGTTGTAACATTTATTAGCAGCCTTACGGCTTCCATATATAAGCCTCACCTTTATAGGTGGGCGTGAAATGTCAGAGGAGTTTGACGAGGAGCTGGAGCGGATTAAGCTTAGAAAGGTGAAGGAGCTGATGAGCGGAGGCAGCAGCCAAACCCTTCCAAGCCAGCCCTTAACCTTAACTGATGAAAACTTCAGCGAGGTGATTTCGAAGTATCCGCTGGTCTTGGTTGACTT
>CAZAJK010000080.1:0-4510 GCA_964485425.1 uncultured Candidatus Bathyarchaeia archaeon | reverse complement strand
CTACGCCAGCGGATAAGCCTCTGCCTTAAAGCTTCTTTAAGCTCGGGGTTTCGGCCTATCCCCCTCCAAAGCTGGGAGAGATATGCATAGGTTCCAGGCATTTGAATGTCAGACTCCCTCGAAATACGACTTAAAAAGGTTAAAGGATGGAGGCTTAAAAGAATTTAGGCTATAACGGCTCCATAGGCTGCTGAGGAAACCATTTTCGCGTAGATGGCGAGGTAGCCTCGGGTAAACCTGGGCTTAGGAGGCCTCCACCTTCTACGTCTTTCCCTAAGCTTCCTAGCCCCAACCTTCACGTCAAGCCTCCTAGCCGGAATATCAATTTCAATGGGGTCACCGTTCTCCACGAGCCCTATCGGTCCAGCCTCAGCTGCCTCAGGGCTGACATGGCCTATGCATGGGCCTGCCGTGGCACCTGAAAATCTCCCGTCGGTAACTAGGGCTAGCTCGGTTTCGAGGCCTAGGCCTCTGACGGCTGCGGTGGCAGCCAGCATCTCCCTCATGCCTGGCCCCCCCTTAGGGCCTTCATAGCGGATTACCAGCACTTTACCTTTCAAGGTTTCAGGCCTCTTGAATATGGCTTTTAAGGCTTCCTCCTCACCGTCAAATACTTCGGCTTCACCCTTGAAGCTGAGCATTTCAGCCCTTACGGCTGACTGCTTCACCACCGCGCCCAGCGGGGCTAGGCTCCCCTTCAAAACGGCTATTCCGCCTTCCGGGTGGACAGGCGCATCTAAAGGCTTAATAACCTCCCTGTTCTTCACCCTAACTCCCTTAAGGTTTTCAGCCACAGTTTTACCGGTTACGGTTAAGCATTCACCGTGGATGAGTGGGGAAAGCTCTGCTAGGAGGGCTGGTATCCCCCCAGCATAGTGTAGGTCCACCATGAAGTGGGGGCCAGCGGGATTCATCTCGCAAAGATGAGGCGTGCTTCTGCTTAATTCGTCGAAGCGTTCTAAGGGCAGGCTCACCCCGGCCTCGTAAGCTATGGCTGTCAGGTGAAGCACCGTGTTGGTGGAGCCTCCTAGAGCCATGTCGACGCGTATGGCGTTTTCCAGCGACTTCTCATTCACTATTTTTCTGGCTGTAAGCTGCTCCTTCACCATTTGAACTATGCGTCGGCCAGCCTGCTCAGCCAGCCTCACCCTAGCAGCATCCACAGCCGGTATTGTCGCCCCGTAGGGAAGCGTTAAACCTAAAGCTTCAACAATGCACTGCATGGTGTTGGCCGTATACATTCCAGCGCAGGAGCCAGGTCCCGGAAAAGTTGAATCCTCCATCTCCTTAAATTCCTTCAACGTCATTTTGCCTGTTTTAACCAGCGAAATAGCCTCGTAGAGATGGTTTAACGCTATTCTCCTCCCTCTATAGCAGCCTGGAAGCATGGGGCCTCCGGTTACAAAGATGGAGGGTAGGTCAAGCCTGCAGGCAGCCATAAGCATTCCTGGAACAATCTTGTCGCAGGAACATACGAAGACTATGCCGTCAAACTGGTAGGCTTCAGCCATAAGCTCCACCGAATTAGCGATTATCTCCCGGCTTGGAAGCGAGGCATGCATGCCTCGATGGCCCATGGTGATGCCATCGCAGATTCCAATGGTGTTGAATTGGAGGGGTGTGCCTCCTGCCGCCCGAATTCCAGCCTTAACCGCTTCCCCTAGCCTCAAAAGGTGGATGTGGCCTGGAACACATTCATTCCAAGAGTTGGCCACGCCTATGAGAGGCCTGGAAAGGTCTTCATCGGTTAAACCCATGGCTTTGAAAAGCCCTCGATGGGGAGCCCTGTCAACGCCAACCTTAACGAGGTCGCTTCTAAGCTTCAACTTTAACCGCCAACTAAAAGTTTAAACGGAACTCGGCTTAAAGCTGTTAGCGTTCAAAAAACTCTATGACTTTTTTAGCGGCTTGAATGGAGGCTTCCTTCTGAGCCTCAACTGTTTGAGCTCCAATATGCGGAGTGCATACCACGTTTGGAAGCCTTAACAATTCAAGGTTCTTTGGAGGCTCCTCTTCGAAGACGTCTAAACCAGCCCCAGCCAACCTTCCAGTCTTTAAAGCCTCTAGGAGAGCCTCCTCGTCGACCACAGCCCCCCTCGAAGTATTCACTAGGATAGCGTTAGGCTTCATAATTGACAGCTCATGCTTCCCGATGAGGTGGCGGGTTTCAGGGGTTAAGGGCACATGGATGCTTACGATTTCCGCCTGGCGTAGGAGCTCCTCAAGCGAGGCTGTGGGCTCGCAGCCTAGCTCCCTAGCTACAGCGCTTCTGTCAACCACGTCATAGTAGATTACACGCATGCCTAGGGCTCTAGCCACCCTAGCCACTTCACAGCCTATCCGGCCTAAACCCACAATGCCCAAAGTTTTACCTTTAAGGCTTAATCCCATAAACTTCTCCTTGCCCCAGCCTCCACCCTTAACGGTTCGGTCGGCTTCAGGTATCCGCCTAGCCACAGCCAGCATGAGGCCTATGGTTAATTCGGCTACGGAGCTAGTGGTGGCCTCAGGAGTATTTTCCACTTTTACGCCAAGCCTGCTGGCAGCCTCCAAATCTACGTTGTCTAAGCCTACTCCAGCTCGAACAACCAGCTTTAAGCCTTTAGCTGCCTCCAGAATTTCCCTTGTCACCCTGGTTTTACCTCGGACGAGGAGAGCGTCGTAGTTTTTCACCGTCTCCTTCAACTGCTCCGGAGTTAAACCAAGTTTAACGTCTACCTGGAAGCCTTTCCCACGTAGAAGTTTTAAACCTTCCTCGTCGATGTGGTCGCAAACCAGAACCCTAACCATGCTTGGTTAGCCTCTAACCCTTCGATTTTCCAGCGGAAAAATTTAAGCTCTAGCCTTGGACGAGACAATTTTAATTACGTCCCTATGGCGCAGCTCATAGTTTTCTCCCAGCCTACGTTTGGAGCGCGCCTCCACCGCGTAAATGAAGCCTTCAGCCAGTTCGCTGTGGATTTGAGCTGCAAGCTGCCTAGCCGTGGTTCCGCGGGGAACTAGGTAGCAGTCTGGGAGAACCCTACCCTTATGGTCGGTAAGCCTTTCCAGGTCTTCAACGGGGAAAACGGCGATGCGGTTTAGAAGGCTGAAGATGGCTGTGTCGACTGCCTTCTGAACCCCGGTGGAGCCGAAGCGGCTTAAAACCCTTTCACGGATGAACTTTAAAGCTTGGGATTGCTCCCTGGTTAAGGCTTCAGGCTTAAGAATCTTGAAGTCTCCGTCTCCGGGCTTATAGTCTACTAAACCTTTTTCGCTGGCCCTCCGCAGGGCTAGTTCAGCCTCAGCACAGCAGGGAACCACCGGATACCCTGCGCCCCTCAGCCTTTCAAGGTTGGCCTCAGCGGGCTCTAAGTCTATCTTGTTAGCTATGATGAGGAGGGGCTTGGATAGTCTTCTAACCTTCCCTGCGAAGGCTTCTAGGTCGCCTTCACCCCACTGGGTTGGCTTTTTAGCGGCTAGGTCTGTTTCTTCGAGAGCCTGACTTATGGCCTTCCTATCCACCTCTAGGCCGCTCAACTTTTCAGCTAGGAGGCTGGTTAAGGGCTCCCTAAGCATTTCAGCCCTCCTAGCAATCCTATCCCAATCCTTCTTGAGCAACTGGTAAAACCACATGTCAAACTCTTTTTCCAGGAAGCTTACATCTTCAAGCGGGTCGAAGCTTCCGGGTTTAGCAGGCCTACCCTCCTGGTCGGTGGCCCCAGCCGCGTCCACCACCAGGAGGAGAGCGTCAGCCCTCCTAACCTCGTCTAGGAATTGGTTTCCAAGCCCCCTCCCCCTCCAAGCCCCGGGAACCAAGCCTGGGCAGTCCACAAGCTTCACTGGGACAAAGCGTATACCGTCTTTGCACGCCGAGTTTACAGGCTGGTCTTGAACGTTGAACTCCTTGCATACGCATTCAACAGTTGCATAGGTTATGCCTATGTTCGCTTTGGTGGTGGTGAAGGGGTAGTTAGCTATGGGGACTGAGGCAAGGGTGGCTGCGGCGAAAAAGGTGCTCTTACCCACGTTAGGCTTCCCGGTTAACCCTAGCATGGGCGTAGACAAGCTTTCAAACTTCCTCCCTTAAAGGCTTGAAAACCAGCTTTTGCTCCGCCATTACAAAGGTTTCCGGCGGAATGTCTCGGGTTACGGCTATGGTGGGCCCAATACGGCTTCCAAAGCCTATTCTCACGCCGGGCATAATGCTAACGTTTACAGCGGTTCTAACCCTATCGCCTAGGACTGCTCCAAGCTTCCTCCTCCCAGAGCTGACTTTAACACCCTCAAGCCTCATGCTCACAGGCTTCTCATCCAGCCTTAAATTCCCAATTAGGGTTCCAGCCCCAAGATTGCAGTCGGCCCCGATAATGCTGTCCCCCACATAGCATAGGTGGGGGATTTTTGAGCCATCCATGATGAGGCTAGCCTTAACCTCACAGAAGCTTCCAACCTTAACGTTGCACCCTAAAACCGTGTAGGGTCTAAGCCTGGCGTAGGGGCCAACCCTGCTTCCAACCCCAATGTAGAC
>CAZAJK010000079.1:0-4591 GCA_964485425.1 uncultured Candidatus Bathyarchaeia archaeon | reverse complement strand
ACAGACTACCAGGTTAAAATCGTAGCCCACTACGGGGTTGGAACAGACAGCGGAGAAAACGTATACTTAAACGGCCACGCAGAAACGACTTCGGAGATATAAGATTTACGGCAGCCGACGGTGAAACCCAGCTTCCCTACTGGATGGAGGAAAAGGTTGACGGAGACTACGCCGTATTTTGGGTTAAGGTTTCAAGCATTCCAGCCAGCCCCAACAAAACAACCATCTACATCTACTATGGAAAACCAGATGCCACCAGTGCCAGTGACGGCAGCTCCACCTTTGAGTTCTTCGACGACTTTGAAGGCTCATCCCTTAACACTTCAAAATGGTATATCTCATCTACAAACTACTCGGTTTCCAACAGCATTTTAAGGATAAACAGTGGAGGCATAGGACTGCAGAACCCACTATCCTTCAAACTCCAGGACGGATACATGGTTGAAACACGAATCTGCTTTGTTGCCCTCTCAAGCGGGTATAGCGGCACCATCCCTGAACTTTCCTCCTCACGCTTTACGCAAAGCGGCAATGCCAACGCTGATGCAACCGTACTTTACATGAGACAGAATTCAAGCAGCCAGGTTTGGTATTGGATAGGCGATGGGTCAGCTGCAACATACAATGTTGGCATAGGATATGCGGGGTGGACCTCAAGCGCTGGACACTGGTATACGACGGGAGTATCCGTCAACGGTGGAACCCTTAAACTATGGAAAGACTACACCGCGGTGAAAACCTTCCCAGCGATAACCTGGCATAAAGACCTCAAATACATCTCGCTTGGAGCCTTCCATGGAAGGCCAGCCTACGACATTCAGGACACCTCCTACGACTGGGTTAGAATTAGAAAGTATGTGGAGCCCGAGCCTTCCCATGGAAGCTGGGGTGAAGAAGAGGAATTACCCTCATGAAATTTTGATGACGAAAATGAAGATTACTAAGGTTACGGCTAGGAGCAGCAGGATGTGTTTTAAGCCTGCGCTTACAGCCCCTTCACCCATCTTTCCAGCCACCAAGCCGCTGATGGCTGCCTCCAAAATAGACATGTGGAAGAACCAAACATAGTAGGAGGTTAAGTCTAGGCCTCTAACCGCCAGAAAACCCGCCGTTAAGGCTTCAGCCAGCTGGACAAAAACCGTTTGGAAAAGTATTATCACCACAAAAATGTAGACGAAGAAGGAGGCATAAATTATGCCAATATAGGGAAGCATCTGCCGGCTGCGCTCCCTAGCCAAATCTTCTAGGTCGCGGATGTGGGTTGCCAGCGCCTCTAGAAGTTCTCCCACCCTCCCCCCTGAACGTCCAACCTCGATAAGAGCTTCAACCACCCTGTACACTAGAGGCGTATTGATGCGGTCAGCCATCCTGCGTAAAGCCTCCTCATAGGTGACTCCCCAAGACATCTGAGCCACAGCCCTCCTAAGCTCCCTGCTTAAGGGGCCATACTCAGCCTTAGAAGACTCCTCAATAGCCTTCACAAAGGTCATGCCCGTCCGCTGAGCCTCAGCCACATTCCTAACCAAGTAAACAATATTCTTGTTTATGGCGTTCCTCCACCTGCGGTCTACAATGTCCAGGAAGGCAGGCGGAAAAATGGAAAGCATAACTCCAACGACGAAGAAGTAGTCAAAATATGGGTGGTTTTCCAGGCCGGGCCAAAATAAGGCTGCAAAACCAATAATGGCGGCGCCTAGGGTTAGGGAGACAGTCCAAGCCGCCTCCTTCTCCCTTTTAGTAATCCTCATCATCAGCATGGCGGCTACTCCCTAGGCGTAATCAGGTTCAACATAACCAGGTATAGGACGCCGAAGACGGGAACCACCACGTATACGATCAGCGTGATGAAGGTTTCAGGGGGGAGGCCTAAAATGACTCCGCCACCCATGAAAGACATGACAGCCAGCAGCAGGAGCAAAATCAGGGGGAAAGCTATGAAAAGCGACATGTAAACCTCAGCCAGCATAAGCAAAGTATCCACAAATTCCTTAAGCATAGCCCTCCTAGCACGCATAAGGCTTCTAGCCTCCTCCTCAAAAAACTTGCCTAGATCCCCTCCAGCATGAATGACGGAAACCATGCCCTCAAATACTCCGGCTAAAATCTTTGAGGGGCTACGCCTAGCCGCCTCCTTCAGGGCTGTGGAAAGATCTATCCCGAAAATCTCCATGTCGCGGAGGATGTTTTTAGCCTCCCCAGCCAGGCCTACCTGACCCCTCTCCTCTAGGAGAGCTAAAGCCTTAAAGATTCGGTTTGGAGGAAGCCCAGCGCTGGAGAGAATGCTCATAAAGCTTAGGGTGAAGGGCAGGTTAACCTCAACCTCGCTTCTCCTCCTCCCAGCCACCATGGAAGGCAGCATGTAGGTGAGTATGAAAGCCATTCCAAAGCCGAAAACGCCCACGCAGCCCCCTATGATTAAGCCTACGGGCAGAAGGGGTAACCTTAGAATCAGGCTTAGGAAAACCACTGTCACAGTAAAGCCTGATATGAGGACGATTATCCCGGTGAAAAGCATGAAGCTTATGTAGGCTTGGGGTGCAACCCTTATTCCAGCCTTCTCAAGGCTTCCTTTCAAATCTTTCATGTGGTTTACTAAGCCTTCCGCCAGCCAGCCTATAACCCCATAGGAGAAATGGGAAATACGTTCGATCAACGCCTGCTACATCATCTCCAATCTAACCTTTCGCAGAACCTCGTCAGGCTTCTGATAGTAGCTTCGAACCACCTGAGCTACCTCCCTATATTTCCTAATATTATTTTTAACCATCCACTCCAGAACCAGCTTCCGATTTTCAAGTTCAGCTTGAACCTCATCCATGGTCATACCTCTAGACTTGGCTATTTCCTCAAGCTTATAGGAGCGGCCCATGTAGATGTGGCGGTCAGTCGGATAATCGTAAGTGTAAACCTGGTTGGTTAGAAGCTCATTGGTTCTAGTGTCGAAACCCGTGATTTCAACGACTTCTAGGATTCTCCTAACCACCTTCTCCCCCCGCGTAAACTTAGCCTGAAGGATAACGTAGTCTAGGCCTGTAAGCATGGTTCTCGGAATATTCATAGGCTCCGTGGTAAGCCTGTTAATTACAGCTCGAACGGAATCCGCGTGAATGCTGCTTAAGCCCGCATGGCCCGTGGAAACAGCCTGAAACAGGGTGAAGGCCTCCTCACCCCTAATCTCGCCCACAATGATGTAGTCAGGCCTCTGCCTCATAGCAGCCTTCAAAAGGTCGAAAAGCGTGATTTCACCCTCCCCCATAAAGCCAACCCTAGCCACGGATTGAATCCAGTTCTCATGGGGGAGGTTAAGCTCAGGAGTATCCTCAATGGTCACAATTTTAGCTTCAGGCCTAATAAACATGGCCAAACAGTTAATGGTCGTGGTTTTACCTGAAGCCGTCCCCCCAGCCACCAGTATGGTAGCCATATGCTCAAGGGCAAACCAGAACATGGCAGCCATGTCAGACGAAATAGTATTAAACTTGATTAGGTCGACGATGCTTAACGGGTCAGCCCTAAACTTCCTAATCGTAAAGGTGGACCCCCTCTTAGTAACCTCACTTCCAAAGGTCATGTGGGCTCGGCTTCCATCCGGAAGCCCAGCGTCAACTATGGGCTGGGCAATGGAAATGTGGCGTCCAGCCAGATAGGCCAAACGTAAAATAAACCTTTGAAGCTCGCCTTCATCTTCAAAATAGATGTTGGTGGGCATGGACTCGTAGTCCCTATGCCAGACGTAAACCGGAATTTTAGGCCCATCGCAGCTTATATCTTCAATGAGGGGGTCATGCATGAGGGGGTCTATTTTACCGTAGCCTAGGAAGTCCCGGTTAATATAATACATGATCTTGTCGAAAACCTCCTTTCGAAGCTTAAGCTTATACCTCTTAGCTATTTTAAGGGTTTCCTTACGCAGGTATTTCTGAGCCTGCTCCTTTGAGCCCAACTGCTCCACTGGAATTTCAAGCTCAGACCTCAAAAGCTCTATAAGCCTCTTAAGAATCTTCATGTCAGCCGGGGTAATGGTGGGCTCAAAAACCTTGTAGGTTATGATTCCCGTATTCGGGTCACGCACTATTCCCACATAGACGAAGGGTGGATTAACAGGGTAGGACTCCAAGTAATATTCGGCTTCACCGGGCTTCCCCTCAGCCTCAACCCTAGCCTGAGACCTCTCCTCCTTAACTGGCTTCTCAGCCTCCCGGCCTTCAGGCTTCTTAGCTCGAAACAGAGACTTGAGAACCATCTTCAGCCTAAAGCCTCCCCAAGGCTCCATTAGATTTGAAGCATCAAGATTTCTTAAAACTTCCTTAGCCTTTAGAAGGCTGGAAGCAAGCTCTTTGAACCCTACCTATAGGTCTACAGATTAATTTAACTGGTTAAAAAGCTCCGGGAAAACCAAGCTTTTTCATAGAAACTGTAAATTGATGGCAGCCTGTCCGAGGTAAATCTTCTAATCTGGATTTCAAAAGCAAATAAACTATTTTTAACTTGGGCTGGGAAAATCTTCAGGTTGGGGAAGGCTGGGTGAGGCTTAAAATCCTAACAGCCACCTTAATTTTAACGTTAACCCTAGCCATAATCCTAAGCCCGG
>CAZAJK010000078.1:0-4606 GCA_964485425.1 uncultured Candidatus Bathyarchaeia archaeon | reverse complement strand
TAGCTAAATCTGAGGTTTCAAAGGTTCAGAAGAATGGTTACACCCTTAGAGCTTTCTTTATGTTTTCTCCGAGAGGAGAGGGTTGGCCCATTAGGGTAATCGAACACAAGGAAGTTCCTGTTTTGATAGTTAAACCTGACTCGCCTTCAGGGCCTATTTTCCGATGGAATATTCCATCGAGCTTAAGAAAGGAATATTATCCCACAAAAAATAGTTATAAGAGATATTGTGGGACCGTGTTAATTCATCCAATTCTTCAAATGACCTTACATTATGCTTATTTCATGGGAGTTGATTTTAAGGGCTGGGGAGGATTTAACATAAATCTTTGGATTCGTGGAGAGCAGCCTATCTATAAAGCTTATTTTGTTGGCCAGGATAGGACTAATGGGGAATTTATAGAATGCGAAGTAACAACCTACAAGGAATTATTGGAGGAGTCTTCTTGATAGGTGAAGAAGAAATGCCTGAAAAACGAATAGTATCTATAAATTCGAAAATATGGGTTAAAATCTGTATGATGCCTTAGCCAATATACTTCTTGGAACCTCTCCACAGAGAACCGGTTTAAAGGGTGAGTCTTGACGTTAGGGTGGAATAGTCTTGGAAGGGGTTGACGCAGGGGTTTCCCTTAGCGTAAAGAATTTTAGATTTGGCGGGGTTTTCGGCTAAGGCGATGATGGTGGAGGAGGTCATTTTCCATTCGCCTTTCCCATGGTAGCAGATGGAGGTTTCTCCGGGTTTCCCTCCATGGTCTGAGGCTATCACCTTAAGTTCCTTTAAAACTTCCTCAACGCTCAAGCCTCCAGTAATCCTTTTTAAGAGTTCAGCCGCCCTTCCCCTCCTAACCTTAACCCTCCGATAGATTTTAACGGTTTCGCCTTTAAGTCTCCAGCCTGGAAGCACGGTTAAATTGGTGAGAATGTGGGGTCCAGGCTTCAGCTTCCAAAGGTAAATTTTGCCATCGTAAAGGAGGTGATAGGCTTCATGTCTGTCAGCAATTAAGTAGTTTCCCTTTTTATAGCCCTCAGAGGCTTCGGCTCTAAGATGATTGACAGCCTCCCTAGCATTGTCGAAGCTTGAAAGTAGGTGAAGCAGAAGTTTACCCCTACTTTTTTCGGCGGGCTTTTCTTCACCTGTATGTTGGTCGGTTACGGCTGCAAAAAGCCCAGCGTCGTTGAAGCCTATCCATGTCCCCCCAGACTCTACGTCTACAGGTGCACATACAGCATGTTTCCCTGAAATGATTTTAGGAGGAAGTTCTTCAGCGTTAAGTTTAGCATACCTGTTGTGCATGGCGACCACCGGGAAGCCTTGAATAACCATGAAAAGGACGATAAGGGTGCACAAGACAGCGTCAGCTTCCCCCTTTAACCTGAAATCTTAAAGCTTATATTGATATTAAAACGGTTAGTTATTTAATGCCGGTGAGTTTAACATGGTTAGTGATAGGGCTTTAGGTGCAGCTCTGCTTGCTGGAGGAGCCATTGCAATCATCATTTATGTTTGGGCTTTGTTTTTTGCTGGCCCCTTCGCTTGGTGGATTGCGATTAGCGTGGTGGCTCTTATAGCGGTGGCAGCGGTATGCGTTATTATTGCCTGGGTTGGCTATACGCTGCTTACTACGCCTGCCCCCTCTCCACCCAGCCTAGAGGAAACTTCCCCTGAAGAAACTCCAAGTGAAACTCCGGCTGAAGGTGAAAGGAAGGCTGAGGAGGAAGGAGAGAAGAAGGATTAAAATTCTTCTACCACGCTTACCCCGCCTCTCTTCTCCACGAGAATTCTTTTCGAAGCCATTTTGGCTAGGTCCTCGCTGTGGGTTACGGTTATTATCTGCCTTATGGCCTTCAGGTTTAAGATGGCGTTCGCCAAGGCGTCAATGCTTCCATCCTCTGAGCCTAAAGCCTCGGTAGGCTCGTCTAAAATTAAGAGTTCCAATGCCTGCCCGGTCCTAGACTCGAAGATAAGCTGGCCTAGGCCTATCCGGTAGGCTAGGGAAAGCCAGGTTCTCTCCCCGCCTGAGATGAGGCTAGCACTTCTCCTAAAGCTCGACTCCTCAACTAGGATGGGCGTATACTCCTCGTCTATTTCGACCTCAAAGCTTCTTCCCGAGCCTTGGGTTAAGCTGTCTACTACGGATTGAACAGCTGCCTTCAAAGAGTTGACGTAGGTTAGCCTTAAAATGGGAACCACCCAGCGGTAGGCCTCTCGAAGCTCACCTATAAACTCTAGGAGAGCCTTATAGCGCTGAATCTCCTGGAGTTTCCTTCTCGCCTCAGAAATTCTACCCTCAAGTTTTTCAAGAGCCAACTTCTTCTCCGCAAGTAAGCCTTCCAAATGATTGATTTCACCCTTAAGCCTCTCTACCTTAAGCCTCGCCTCTTCCCTACGTTTTCTCTGCTCCTCTAGGTCTTCAAGCTTAAACATGGAAATTTTATCCTCAATTTCTTTCAGGGGCCCCTTAATCTTGAGAATGTTTCCCTCAACTTTGGCGAGGTCTTCCTTAAGCTTTTCAGCCTGCTGTTTAAGCTGGGCTAGCTGACTGGTTAAGGCTGCTTGTCTAACCTGAAGCTCTCTTCCCTGCTTCCAAGCTCTTTCCGCGGCTTCAAGTCTACCCGTTATAAGCCTGAGCCTTTGCTTGAGGCTTTCGCTTTCCTTGAGGGTTTCCTCAGCCTCTGCTTTAAGCTGGGCTAGGAGGTTCTCCCTGTATTCGGGCGTTATGGTTTGTCTGCAGGTTGGGCAGATGCTCCCCCCAACAGCCTTAACATTCTCCTCAACCTTAACGATTTTACCGTTAAGCTCGGAAATTCTATCTCTAAGCCATTCTCGCTGGGCTTTCAAATCCTCCAGGATGGATGGAAGCTCCTCAAGGTTTTCCACTTCAACCCCATGTTCAGCCCTAAGCCTCCAAAGGATCTCCTTAACCTGCGTCTCTAGGGTGCTTCTTTCCAAGTCGAGCTGCCTTAAGGTTTTAAGCCTCTCTTCGAGGGCCTCCCTAATTCTGCTAGCCTCACCCTCGGCTTTAGATAAGCTAGCTGTCAGCTTCAGCTTCTCCTCTCTAAGCTTTGAAACTTCTGCTTCCAAGGCTTCAAGCTTTTTGAAGGCTTCCTCGCTTTCCCTTAAGGCTTGTTCGGCCTGCGCTAAATCCACCTTCAACGTTTCAAGGTCTACTTCAAGTTTGATGGTTTGAGATAGGAGTTCATCGTGTTCGGCGGTTAGGTTAGCTAGGTTTTTAACGTCAGCGTCTTCCTCCAGAGGCTTAAGGCTTCCCTCATATTTTCTCTCATATTCCCGGAGTTTTTCCCAGGCCTTGTTGAAGTCTGATAGGCCGAAGAGGTCGTCTAGGAGTTTCTGCCTCTCCCTCGGCGGCATGTTCAATATTTCCTTGAGTCTTTCCTGCTGAACCCAGATGAAACCCTCGAATAGGCTTCGATTTATCCCCGTGATTTTCTCCAGCTGGTCTTGGACGGCTGAAATCTTGCTCCAAGCTATCTTCTTATCCTCCTCCATTAGGAAGACTTCGTCTGGGTTTTGGGTTATCCTACCCCTCCTATCCCTGGTGAGGCCTCGAACCACCCTGTAAATCTTCCCAGCTTGCTCGAATTCAAGGCTTACAAGCCCATGGTTTCTGTCTTCGCGAAGCAGGTAATCGTAGCTTCGATATAGGGGTTCACCGAAGAGGGCGAAATGTATGGCGAGGAGAATGCTTGTTTTGCCTGCTCCAACCCCTCCAACCACGCAGTTAAACCCCTCACCGAAGGTTACCTCCGAATCCACATGGCTTCGAATGTTTTGCAGCTTAAGCTTCCTGACGATCAGCCTCAACCACCCCTCGAAGGATAGATTCAACCCTCTCCGAATCTTCGGTTAAGAGGGGCTCCAACAGCTCGATGGCAGCCTTAGCTCTTGCCTCCCCCCGGCTGCCCGGATATTTGGACTGGAAGATTTTGAGGAGATGCTGGTAGGCTATGGCCTTAACCTCCTTTGCCTCCCTAATCTTGAGGGGTTCCCGTTGAACTTCAGCCTCAGCCAGCTGGTTCACAATCATGGTGTATAGGGTTTTACCGCAGAGCTCCCTAAGCCTGTGCACGTTAATCTGGCTGCGTTTGAAGCCTTCAGGCAGCTTCCCCTTTAAAACTAGGACAGCCACAGCGCCCTCCACATCCATGCTTCTAAGAGTTCTCTCAGCTTCAGCCATAATTTCCTCCGGACGTTTCCCTTGAAACTCAAGCTCCCTGACAAGGAACTTCCTCGCCGTTTCTATGGGGATGTGTTCGAGTTGAGGGGGCTCCCCTAAACTTTCAACCCTGACATGGTAGAAGCCTTTGGGAAATTCAGCCTCATCATAGGAGGTAGTTTCTAGGCTTCCAGGGTAAACGATTAAGCCTGTTTTGAACTTCGCCTTAAAAGGCTGGTGTAGGTGCCCCCCAGCATAGTATTGGAAGCCTTCGGGGAGATGATTCACCCTCAGGTCTGGCTTAAACCTTGAAGGAGAATATTTTGGGTCGTCAAGTGCACCATGAAAACATAAAATATTGAATTTGTCCGGTTTAGGTTTGGGAGGATTTTCAGCCAGCTGTTTTGGAATTTTGGTGTCAGCCTCCAC
>CAZAJK010000077.1:1468-4679 GCA_964485425.1 uncultured Candidatus Bathyarchaeia archaeon | reverse complement strand
GCTAAGAGTTGTTTAAAATCTGAAGCTAGAATCGCCGTGCCCTCCAAGCCAACGCTTTTCGTCAAAATTATTTTGGCTCCAGGCTTGGCTCCACCCGTTGAAACATATTTCCCAGCCCTAGCCAAGCCTGCGGCGAAGCCTACTACAAGTGGATGATCTATGCCTGGGGAAACCTCGCTGTGTCCGCCGACGATGGCTACTCCAAGCTGGGAGGCAGCCTCCCCAGCTTGACGGCAGATTTCCCGGAGAAGCCTATCCTCCGAATTTTCGGGCAGCAGGATCACCAGGGAGACCCATAGGGGTTTAACCCCCCGCGTAGCGACATCGTTGCAGGAAACATGGATGGAAACCCAGCCTATTCGACGTGCAGCCCCGCTTATAGGGTCGCAGGATAAGGCTAGGAGGCTTCTCCCAGCCTTCACTATGGCGGCGTCCTCACCCACCGCAGGCCCCAAAACTACATCCTTCCTCTCGGCACCCAGGAATCGGAAAACCGTTTGAATTAAAACCTTTTGAGGAACCTTTCCCGTGGGAAGCTTCAAGACCTAGCCTTCCCCGGAGCCTTCAACTAGCGGAATAACCTCTATGGTTGTGCTGCTTGTGGTGGCAGCCTCAGGCTGGCCTGCAAACCCCTCCTTCACCGTAACACCCTTAAGCCTAACCTTCAACCCCGAGGGAAGCTTAGCTAAAATTTCGCCGTGCTCCCTCCAAGCTGAAACCTTAAGGCTTCCCGTCTGATCCTTAAGCGTGAACTCTGCAACCTTAACCTTCGAACCATCACGCAGAGTTACCTCCTTCAGGTGGGGGGATTCAACGATGAAGCCCTCGATCGCTATCCCCCGGAGGCCTGGCTTAACCTCACCTAAGGGAACCACGGTTTCAGCTGGAGTTGGCGGCGGGGCAGCTGAAGGTGTAACCTTCACGTAGGAGCTCTTCCTAACATGGATTTCAAAGCCCTCCAGCACGTCCTCTTTAACCCTGCCTCCAACAACCTCAACCAGGTCTCCAGGCTTAACACCGTTAACCTCGTCAACCTTCTCATCCCAAAAGACTAGGGTGGCCTCCTGCTCCCCCTCCACAATTCTAACCCTCAAAACCTTTCCTTCCCCGGTAGCCCTAGTGAAGGTTCTAACCTTGGAAACCCTAGCCACCACACCTCTAACATTGGCCTCCTTAACGTTTCCAAGCTGCCCCAGCGGGGTGAAGAAGGCTTCTAGAGGCGGAATTCCCGAAGCCTCAGCTGAGCCTTCCTGAACTATGGTTAAAGAGCCTTTCTCGGCTAGGTGAAGCTCCACCCTCCCTGAAAGGCCGCGCCTAGTATAGCCATGTTCAACCTTGACTAGGAGTCCCTGGCTGATTTCCATCCTTCCAGCCTCGTCAGCCTTCTCATTCCAAAGGTAAACCTCAAGCATGCCTGTTTCATCGCCTAGGGTTAGCCTCCGCAGTTTCCCCTCCTCTCCGCTAGGCCTCCTAAAAGACTTAACGGGGTGGACGGCTAACACCCTTCCAACCAGGCTTACATCCCTCAAGCCCGGAGCCAAATCCTTTATTTTAAGCCCGGTTGGGAGGGGTTTACCCCAGATTTCCACCCCAAGCTCTGAGGCCACCAGGAAGGCGGCTCCCTCAGGGTTTAACAGGTTTCCAGCCTCAGCTATTTTCCGCTCTACCAATTCGAGAAGCTGGCTTCTAGTCAAGTCCGGCCTAGCCTTCAAAATCTTTTCTAGTACGGCTTCCAGGCCTTCGTCAGCCATCTCCAAGCGCCCTTTGAGGGGAGGCCTAGGGAAACCTAGGCTGAAGCTTCTTTTAAAGCTAACATTAATACTGTTTAAAAGGGGAGGGTTTAAGGCTTCTTGAAGCTCATAGAATACTTTAAACGTGAGCGAAGCCCCAGGGAGGTAAGAGACCTCTACACGCGTTGGGCCTGGCTCTACGAGCTCGACGACATCATAACCCTTTTCAGCAAGAAAATTTACAGGCTAATGATCCTGGAGAGGGCTAGGCTCCGCGGAGACGAAACCGTAGTGGAGGTTGCCTCAGGGACGGGTGAAATGTCCAAGCTTCTAGCCAAAAAGCTTAGGAGAGGCCGACTTATATGCGTGGATGTTTCCCCTGGAACTCTCACCCTTGGGAGGAGAAAGCTTAGAAGGCTTAAGCTCGATGGGAACGTTGACTTCGTGGTTGCGGCTGGAGAACATTTACCCTTCCCCAGCAGGGTTTTCGACGTAGCCGTATGCTGCTATGCTTTGGACACGGTTAGGGATGCATGGCCTGTGATTAAGGAAATGTTTAGGGTTTTAAAGTCTGGAGGTAGGTTCTCCACAGCCTATAAGGGTTGGGCTAAAAATCCCATTCTTTCAGCTGTTGATAGGCTGGTTTGGGAGCCCTATCTCAGGCTGGTTTGGAATTGTGGAGCTGTAAAGATTGATGGGCTCTTCGATAGGGCTGGCTTTAAAGGGGTGGTGAAGGAGGAGCATTTGAACGGATACTACGTGCTCGTCCATGGAGGGAAGCCATGACCGTCCACCGAATCATCTTCAAAGACTCTAGGCGGATGGAGGAAGTTGACGATGAAAGCATTCACCTAGTGGTAACCTCTCCGCCTTACCCCATGATCGAGCTTTGGGACAGCTTCTTCCGCAGGATAGACCCCAGAATCGACAGGCTTTGGGGGAGGATGGAGGAAGCGGAGGGTTTAAAGGAGAAGGCTAAACTGGCGCTTCAAATCTACGAGCTTATGCATGACTTCCTAATGGGGGTTTGGAGGGAGGTCTACCGCGTCCTAGCTGAGGGTGGAATAGCCTGCATAAATATTGGGGATGCCGCTCGAAACGTTGGAGGCTTCTTCAAAGTTTACCCCAACCACGCTCGAATCATCGAATGCTTTGAACGTTTAGGATTCACCACGCTCCCCTACATTCTCTGGAAAAAGCCTACCACTAAGCCTAAATATAAGGGGAAAGGCGCCTTCCTAGGCTCCGGCTTCCTCCCCCCAAACGCCTATGTCACGCTTGACTGCGAATACATCCTTGTCTTCAGGAAGGGTGGACCTAGGAGATTTAAGCCTAAGGACAGGCGTAGGTATGAGAGCCGCTACACCAAGCAGGAGAGAGACCAGTGGTTCACCCAGTTATGGGAGATTCCAGGAGCCAGGCAGAAGCTCAGCGAAGCCGAACGTAGAGCTGCAGCCTTCCCAAACGAAATTCCACGACGC
>CAZAJK010000077.1:0-1458 GCA_964485425.1 uncultured Candidatus Bathyarchaeia archaeon | reverse complement strand
GTGGAAGACTGGGTGCTTGACCCCTTCCTTGGAACCGGAACCACGGTGCAAGCTGCCATGGAGCTTGGCAGAAACTCGATAGGCTACGAGGTAGACCTATCCCTTAAACCCGTAATTCAGGGTAAAATCTCCCAAGCCTGGAAGAAAGGGGTGAAGGTGGAGTTTCTAGGCCCCTAAGCCTCAACGTATTTCCTAATAAAGGCTTCCACCGCCTCCTCTAGGGGCATGGGTTTAGGTGGAGCCTTAAACCCGTAGGCGCAAATTTCCGGTGGAGCCCCATATTCGCCTCTCTCGCAGGCAGCTTTCAACGCCCTAGCCACGTCGATCAGGATGTTTACGGCGTTGGCAGGGTCCTCGCTTTGAAGGGTTAAATCTATTTTGAACTGGGAGCCCAGGGGGCCTTCACCCTCCAAGTAAATATAGGAGACCCTACGTTTGCCCAGGAAGTCGACGTAATCCGTGGTTCCAGCTATGGTTGGGAAGGGGTATTTAAGCTCAGCTTTCAAGGCTTCACCTATCAGCCTACGCTTAGCCTCCTTCACGTCCCCCCTAATGGTAGCCAAGGTGTCCAAGCCTCCACCCACATCTAGCTCATAGCTTTTAACCACCCTAAGGCCCCGCTTATCCAGGAAGCTTATCAGGTTTCGGTGGAGGGCTGTCCCCCCAAGCTGGCTCATGAGGTCGTCTCCGGCTAAAGCTAGTTTGGCGTCGGCGAAGGCCTTCACCACGCCTGGATTTGAAGCCACCCTGCTTGGGGTAGCATTCAGGAAGCAGACTCCAGCCTTTAAGGCAGCCTCAGCATAGGCTTGGGAGGACTTGAAGCCTCCAGACGTAATCAGATTTACGGCCACATCCACCTGGAGGCTCCGCCACTCATCCGCGATTTCCTCAGGAGTTCTAAGGTTTCCGGCAAGCTTTAAGCCTGGAATGGGCTCGTCAAGGTGGAGGCCTGCCCTCACCTCAAGGTCTAAGCCTTTAAGGCTTTCAGAAAGCTCGCCCAGCCTCCTACCCACCTTACCCTCATCTACATCGTAGACGGCCACCACCTTCAGGCTTTCAACCCCGTAGCCTCCAACCTTAGGATGCCAGAGCCCCTTAAAGCTTCCAAGGTTTAGGGCTTCAAGGAGGGTTTGCCCAGCCATGCCCACTCCGAGAAGGGCAAGTCTAACGTCTCCACCCAACCTTAAACTTCACCTCAGAAAACCTATGGCTGCCTTCTAAAAAAGGGAAGCGGAATTGAGATTTTAAGTCTTCTTTAAATGCTTTTTAAGCGCTTGAACAAGGGCTGGAACAACCTGGTAGAGGTCTCCCACAACCCCGTAGTCGGCATCGGCAAATATGGGGGCTTCAGGATCCTTATTTATAGCTACCACGATTTTGGAGCCTCGAATTCCAGCCACATGCTGGATGGCCCCTGAAATTCCAACGGCAAAGTAGAGTGTCGGCTTAACCTTCTTC
>CAZAJK010000076.1:0-4751 GCA_964485425.1 uncultured Candidatus Bathyarchaeia archaeon | reverse complement strand
GAAAAAATGGTTTTGGTTAGGTTTCTTAAGGATGCCCCAGCCCTGGTGGACTCAAACCTTAAGACTTATGGTCCCTTTAAGGCTGAGGATGTGGCCTACTTGCCCAAGGAGCTGGCGGAAGGTTTAATTAGGCATAACATTGCTAAAAGGGTGAAGGCGCCATGAAGTTTCCGAGGACGCTAAACACCTACTGCCCGAGGTGTAAAACCCATACCCCCCACACGGTATCCCTCTACAAGAAGGGGAAAGAACGTAGCCTAGCGGCTGGGGCTAGGCGACATGAATGGGAGAAACATGGCTATGGAGGCCAGAAGTATCCTGAGCTTAAAAGACCTGCCAAAACCACGAAGAAAGCCACCATGAAGCTTACGTGTAAGAAATGTGGATACACCATGCTTAAGAAGGGTATTAGGCTTAAGAGGGCTGAGCTTAAATAGGGGGCTGAAGGGGTAACATGCCTAAGCTTAGGGAGATTATCCCAAAGCCTAAAAGCATGTTCATCAGGGTTAGATGCCCAGACTGCGGCAACGAGCAGATAGTTTTCGATAGGGCAACTAGGAAGGTTACCTGCAATCTCTGCGGCGCAGTCATCGCCGAGAGCACTGGAGGTAAGATTCTTTTAAGAGGCGAGGTGGTGGAGAGGCTGGGGTGAATGGCTTCGGGGGAGGAAGAATTTCCTGAGCCAGGCGAGCTTGTTATTGCAACCGTGAACACGGTTAAGGATTATGGTGCTTATCTGGGCTTAGACGAGTATGGTGGAATGGAGGGCTTCCTCCACATTTCAGAGGTTTCCACCAGCTGGGTTCGAAACATTCGAGACTATGTTAGACCTGGACAGAAGGTTGTGGCTAAGGTTTTAAGAGTTGACCCTTCAAGGAGGCACATAGACCTATCGCTTAGAAGGGTTAGCGGGAAGGAGCGCCAGGAAAAGCTGATGGAATGGAAGAGGAGGAAGAAGGCGGAAACCATCCTGGAAACCGTTGGAGATAAGCTTGGAGTTGAGGATCCGAAAGCCTTCGCCCAAGAGTATATGGCTATCTTCGAGAGTAAGGCTCCAAGCGCCTACGCGGCTCTTGAGGAGTTCGCTGAGAAGGGTGAGGCTGCTGGTGAAAAATTTAAAGTTCCAAGCGAGGTGGCTGCCGCCCTAGCTGAAATCGCCAGGCAGAAGATTAAGCTTCCCCTGGTTAAGATTAAAGGGGTATTCCATCTTACCTGTCCAGGCCCTAGGGGAATAGAGGCCATTAAGGATACTTTGACAAGCTGCAGGGCCTCTAGGAAGCTTAAACGGATTAAGATGGAAATGTATACTGCAGGTGCGCCAAAATACGTGGTGGAGGTAATAGCTAAGAACTGGAAGGAGGCTGAGAAAGCCTTAAGCGAACTAGTAGACTGCGTGCTTCAAAAGATAAGGCAGCATGGCGGAGAGGGGAAATTCGAAAGGATGAGGTAAGCCTTCCATGCCTAACCTTCTAAAACGCTGCACCCAATGCGGCGAATACACGTTAAGCCAAACTGTTTGCCCTAGATGTGGGGGGGAACTCCGAAACCCAGCTCCTCCAAAATTTTCCATCGACGACAGGTATGGGCGTTATCGGAGGGCTTTAAGGGAGTTAAGCGCGTCTAGGGGTTAACCCCTAACTTTCAATATAATAATTTGGGCTGTAACATTCTCTTCCTGCAGCTTCATGTGGACTGGCGAAACATAGGCTACCTCAAATTTTTCAAAGGCCTCTTCAGGCAGGAAGCCGATGGCGTAAAAGAGGGTTTTGCCTAGGAGGGTGTTTGCGTCTGGGAAGCCGTCTCCATTGGCGTCTACGGTTTCAACCGTAATTTCGGGGTTAAGCTGGCCTGCAACCCTAGCCATAACCACCCATTGCCCCTCATCTCCTAGACCCAGCGGAATATGCGTCTCGTAGGCGGGATGCCTACTCGTAGTGATGAAGAATAGAACATACCGGGTGTTCAATTCTTCGAGGAGAATTTTCGCCGCCTCATCTTCGCTTGAGAGGAATGCTACGGCCACTAGGGCAGCCTTCTCAGGCTTGAGGAGGGAGGAGTCTGCTGGGACGGGTTTACCTCCAACCGTGATAATCCAGTTTCCGTAAAGCCACCACGCTGCTATGGGTTCGTTTTCAGGCAAGTTTTCCCTAAGCCAGGTTAAGGCTTCCTCCCAGCTGTCAACCTTATCCTGCCCTGGAAGCATGGAAGCAGCTAGGGTTGCAGGTCTATCAATGAGGGCAGCTGAGTTAGTCAGAGTCATTGAAGTTAAGAGGATAACCACTATGGGGAAGACTATGGCAGCCCTAGCGATGGGAGGCTTCCTGCGGCCTCCATGCTCGGTTAGGATTCGCCCCGAATTCTTGAAGAGTTCGAAGAGGCCTAGGGCTGCGAGGAAGCTTACGGGAATTGCTGCTAGGACACTGTAGCCCATTAGGGAGGCTGAAGCGTAGAGGGAGGCCATTAGGAAGGGGATGAAATAAAGGCTTGAAGGCTCCCTCCTCCTAGCAGCAAACCATAAGCCTAAAACGGCGAAAAGCAGGAGGTTTCCAAGAGCCAGATAAGTGGAGGCCCAGGTTCCAGGCCTAAAGTCTAGCGAAGCCTCCCTTAACATCCCCTCAAGCGTCGACTCGCGGAAGGCTGGGTTTACAGCCGCCCACGCCTCTGAGGCTAAAGTTGAAGTTAACCCTGAGAAGTGGAATGTTAGCCCGGAAACCGCTAGGAGCGTTAGGGCTAAACTGGCGGCCAAGGCTTCCGAAAGCCTAAGCCTCCTAAACCCTTCATGGGAGACGGCGAATATGATGCCTAGGAGGTTGGGCAGTCCGCCAGCTGAGAGAAGAATCGTTAGGCCCGGCTGGGGGAAGGGCAGCGTGAGGATGGTTCCAACGGCTAGCGTTACCAGGTAGGCTGAAGTCTGCCTTGAAGAATATTTGCCAGCGATGATCGAGGTTAGGAGGAAGCCGAGTAGAAGTAAACCTGCAAAGTAGCAGGCTTCCCACGTTATGTTTAGGTAGGCTAGGGCTAAACCAGCCAGGAAGGCGTAAACCAGGCTTCGCCTCCAAACTTCAGCTTTAAACGCCTTAATGATGAAGAGGGAAAGCAGTGTTAGGGCTAGGATGCCTGCGGAAGCTGGTTCAAAGCAGCCTACCGCCGATCTTACAACGTAGGCTGGGCAGAAGGCGAAGATGAGGGCTGCTAGGAGCCCTATCCTCCTATCTCCCCCAGCTTCAGCTCCAAGGAAGAAAATGGCTAGAACCGTTAAGGCCGCTAGGACTGCTGGAAGCATTATGGTTGTGGTTTGCAGGTTGAAGCCGAAGGATGCTAGGAGGCTGTGGAAAAGGAGGGCTGTGAAGGGTAGGCCGAGGAAGGTGGTGGAAGCCACGTCTCTGCCTTCGGGGTAGCCCGATAATTTTTCAACCCAGCCTTGAGGCTGGAAAACCCATTGGAAGCCCTCTTTGACCAGGTGTTCGGCTACATGGTAGTACCAGTAGGGTTCCATTCCTGCTAGGTATTGACCCCATTTCAAGGGTAGTAGGCGGATGAGGAAGGCTATGATGACCGTGGCGGTGAGAATCCCTGCGGTGGAGGATTTTCTTGAGAGGATTTCAGCTATTTTCGGGAGGATGCCTGTCTGACTCCTGCCTGCCATCCGGTTGGTCCACCTTCGCGTTGCATTTCAGCCGGCTTCAACTATTAAAGGGTTTCCCGAGCTAAACGTTTTAATCTTGCATTATAGGTTTAGGTTTAGTGTTCTGAGAGGTTTCAGCTGTGAGGGAGCTTCCACCCACCTACGACCCCCTAAAAGTGGAGGAGCGGGTAGCCTCCTGGTGGAGGCAGAGAGGCATCCCGCTTAAACATGCGGGGCTGAGGGAGGGAGGCCCCCTATTCAGGTTTCTTGAAGGCCCGCCGACGGCCAACGGCTTCATGCATATTGGACATGCTAGGGGCAGAGCTATGAAGGACGTGGTTCTCCGGTTTGAAACCATGAGGGGGAAGCATGTTTGGCGTAGGGCAGGCTGGGACTGTCAAGGCCTCCCGGTGGAAATTGAGGCTGAAAGAAAGCTTGGCTTAAAATCTAAGAGGGATGTGGAAAGGGTTGGTCTTGAAAGGTTCGTGGAGGAGTGCAATCGAATCGTCGACTTTTACATTGAACATTGGAGGAGGGTTTCGGAGAGGCTTGGTTTATGGCTGGACTATGATAATGCCTACGAGACTAGGAGGGACGACTACATCGAGTTTATTTGGTGGTTTCTCAAGCAAGCCCATGAGAGAGGGCTTTTAAAAGAGGATTTCAGCGTGGTTCCCACCTGCCCTAGATGTGAAACCTCCCTCTCCAGCCATGAGGTAAGCCTAGGCTATGTCACCATGAAAGACCCCTCCATCTACGTGAAGTTTCCATTGGAGGGGCGGAAAGGAGAATACATTTTAATTTGGACAACCACTCCTTGGACCATTCCCGGGAATGAGGCTGTCACCGTCCACCCCGAGCACCTTTACGCTAGGGTTAAGGTTGGAGGGGAGATTTGGATTCTCGCTAAAGAGCTTGTGGAGCCTGTGATGGCTGAGGTTGGGGTGGAGAAGTATGAGGTTTTAGAGGTTTTTGAGGGCTGCAGCCTTGAAGGTTTAAAGTATAGGCATCCCCTCGCCGAGGAGGTTCCAGCCCACGAATCCCATAAGGGGAAATACGACCACGCCGTTATCTGCGGGGAGCATGTAACCCTTGAGGAGGGAACAGGCTGCGTTCACACAGCTCC
>CAZAJK010000075.1:0-4896 GCA_964485425.1 uncultured Candidatus Bathyarchaeia archaeon | reverse complement strand
TTGTAGGGGGGACGGTTGGAGGGGTGGTTGAGGTTGCTAGGGGATGCGGCAGGGGATGCAAGTTTTGCGCTCCAACCCTTCAAAGGTTTAGGTCTAGGCCTCTTGAAGACATTTTGGTTGAGGTTAAAGTTAACGTGGGGGCAGGCCAGCGAAACATAATCCTCCACGCGGAAGACGTTTTAAGGTATAAGGCTGACGGAGTCCACGTTAGGCCTGAAGCCGTTAAAGAGCTTTTCTCAGCCACCATGGCTGTTGAGGGGGTTAAAAACGTGGCGCCAAGCCATTTCGCCCTAGCCTCCGTAGTGGAAAAACCAGGCCTGCTGAAGGAGTTATCGGATATTGTGGGGGTTGGAGGGAAAGATAAGCCTTGGCTTTCAGGTCAAACGGGTGTTGAGACTGGAAGCCCACGTATGATTGAGCTTAACATGCCTGGGAAGGTTAGGCCCTTCAAGCCTGAGCAGTGGCCGGAGGTGGTGGAGCAGGCCTTCGCCATCTGCCAGGATAGCCTCTGGGTTCCATGTGGAACCCTCGTGTTAGGTTTACCTGGCGAAACCGAGGAAGATGTTTACGCCACCATAGAGCTTGTGGAGAAGCTTAAACCCTACAAAAGCATTATTGTCCCGCTCTTCTTCGTCCCCATAGGCTCCCTCAAAGGCGAAAAGGGCTTCAGCGTTAAGGATATGAAGCCCTGCCATTGGGAGCTCATCCTGGCATGCTGGGATCATGGAATGAGGTGGGCTGAGGAGCTAGCCACAGAATACGTTTTCAAGATGCCCTGGCTTGCCAGAAGCTACGTCCTAGGCTTCATGCGGAAGGTTGTCCACCGGATGGCTAGTAAGGCTAGGAGGGAAATCCTCCGCATGATGGAGGAAGCATCCAAAAGGTAGCCTTAAAAGGCTTAAGACCGCTTGAAAAGCCTTTTAAGCCTCCCAAGGAAGCCCCGTCTTCTCAGCCTTTCAGCCTCTTCAAATTCCGCCATCGTTCTGCTTAAAGGCTCAACCTCTACCGGTTTAAAGTCTCTAAGCTCCCTAAGCCCTCTACAATTATGCTTTTCCGGCAGCCTATGCTCTACGCAGAAAACCCCTCCACAATAGCTGCAGACGTAGGGTAGGGGTTTAACAGGCTTTCCGCAAACCTCGCAGCGCTCTTCAACCAACTAGCCTGCTTCCTTCTCCAAGATTACGATTTGAACCTCGGGTGGAGCTAGCTGCTTAAACCTTTCAGCGTCTTTTCGGCTGCCGACAATGGCTCCATAATGCATGGGGATAGCCACCTTAGGCTTGATGAGCTTAAGGGCTTCAGCAGCCTCCTCAGCCGTCATGACGTAGGTGCCGCTCACGGGGATTAAGGCTACATCAGGCTGGAGGCCTTCCATTTCAGGAATCTTGTCGGTGTCCCCTGCATGGTAAATTTTTACGCCTGCAAGGGTTACGAGGAAACCTACCTTCCCCTCCTCCTTCGGGTGGAAGGGGACCCCGGGAGCCTTAAACTTGTTCACGTTGTAGGCTGGAACAGCCTGAATCTCCACGCCTTTAACGTTCACCCTGTCCCCAGGCTTAACCGTCACCACCTCTTTAAGGGTTAAGCCTGAAAGTTGAGGCTTACCCTGAGGCGTAGTTACCACCACGGTTTCGCTTGTGGAAATTTTAGCTATGTCGTTGACGCTTAAATGGTCATAATGTTCATGGGTCACTAGGATTAGGTCGGCTGGCTCTCCCCCGGCAATCTCGTAGGGGTCGAAGTATAGGGTTAAACCTCCACCTTTAACCTTGAAGCAGTCGTGGCCAAGCCATGTGAACTCGACTTCACCATACTTATACAAGGGCTTTCACCCCTGGGAGAAAAATTAGTAGGCTAAGGCTCTTAAAGCTTAAACAGGTTTAACCCTGTAACCTCATCGTATTCCCTGGTTAAGGTTAAGCCTTCAAGCTCAACCAGGAACATTTCAGCGGAAAAGATTATGGTTCCCTTTTCAAGGTGGCCTCCAAAAGCCTTTCCCTCCTCGTCTCCAAGCACTAGGTGGGCATGGATTAGGGTTTCACCTTTAAGCTTCGCCACGTTGCCTGTGCAAGCTAGGATTTCCATGGGCCTGTCAAACTCCCTCCTCAAATACTCCTTTCCAGCTTGGTTGTAGAAGCTTATGTGAGCCTTTTTAACCGCCCCAATAATCCAGAAAACTCCGGTTTCAACCCCAGCCTGCTCGACAGCCTCCCTAATCGAGGCTAGGAGGTCGCCCTCGTAGGGGAGTCTGAAAACGAGTATTCTGCCTGGTTTAGCTTCAGCCTTACCCGCCAAGTTTTCCACCTCAAACTTAAGGTTTAGGCTCCCATGGAGGTTAAATTTTTACAGGTAGCTCCAAACCATGAGGGAAATCGACGCCAAGAAGACTAGTAGCCAGGCTCTCCAATTCCAGGCAATAATTTTCCTTCCGTCGAAGATGCCTAGGGGGAGGAGGTTGAAGAAGGCTACGAAGGCGTTGAATCTAACCGCAAACCAGGTTAAATATCCTGGGACGAAGGGAAGAAGCATTATGAATACTGCTGCAAGGGCTAGGTTGGTAAGCGGGCCTGAAATCGAAATTTTACCTATCTGGTTTAAGGTTAGGTAGGGACTCCAAACCATTACGGCTCCTGGAGCAATAATTTTAAAGGGGGCAATAATGGAGAGGGCGGTGATGGCTAGGCCGAAAGCGTCTAGGCGGAACTCAGCCCAAGCCCCATACCTAAGCGCAGCATATTTGTGGGCAATCTCGTGGAGGAGGAAGGCTGGGAGAACGCCGACTAGGAGAACCGCTAGGATGGCTGGGGTGAAATGGGGGGTGAAGCCTGGATTAAGCCATGAGAAGCCGACGGCTAGGAGCACCACGGCGGCTATAAAAAGCTCCATAAGCTCCCTTTTACTGAAGCTTAGCCTTCTCCGCGGCTCAGGCCAGACCTCATAGGCCATAAGTGAAACCTCAAGTGTAGACGTTTTAAACCGACATATATAATAGTGGATAGCCATAAGCCTCTTTTCAGGCTGCACATCACCTGCTTGAACTTCTAATCTTCCTCGCCCAAAGCCTCTTACGCTCTTTCTCCCGCTCCTTCGAACATGCTGGACAATACTTCTGGTGGCGTCCCACTTTTAAAGTAAGTCTCCCACATCTCTGACAGCGGAAGTAGTCTTCAGGCTTGGGGGTTGGAGGAGTGTTTCGAGCTGGATTACCCTTTAAAGCCGGATGGTCTCCAACGTAGTCGTAAACCTCTAGGTCTCCGAAAACCTCTAGGAAGATTACTCCTCCAAGGTTGCAGAGCAGCTGCCTGCTCCACCGATTGTAGTCAGCCACCCATATAAGCGTTCCACGCCCGCCGCAGACGCAGAACTTATCCTTGCATCGAGCCTGTTCGCGAAGCTCCCCCTCAGACTCCAATGGCCTTTCGCCTTCAAACCTGCTTTAAGCCGTTGCTTCTGCAGGTGTAAGGTTTCCCCTTCACCCTTTAAAAGTCTTAGCATATTTGAGGGGGTTCACGGCACCGCTGGTTCCCGCCCCCTTTCGGAGAGCAGTAATCAGCGGCGCCTCCGGGATTCACTTCCGAGATCTGACGGGTTCGGGTCTTACCCCGGAGGCTATGGCCGTGAACCCCAGAAACAATGTTTTAAACGGTTGATTTAAGCTTATCCTCCCTTTCGGCTGAGGAAAGCGTTGAAACCTGGAATTCAACGTTTAGGCAGAAACCTTGTTAGGGCCTCAGCCAGCGGCGGAAGCACCCTCGTCTGCATGTAAACCCGGCCTGGCCCCCTAAGCTTCACCACCAAACCCTCCCCGCCGAACATGAAGGACTTCCAACCTCCAAACTTTCCAATGGTGAACTCCACCTGGTCTTCGAAAGCCACCAGGTGGCCGGTGTCTACGGTTATTTGCTCCCCCTCGGAGAGCTGCTTCTCCACAATGCCGCCGTAACTGTTAAGCCAAACCCCGCCGCTACCATACAGTCTGAGCCAAACAAGATTCCGCTCAGCTAGCAGCCCTTTAAGCCCCTTCCATTTAAGCTCGTAGCCCACGTCGCCGTGGTGGGCGAGGTAGCTGGTGTCCTGAACAACAACCCCGCCTCCTCTAAGCTCTACATAGGTGATGTCGCCTGGAAGCCCTGGGGCAAGCCATAGGGCGCCTCCCCCCTCGCCAGCCCTAAACCGGTTAACGAAAACGCTTTCACCCGCGGTTAGCTTTCTCAGCAGCGCCCTTCCAAGTCCTCCAGCTGTCTTGGTTTCAACGGCTATGTTGCCTTCCATGGCCATCATGGCTCCCGCCTCAGCCACCACAGCCTCACCCTGGCTTAGCTTCACGAGCAGAACTGGGTAGGCGGGGCCCTTCTCAACCTTCCACTCCAATCTCCCCAACACCTTCCAAGCTTTACCCTTAGAAGCCATGGGTAGCCCTTAACTTGGCTGGATTTAAGCTTTATTTCGGGTTTCGCCGGGTTTTAGTTTAAATATCTGTCATGGCTTTTTAATTTATCGCTGGGGTTAACAGGGGTTTTGACAGATGCCCCTCCTACAGCAGCTAGCTGGAGAAGGAAACATTTGGACTATTATTTTTCAAATAGCCTTCCTCGCCTTCATCATAGCCTACTTCTTCTACGGTCAACGCATTCAAATAGCCATTTGGAATAGGGATATTGAGCGCGGTTTAAGAAAGCTTAAGCTGTTAAGGGATAGGGCGCGGGAAACCGCTATTAACGCGGTTAAAGAGGTGGGGAAGCCGGAGGAAGACCCCGTCCCAGCCATAGACAGGTTTTTGGAAACCTTCCTCATCCAGCCAGTCGACATGGATCCTGCTGGAATCGTCTGGAAGCTTGACCACCTCCTAGACGTTAGAGACCTAAGCATGAAAGACGCTGTGAGAAGGATTGCTCC
>CAZAJK010000074.1:0-5049 GCA_964485425.1 uncultured Candidatus Bathyarchaeia archaeon | reverse complement strand
AGGTGCGTAACGGGCAAATTCTAGGTTTGGGAAGCGGGAGAACCGTTTCCCATGTGATTGCCGAGTTGGGGAGAAGGGTTAAAGAAGAGGGGCTAAACATCCTCTGCGTTCCATCCTCCTATCAAGCCATGATGGAGGCGCTTCAGGCAGGCCTAAAACTAACCGACCTTTACGAGCACCATCAACTCGACCTAACCCTAGATGGAGCTGACGAAGTCGATTCAAGCCTGAATCTAACTAAGGGCGGCGGCGCTGCCTTGGCTAGGGAGAAAATCCTAGCCTCAGCCTCTAAACGTTACATCATCGTCGTGGATGAGGGGAAACTCGTGGAAAAACTTGGTTTGAGGAAGCCTATACCCGTTGAGGTCCTACCCTTCGCTGCCCCCATGGTTAAGGCTAGGCTTGAGGAAAAATATGGGAGGGTTGAATTTAGGGAGGGATCTGGAAAGCTGGGTCCAACGGTAACGGACAATGGAAACTTCATCCTAGACGTTTACACGGGCCCCTTAGAGAAGCCTGAAAAATTCGAGGTTGAAGTTAAACGTATGCCAGGCGTGGTTGAAGTGGGCATTTTCACCGGGCTAGCAGACGAGGTATATGTAGGCTGTAGGGATGGAAGCGTTAGAAGGATTAGGAGGGCTGGGGGAGAAGCTATTTAAGCTTGGCAGGTTTCAACCATGTGGACCTCCATGCTTCGGGGAAGTTGAGGGTGGATAACGTTAGGGGCGTGACTGTCACTAGGGCAAACGTGATGGGAAGCCCAAACATTGGGGTTTTCGCTAAGGCTACTGATGGCTACGCTATTTTTCCCGAGGGTATCCCCCAGCGTAAACTTGACAGAATGGCAAACATTTTGGGTGTTAAGGTTTTAAGTTTAGACCTTTGTGAATCTAAGCTTATAGGCGTGCTAGCTGCCGCAAATTCGAGAGGAATTCTTCTTCCTCACTATGCAAGCGAGGAGGAAAAGGTCTTATTAAGGGAGAGGCTTGACGTTGAGGTTGAAAGCGTTAAAAGCAGGTATACTTCAATAGGAAACCTTGTTTTGGTAAACGATAAAGGAGCCGTGGTTTCACCTCTGCTAGGTAAACGTGGATTAAAGCTTGTGGAAGACGTTTTGGGCGTGGAGGCTGTCCATGGAAGCATAGTTGGCATACCTCTTCCAGGCTCCATGGCTGCAGCCACCAATCGGGGAGCCCTCCTCCACCCCGAGGCCTCCGACGAGGATATGAAGCTTGTTTCAGAAGTTTTAAGGGTGAGGGTTGGAGTTGGAACAGTTAATGGTGGCGTTTCGCTTGTGGCTAGCGGGGTTATAGGCAACAGCCATGCGGTGCTGGTGGGATCCCTCACCACAGGCCCTGAACTTATGAATATTTCAGCCATCTTTGAGGGAGAATAGTTTTGGTTAGGGGGGTTAGGGAGGAAAGAGAACTAGTTAGGCTGCTTGACCGCCTAGGCTTCGCCGTGGTTAGGTCGCCAGCTTCAGGTTCCAGGACAAAGCTTGACAGGCCGGATCTCTTGGCTGGGAGAAGAGGACTTATCCTCGCCTTGGAAGTTAAGGCTACGGGGAAGGAGGTTTTATATTTGAAGAGGGAGTCTGTTGAGCAGCTTATCAGGTTTTCAGATAGGTTTGGAGCTAAACCATACGTTGCTGTCAAGTTTAAGGGTAAAGGGGTTGGCTGGCTTCTAGTTGAAGCTGGAAGCCTTGAGCAAACAGGTAAGGGCTTTAAGCTGAGTTTGAGGGAGGCTTTAAAGAAAGGTTTAACACCAGAGGCGTTGGTGACGGAAAGGCTTGAAAACCTGTTTGGCTAGATGGGTGTTGGAGGGAGAGCCGTGGTAGATTTGGTGGAAATCGACGGAAGCATGCTTGAGGGTGGAGGGCAGATTCTCCGAACCTCGGTTGCGCTTTCAGCTCTCACAGGTATCCCCGTGAAAATTTTTAATGTTAGGGCTAAGAGGAATCCTCCAGGCCTTCGATACCAGCATCTTGCCGCCATAAAAACGGTGGGTATGCTAACGGAGGCTGAGGTTGAAGGCTTAGAGGTGGGCTCTGTAGAGGTCAAGTTTAACCCTAAAACCATTAAGGATGGAAGCTTCAAGTTTGACGTGGGGACTGCTGGAAGCATTACGCTGATTCTTCAAGCCTTAGCCCCGGTGGCGGCTTACGCTCCCGGAGAAGTCTCAGTTGAAATTACTGGTGGAACAAACACTAAGTGGTCTCCCCCAGCTGAATACGTTCAGGACATTCTCTTCCCAACGCTTAAACGTATGGGATTTGAGGGAAGCCTTGAAATTGTTAGAAGAGGCTTCTACCCTGAAGGTGGGGGAGTGATTAAGGCTCAGTTTAAGCCTGTCAAAAGCCTTAACCCTATAAGCCTTGTATCCCAAACCTCCATCACATCCGTTAAGGGCTTCGCCTATAGTTGCAGGCTTCCACGCCATGTTGGGGAGCGGATGATTAGAGCTGCTAAACTTAAACTTGAAGAGGCAGGGTTCAAACAGGTTTCCTTCCAGGTGGAAAACCTTCAACAAGATAATCCTAAATGTTCGGTGGGTCCAGGCTGCGGAATCATCATTGAGGTGGAATTTGAGGACGGCTGCCTAATGGCTGCTGACAGCTTGGGCGAGAAGGGGAAGCCCGCTGAGAGGGTGGGTGCGGAAGCAGCTGAAAAACTTATCTCCCAGCTTAGGACGGGAGCTCCGGTAGATGTCCACCTAGCAGACCAGCTTGTAATCTGGATGGCTTTAGCCGATGGAACTTCAAAGATTAAGGCTGCTAAGCTCTCCCTCCACACGCTTACCGCCATAGAGGTTTGCAAGCGTTTTCTTGAGGTCGAATTTGAGGTGGAGGGAAAACTTGGCGAGACCAGCCTGATAACGTGTCGTGGAGCTGGCTTAAAAAACAGATTTATAGGGTAGTTTTTAACCTTAAGCTTTAGCCTCTCTCCGGCTTTCCCTGGGAAGGAGAGGAAGCTTGACCATAGGCTTCTATATTGGAAGGTTTCAACCCGTCCATAAAGGGCACGTGTACGCGATTAAGTATGCGCTGGGAAGGGTTGACGAGCTTATCATAGGGATTGGAAGCGCCCAGTTCAGCCATGAACCTGACAACCCCTTCACAGCTGGGGAAAGATTCACCATGCTTAGGCTAGCTTTAGACGAGGCTGGGGTTGACCGAAGACTCTACGCGATCATCCCCATCCCAGACACCCAAGTCCACAGCATTTGGGTTGCACAGGTTTTGGCGTATACTCCAAGGTTTGACGTGGTTTTTACTAATGACCCGTTGAGCAGGCAGCTTTTCATGGAGGCTGGCTTTAAGGTTGAGGGGATAAAATTCTATAAGCGTGGAGTTTACACGGCTACCAACGTTCGAGACCGCATACTTAATGGTGAAAACTGGGAGGCGCTTATCCCTTCCTCCGTGGCGGAATACATTAAGCAGATAGGTGGAGTGGAGCGTATTAGGAATCTGGCTAAAACTGATAAGGTTAAGGCTTAAGCCAGCTCAACCAGGATTTTCATGCCAGCTGAAGCTTTAAGGATTTCCGAGGCTGAAGCCTGATTTGCTGAAAGCTCGAGGGTTCCCCAGCTTCCTATGAGGGCTAGGAGTCCGCCTCTAGGAGCCTCCGAATAGCTTTTCACAAACCTAACTTTGATGGGAGACCTGCCTTCCAGGGAAATCTTAAGCTGGCTGCCGAAGCCGGCGCCTAAGGCTTCAACTAAGCCTCTATCTATGTTGGTTACAAGGTTTCCAAACCTATCCACGTAGACTATTTCCCCGCTTACCTGCTGGTTGCTTAAAGAGGCTTCGTGGAAGGCTTCTTCCACAGGGCTGGAGACCTCCAAGCCAAGTGTTTCAGGGCTGACACCCTTGGCCAGTAAAGCCGCAGTGGGTGCGAAAATGTCCCTCCCATGGAAGGTTTCGGTAAACCTTTTAGGAAGCAAGCCTTCACCTTTAATTTCGAAAATCCTCTTTAAGCCAAGCTTA
This sequence comes from uncultured Candidatus Bathyarchaeia archaeon, assembly GCA_964485425.1. Taxonomy (GTDB): domain Archaea; phylum Thermoproteota; class Bathyarchaeia; order Hecatellales; family Hecatellaceae; genus B25. The sequence goes on along the minus strand of CAZAJK010000074.1, from coordinate 1,061 downwards.
CGCGCCGCTGGAATTAGAAGGCCGTTATCTGGGCCTACCAGCATTCCACGCTCAGCCTCCACGATTAGGGGTTTCCTTGGGCCTCCGACTCCCGGGTCTACTATCGCCACATGGATGGTTCCCCTAGGGAAATAGGGGGCAGCCCTAGCCAGCAGGTATGCGCCCATCTTAACATTGAAGGGTTCAACCTCGTGGCTGATGTCCACTATTACGGCTTCAGGGCAGAGGGAGAGAATTACAGCCTTCATTTCAGCTACATAGCTGTCCTTTAAGCCGAAATCCGTTAGAAGCGTTATTATGGGCGGCATGAAGCTGACACCAAAAGTTTTTTCCATGCCTACTAAGTATTTGTGGGTTAACCTAGGATAGTTAAGAGTTTAGGGTGCAGCCTGCATGGCGTCAGACAGCCTACTAATGGTGCCGGGGCCCACCAACGTCCCGCCACGCATAATGAGGGCCATGAATAAGCCTCTCATAAACCATAGGGGACCCGAATTTAGGGAGCTTTATCGGAGGCTTCTTGAAAACCTCAAATACGCCTTCCAAACCTCCAACGACGTCTTCCCTATAACGGCTTCTGGAACCGGCGGCGTCGAGTGCGCTGTTGGAAACCTTGTCTCCCCCGGAGATGAAGTTTTAACCATCCATTTCGGGCTTTTTGGAGAGCGGATGAAGGAAGCTGTGGCTAGGCGTGGAGGCATCCCCATCGAAGTTCAGGCGGAGTGGGGTGAGCATCCAAGCCTTGAGCAGGTTAAAGAAGCCTTGGAAGCTAACCCTAAGATTAAAAGCATAACCCTCGTCTACAATGAAACCTCCACCGGGGTAACCTGGAAAGTTCTGCCTGAGCTTGGGAAGCTAGCTCGAAAACACGATAAAATCTTGATTGTGGATGCTGTTTCCATTCTGGCTGGGGATGAAATGCCAGTCGACCGGTGGAACATCGACGTATGTGTGGCTGGAAGCCAGAAGTGTTTAGCCTGCCCCCCAGGCATTTCCCTTATCTCCGTCAGCCCGAGGGCCTACGAAGCCTTAGCTGAAAACAAGCGTAGACCCTTCTACTT
>CAZAJK010000073.1:0-5121 GCA_964485425.1 uncultured Candidatus Bathyarchaeia archaeon | reverse complement strand
CTGCATGGTTGAACCCGCTGCCTCGAAGCTACGTGGAGGGGCTTAGGGAGGCAGCTCTCACCATCGCTGAAGCCTTAGGTGGTGTGTGATGGCTGAGGCTGTTAGGCTTGAGCATATCTGGGTTTGCTATGACAGCCATGTAGCCCTGGAAGACGTCAACTTGAGAGTTGAGGAGGGAGACTTCCTCGCCATTCTAGGCCCCAATGGGGGAGGAAAAACCACCCTGCTTAAGGTAATTCTTGGAATGGTTAAGCCTAGGAAAGGATGCGTAAAGGTTTTCGGTTTACCTCCGGAAAAGGCTAGGAGGCTGGTGGGCTACCTCCCCCAGCGAAGCCAGGTTAACCCCGAAATCCCCCTCAGAGTTTTAGATGTGGTTTTGATGGGGAAGGCTGGAATCCGAGGCCTCATGAAAAATTATGCAAGAGAGGATGTGGAGGAGGCCTTAGAGGCGTTAAGACTAATGGGCATGGAGAAGTCGGCTCAAAGGCTTTTCATAGAGCTTTCAGGAGGAGAGCAGCAACGTGTTCTCATCGCTAGGGCCCTAGTTTCCAAGCCTAGGCTTCTCCTTCTAGACGAGCCCACCGTAAGCGTGGATGTCGCCGGCCAAACCCTCTTCTATAAATTCTTAAGTGAGCTGGCTGGAAAGCTCACCGTTATCCTGGTAACCCACGATGTGACTGCCGTTTACCCCTTTGTGAACAAAATTGCCTGCCTAAATAGGAGGCTCTACTTCCACGATACTAAGGAGCTAGCTGCCTCCGAAATTCTTGAAGCCTACGGCTGCCCGGTGGAAATGTTGGCCCACGGAATCCCCCACCGAGTATTAAGAGAACACGGGGAGAATGTTGAGGGATGAGGCTGGGGGTAAGCTTCACTGTTTGGGCGGCATGCCTCCTAGCCGCCATTTTCACCTATAAGCTTTCACCAGCCTTCGGCTACGGATTTATACGTGGAGCCCTAGCCGTAGGAGTTCTAGCCGGAGTTTTAAGCGGGCTTATAAGCACCTACATCGTGGCTAAGCGGGTTACACTTATGAGCGGCGGGATTTCCCATGCAGCCTTTGGAGGCATAGGCCTAGGCTACCTTCTAGGCGTAAATCCTCTACTAGCCACCATACCTTTCTCCCTAGCAGCCACCCTAACCGCCTTAACCGTTGGGAGAAAGGCAAGAGTCCATGAGGACGCCGTTCTAGCCGTGCTCTGGACGGGGGGAATGGGCCTAGGAGTGCTCTTTATAGCCCTAAGCGGGAGAGGCTTCAGCCACGACCTCATAGGCTACCTTTTCGGAAGCCTCTTCGCCGTTTCACCCGTAGACTTCTGGCTTATAGTTGGAGTTTCCATCTGCGTGCTTGCAGCCATAGCCCTCTTCCACAAAGACTTCGTAATCATATGTTTCGACGAGGAGTACGGTAGGGCTTTAGGGCTCCCCGTAGATGGGCTCAACCTTCTCCTCATGTGTTTAGCAGCCTTAACGGTTATCGCCCTAATTAGGGCTGTGGGAATCCTTCTCTCCATAGCCCTCCTAGTGGTTCCAGCCGTCATCGCGCTGAGGCTTGGAAGAAGCCTACCGCAAGTAATGGTTTCATCCGTCCTGCTAGCCGTATCCTTCATAATTTATGGAGCCTGGTTCTCCTACATGTTTGACCTCCCATCGGGGGCAGCGGTGCTTCCAGCCTCAGCCATCCTCTTCGCGCTGGCACTCTTAGAGAAATCCCTGGTTAAACCCTCCTAATCCTTGTGGCCGTAGGCTCCCCTTAAGGGGACAAAGGCCACCCCCATAAGGTCTTCCCAAACAAGCCTCCCATCCGGAAGCTTCCTAGCAACCCTTAAAACCTGATAGGAGTATGGCTCACCCACGGGAATAACCAGGATACCCCCAGGCTTAAGCTGTTCAACTAGGGGCGGAGGAATGCTGGGTGCTGCCGCTGTAACCAGAACCCTATCGTAGGGGGCATGCTCAGGCAGCCCTAACGTCCCATCCCCATGCACCACCGTAACCCTCCCAGCATAGGAGTTAGCCTCCAAGTTGCGTCGAGCCATCTCAGCTAACTCCTTAATAATTTCCACCGTGAAAACGTGTCCTCCACCTTCTGCACCTCTCGGAGCTACAATCTCAGCTATCACAGCCGCATGGTAGCCGCAGCCAGCACCCACCTCCAACACTCGATGGCCCACCTCAAGCTCGAGAAACTCGCACATCATGGCTACCATGTGGGGGGCTGAAACTGTTTGGCCCCAACCTATGGGCAGAGGCATATCATAGTATGCTTGGCCTCTAAGCCTTTCAGGGATGAATCTTTCCCTGGGAACCCTAAGCATGGCTTCAGCAACCTTCCTGCTTCGGATAACCCCCTGACTTTTTAAAGCCTCCACCAGCTTCCTCCGCTCAGCCTCAAAGTCCAAACTCGTCAAAACCCTTTCACACCAGCAGCCCAACTAAAATACTTAAGCCAGCCAAAATAAGGGTTAGGTCTCCCCCGGGGAAACCAGATGGCTTTAAACTTGAAGCGCAGGGAGTTCTTCCGCTCCTCCATTCACATAGCATGCTCCGCCACCATACCCCTAACCATAACAGCCGGGAAACCCCTTGTGCTCATACTGATCATGGTGGTTTCAACCCTATACTGCGTCTCCGAAGAGTTCAGGGCCAGAGGGAGGCTTCTCCCAGTGATAGGCCGCATAACGCTTAAGGCCTGCAGGAGCGAGGAGGATAAGTCTCCCATCCTACGGCCGCTTTACCTAGCCGTTGGGATAGCTGTCTCCTTAACCTTCTTCCCCGAACCCGTCTCCTACGCCGCCGTGGCTGTTTTAACCCTCGGCGACGGAGGCTCAAGCCTCATTGGAAGCTGGATTGGAAGGGTTAAGCTACCCTTCAACCCCAATAAAACCTTGGAGGGAAGCTTAGCCGGCCTAGTTTTAGCTTCAGCTGGAACCATACCTTTAGTGGGGTTAACCCCGGGGTTGGCGGCTGCCTGCCTAGGCATGGCGGTGGAAGCCCTACCCCTACCCGTCGACGACAACCTCACGGTTCCCCTAGCTTCAGCAGCCTTCCTCCTCAGCTTAACCTGGCTAAGCCTCATCTAAGAAGCCATGAAATCTTTCCAAGCCGCTCCCAGAGAAGCCTAACCAAAAACCAGTTTACGGTTAAACCTAGCAACGCCCCAGCAGCCACATCGATGGGCCAGTGAACACCTACGTAAACCCTGCTGAAGGCTGAAACAGCCGCGAAAAGGTAGAGGCTAAGCTTCCAGGCTGCCTTAAGCCCCTGGGAGACAGCTGAAGCCCCCAGGAAAACATTTTTAGCATGGCTGCTGGGGAAGCTGAAGCCTTTAGCCTCCTCCAAGACCCTAACTTCCTGAAGGGCTGAGAAAGGCCTAAACCTTGGGAGGAAAACCTTCATGGGGAGAATTAGAAGCGAGGATAGGCAGAGGCCTACCGCTAAGAGGAAAGCCTCCCTCCTCCTACCCAAGGCCCACATTAATACGGCCACCAAAACCCAAAGGTGGGTTGCCCCAGCCATCGAGAAGGCCTGGAAAATAGGGTCGATAGACGGGTTTCCAAAACCGTTTATAAGCTTAAAGCCAAACCTATCCCAGGCAGCTAAGGGTTCAGGTAAAACCTCAAACCCGCCTGTGGGAAGCCTTGCAAGCAGAAAGCTTTCAACTAGCTCGGCTGCAAGCATCAGCAAAACTATGGCTGCCAGGGTTGAGAGAACCCTGCGAAGCTTAATGTTCAGCCTCCAACCACCTTAACGTTTTCCACCCAAACCCATGGGGCCACCAGCATTCCAACGCTTCTAAGGTTGGAAGCTAGCCCTGCAAGGTTTTCTAAGGCTTCATAGATGGTTCCAGCCAGCATAATGCTTCTAACAGGCTTGGCTAGGACGCCTCCCTCAATCTTCCAGGCTGGGGCAGCCACCACCGAGAACTCTCCGCTCTCAAGGCTGCTGCTATGGGCTCCCTGAAGGAAGGGAACATAATAGCCCTCACCCACCTCGCCTAAAAGGCTTTCAACGCTTTTGGTTGAGGGTTCAATTCGAAAGTTGGTTGGATCTATGATGGGGGTTGAAGCGTAGGAGGCCGGTCTAAAAGCGTTGCCAGTGCTGCTAACCCCATCCTTCCCAGCCCTATAATGGTCGTAGAGAAAACCCTTCAGAATCCCGTGTTCAACTAGGGTAGTGCGCCTGGCAGGAGACCCTTCATCGTCAAACCCCCAGCTGTGAAGCCCTCCCTCCATGAGGCCGTCATCCACTATGGTAAGAATTTTTGAGGCCACCGGTTTCCCCAGCTTACCTTTAAGCGGAGACCTACCCCGCTGAACATTATCAGCCTTAAAGGCAGGCATAAGAGTATAGGATAACAGGTCTAAGAGGGCATGCTGGCCGAAGACAATGGAGAACCTTCCATCTTCGCCTCTCCCAGCCCCTAGGGCTGAAACGGCAAGCCTAGCAGCCTCCACTCCAACTTTTTCCAGGTCAAGCCTTAAACTTCGGGAGGCGTCAAATTCATGGCAGGAGGGCGTCGTCTCCCCAGCCTCCTTAGCCACAGCCTCAAGGAAGCATCTAGCCCACGTAGCCTTCTCGCAGGCTTCAACCCCCAAACTGTTAGCTATAGCCCTTTCCTCAACCGCTAGGGACACCCCACCCTCGGAGGCTATAATCCGCCTGTCAACTTTTAGGGCGGCATTAAGCATTTCCGAAGCCATCCCAATGGCGGTTTCAACCTCCGCTGAAGCTACCTCCCCATCGTAGAGGCCTGAAGGCTTGGGGTAACTGCTCCTAGCGGGGAAACCTCTCCAATCTTTATCGGGCTGGGATACTTTCGCCAGCTTCAAAGCCTTCCTGACGGTTTCAGCTAGAGCCGAATTAAAAGCCTGATTGGTGTAGGCGAAGCCTATTCGGCCTTGAAGCGAGATTCTAACGCCAATTCCTTCCTCCCAAGCCGTCTTAGCCTTAACTAGCTGAGAGTTTTCGAGGGAGGCTGAAACAGTTTTAAGCCTGCTTAGATAAGCCTCAGCCTCCTCAGCCCCCTCGGCCTCAGCCAGCCTTACACATTTTAAAGCCAAATCTAGGAGGTCAGCCTCAGCCACCTAGACTCTACCCCCTACCCGAATGGCTTTAACC
>CAZAJK010000072.1:406-5222 GCA_964485425.1 uncultured Candidatus Bathyarchaeia archaeon | reverse complement strand
GCTGTCAACAGCTTCAAAACCCGTGGCAGCCTCAGCCAAAGGGGCCCACCAAGGAAACTTATCTTAGCTTTTTAAAATAAGAATGTAGGTCTGCAACGAGGATTACCTCACCTTTAAAGCGTAGCGTCCAGGAGTTTTAATTCCAACTTTCTTGGCTATCTGGGATTTTTCAGGGTCTAAGATTATCAAGAGACCTGAAAAATCTTCAGAGAAGCTGGTAGCCTTACAGTTTGGGCAGACGCTTCCATAGAAGAGGGTTTTACATTGGGTGCAGGCTCTTTCTCTCACTTCTTCTCACCAGCCTTAGCTTTAGCTTTCTCCTTTTCAGCCTTAACCTTCTCCTCCTCCCTAAGCCTAGCAATATCCTCCTTAATCCATTCGATCTTGCCTAGGAAAGGCTGCCTCATGGTTATGCCGACTTTGCCGCTGGCTCCCCCCTTCCCCATGCTGACAGCTGTAATCCTAGCCCTAACCCTGTCCCCAACTGAAAGCTTACGCTTTGTCTCTTTACCCATCAAGGTTGCATGTCTCTCATCGTAAACCACGTAGTCGTCGATTATTTGGGAAACGTGGAGCAGGGCTTCCATGGGGCCTATTCTGACGAAGGCTCCAAAGTTCCCAACCTCAACCACCTCGCCCTCAACCACCTCCTGAATTTCAGGCTTATAGGTTAGGAGGGTGAAGGTAACCGGGTTATATGTGGCTCCATCGCCTGGAAGAATCTTCCCCACCGGGGAAACCTCTGCTGAAACCACTGCCACCACGTAGCCTAGCTCCTTGCTTAAGGTTCCCTCATATTTCTTAGCCAACTCTTCAATTGCAACCTTGACTAGGTCTTCGTTAAACTTTCCTGGGGGGATGCGAACCACATCCTGACATTTAACCAGCTCGAACATGGCTTAATCCCACCACCCTTCCAGCTCCAATTTTCTACCGCCCCTAAGGAAGGCTGAAGGGATACCCTCACTTCTAAGCCTACGCTTAAGGTCTAGGTCCGCCGTAGCTACGGGGAGCTTCAATTCCTTAGCAACCCTGACAAGGTAATCGTCGACGGTTTCACCCTGCTTCCTCTCAACATTCAACCTCACACATTTATCCGCCAGTTTTAGGGCGGATAAGGCTATCCTTCTAACTTTAGGCTTCCCCCTAGAAGCTAGCCTCTCAAGCTCTTCAACCACAGGAGGTAATATTACAGGTTCAACTTGCACTGATAAAATTTTCTCAAGCTCCCCGAAGACGTCAAGCGGAAGCTCAAAGGCAATCATGAGAAAACTGGAGTCGACAAGAACCCTTCTAGCCAATGCCTAAACACCCAAAAACGGCATTCCACATGAAACTTAAACGTTAAGCATGTTTGTGAAGCATTCCAGCTATTAAATCCCTAATATTTAAAGTTTCTCAACATTCCGCCACATTTTAACCTTTCAATAGGCGGGTTTAAACCATTATGAAAAAGATTTTTAATTGTTAGGCGGCTCCTCAAACTTTTTATCAAGAGCTTGGCTAAACATGAGACTTTTAAAGCTGAAGCCCCAATGTTGAGCAATGAAACGGCGAATGTTCAGAGTTTCTCCAAAATTTTATGTTTTATAGGCTGAACAAAGTTTCTCAGCTGAGAGGGAGCCTAAATGGCCCAGAGTTTTACGGTTAAACCTGAGAAAGGCTTTGAATTCAAAATCCACGGTCACCTTGAAAGCCTCCTCTTCCTCTTCCCACTTACAGTCATCCTTTTAGGCTGGGAGCTAGCGGTAAGATTAGGTTTCGCCTCCTCCGAGCTTCTCCCTTCTCCGATTAATGTTTTCCAGACTCTCGCCTATAGCATGGTTAACCTTTCCTTCCTCCTCACCGTGGGGAGAAGCCTCTCAGTTTTAGGTATGGGTCTTCTCTTAGCCCTCCTAACAGCCATACCCCTAGCAATAGCGACAGGGCTTAAACGCCGCTTCGATGCTGCCTTAACGCCGTTAATAATGATTTTTGGGGCTCTCCCAGACCTAGCGCTTCTACCTATCATCATTTACTGGTTTGGGCCTACGGTTACCTCAGCTCTTCTAATGGCGACGATAGTTGCCTTCTTCCCCCTGTTTTTCATGGTGAGGGAAGGGGTGAACGCCATCCCCGAAGACTACTTCCACGTAGTAGAAATTTACAGCACGAAAAAAGCCCACCTATTCACTAAGCTTATTTTCCCCGCCACCTTTTCAAACCTAATCACGGGTTTAAGGTTATCCTACGAATTCCTCTGGGAGGTAGTTTTAGCCGTAGAAATTATTGCCAGAATAGGCGGTGTAGGGCTGCTTATAGATTCCTCGGTGAAAGGCGGCGCGCTTAACGAGGCTTTTGCAGCTCTCTTCTTCATAGGCTTAATCGCCATTCTCGTCGATAGGGCAGTCTTCCAGAGGCTTGAGGACAAGGTTAGGAGGTGGAGGGATTGAGAAGCAAATGCCTTGAAGTTGACGGAGTAGCTAAGCACCATCACCATCCCAAGATGGGGCTAATCCCCACCCTTGAAGAAATAACTTTCCACGTCCATGAAAGGGAATTCATAAGCATTATAGGGCCAACTGGCTGCGGGAAATCCACCCTGCTAAAAATTATTGCAGGACTCGACAGACCAAGCCGGGGGGAGGTACGCCTCAAAGGGGAGAAAGTAGAGAAACCCCACCCAAAAATAAGCATGGTTTTCCAAACCTTCGCCCTATTCCCGTGGAGAACCGTTCTCCAAAACATTGAGTTTGGCTTGGAGGCGCAGGGGGTTCCTAAAAATGTTCGAAGACAGATAGCTCAAAGGCTAGTTGAAACCGTTGGCTTGAAGGGTTATGAGCACTGCTATCCACGTGAGCTATCGGGGGGAATGAAGCAGCGGGTGAGCATAGCTAGGGCCCTAGCCGTCGACCCCGAAGTCATCCTGCTTGATGAAGCCTTCAGCGCCGTAGACGAGTTCACAGCCCAAGTGTTACGCCATGAAGTTTTAGAGCTATGGGAAGAAACAGAAAAAACCTTTATCCTGGTAACTCACAACCTCACTGAAGCCATTGAAATGGCAGACAAAATTTTAGTTCTAACAGCTAGGCCGGCACGCGTAAAACACGTTATCCACGTGAATCTTAAGAGGCCTAGGAACAGGCATAAGTCAAGTTTCGTAAAACTTCAACATGAACTCTTTGAGCTTCTCCGAGAAGAATTGGAGAAGTCGATTATTAAGCATAAATTGAAAAACATTTACCGGAAGGAGCACATAGACGATATTGAACAGTAACTTTGGGAAACCGTTAAATGCTCAACATCGTAAACCTTAAATTAAGGCTTCTCCGGGGAAGAATGGTCTTGAAAGGCCGGCTAGCCCTATCACTAGTCATAATTATTTTAATAGGAGTAGTAGGGCTTCAAGGGGCCTCAGCCCAACAGGTAAAAGTTGAAACCATGGCTGAAAAACTTAACCACCCCGTAGGGATAGACGTGGCTGAAGGCAAAATTTACTTCACCGAATTCGGCCTTAAAGGAGCCCTAAAAGTCTACGATCAAACCGAAGAACTGGTGAAAACTGTTATCCCGGGACTTGTAAGCGCCTCAGGCGTGGCGGTTGGGCCAGACGGGAAAGTATACGTAGTAGAGTCGGCTAAGGGGAAGGTTTGGGTTTACGACCCGAAAACCGGAAGTTCAAATGTAGCGGTGGACCTTTCAGGCTCTGAGAAGCTGAAGGGGATTTGGGGCATAGACCTCGACCAGCAGGGGAACATATACTTAACCGTGAGATCCAAGGAGGGGATGGTTCTCCGCGTTTCGCCGGGGGAGAAGCCTGAAATCCTAGTTGAAAACCTAGCCATACCCTACGGGTTAGATGTGGCCTCCAACGGCGACATCTACATAGCTGAATTCGGCGAATTAACCGCAGTTGCAGGAGCCATTAAAGTTTGGAGGGCTGAGACGGGGAGCCTGGAAACCCTAGCTTCGGGGATAGCCCACCCCTACGATGTGGCCGTAGCCCCAGATGGAACAGTATACTTCACGGTTAAGGCTGGAAAAGTCTATGCCATCCGAGATGGGGAAACAGTTCTCCTAGCCGAAGGCTTCAAGAGGCTGTATGGGGTGGCTGTGGCGCCGGATGGCTCAGCCCTATACCTAGCCGAATTTGGAAGCCCAGCTGGGATGGCTGGCGCTGAGGGGGATGGAACCCTGAGGAAGCTGACCATCCTTGAGGCTGCTGTCACAACCCCGATGGTGCAAACTAAAACCGTAACCGTGACCAAAACAGTAACCGTAACGCATACGGTGGCACCAGAACTTAGAGAAACCATGGAAAGCCTTAGGGGTATGCTGGAAAACCTAAGCGGAAGCGTTGAAACCCTAGGCTTAGCGGTTTGGGCGGCCATTATCATAGCGGTCTTAGCCGTTGCCTCCGCCATAGCCGCACTAGTGCTTTCCGTTAAGGTTTCCAGGGCGAAACCCCAAAGATAAATGTCTACTAAATGGGCCTTCTTCCTCTTTTTGTCAACATTTGTATACAAGATGGAAGCCAAGCTATAAATAACCAAGCTGTAAATAGTAAGGCTGGAAACTCCCAGCGAGTTTCCTAAAGGTGAAAAACATATGGGTAGAAATATTCTACCCCTATTCCTAGGCCTCATACTAGTACTTTCAACGCTAGCAATAGTTCCAGCGGCACCAGCCGGAACCTTAGGTACATTGATAGTGTCAAGTGACAGATTTTATGGGCAAGCCATCGACATTGATGGAGACGGAAATACAGAGGAAGGGGAAGCGATATTACAAATAACTGTTTCAGATCCAGACCTATCAGGTGTGGATGCTACACCAC
>CAZAJK010000072.1:0-396 GCA_964485425.1 uncultured Candidatus Bathyarchaeia archaeon | reverse complement strand
TTACTGGGGGCTCGTGGGTTGCATGGATAGGATCTCAGAATGATGTCAATGATGACGATGAACTGTGTGTTGCACCTTCTAACCCTGCAGATGAGTCTGGTAATCCAAATGTCCCCGGAGGCGACACAACTCTTACAGCTAATGTTGAGGCAGAAGAAAATGTAGGTGACACAACCCTTACAGCTGATGTTGCTCAAGGAGCTAACCAGATAACCGTTGCTGACGTTACAGGTCTTGAACAAGGTGACGCTATTGCAATAAGCTATGGTGAGGCAGAGGTTGAGGTTAGGGCAATACAGCAGATACAAGATAACACAATAACTTTAGATGCAGCCCTGGGACAAGCCCACCAAGCTGGTGACAGGGTTGTAGAGATTTCTGTGATACAGGTTAATG
>CAZAJK010000071.1:0-5311 GCA_964485425.1 uncultured Candidatus Bathyarchaeia archaeon | reverse complement strand
CCCCGGTAGCTCAGCGGGTAGAGCGGCGGCCTTGTAAGCCGCAGGTCGCGGGTTCGAATCCCGCCCGGGGCTCCAAAGGCTGGAATCAGGAAAACTTCTCTTTCAGGATGAGAACCTCGTTTAACGTGTCGACCTGGATTATTTCGGCGTTGGCTATGGTTTTTAATCTTGTTAGGGCTGGATTGTAAAGTTCCACTGAAGCCTTATCAGTTTTAGCTATGGCCACGCCTTCGGCTACTAGTTCGCGTTTACCATTCTTTGCGAGGTATACTTTGAAGAGGCACATAGCCACCGCCTTCAAGCATTTCATTGGAGGAAAGCTTTATTAAATCCTCCCTCCATCCAGCCTTCAAACCATGGGTAGGAAAATTTTGATCTGCGGTAAAGGGGGGTGCGGTAAAACTTCCATCACGGTTCTGGCTGCGGAAACCCTAGCCAGCCATGGTTACACCGTCGATGTGGTAGATTCGGATGAGTCGAACCCCTCCCTCCACCGCTTCCTAGGTTTAAGCCAGCCCAAACCTTTAATCGAATACTTAGGCGGGAGAAAGAGGGTTGCAGACTTAATGAGAGGTGGGAGGGAGGCCGACCTAGCTGAGGCCTTAAAGGTTGAGGGCAGATTAAGCATTGGAAGCCTTCCAGCCGCATACGTGGCCTTAAAGCCTGAGGGTATCAGGCTAGTGGTGGCTGGGAAAATTTCAGACTTCTTTGAGGGGTGCGCCTGCCCTCTAAACTTTCTCACCCGCGTCTTCCTCAGCCACCTTCACCTAGGCGAAAACGAGGTAGTCCTAATCGACACAGATGCGGGGATTGAACATTTGGGTAGGGGTTTGGAGGAGGCTGTCGACACCATTCTCTGCATTGTCGACCCATCCTTCGACTCCATCCTCCTAGCCGAGAAAATGTTTAGGGAGGCTGGGAAGCTTGGAAAAGAGGTTTGGGCTGTGGTTAACAGAACTCTGCCGGAGGCCGAATCCCTACTAATGGAAGGCCTCACAAAGCATGGGATAAGGGTTGCTGGTAGAATTTCCTTTGACATGGAGCTTTTCAAATCCAATTTGGCTGGAGGACCCTTAAAGGCTTCCACGGCGAGGGCCGAGGTTAAAGAGGTTTTGAATAAAATAGGTTTTAGGCTTTGAGGCCTACTTTCAGGGTTGGCCCTGAAATTCCACTGGTTGGATGTATAGCTTTCGGCCTTATAGATCGGGGCACCAACCTCATTCAGGTTAGGCCGTCTACTAGCTGCCCTCTCTCCTGCATTTTCTGCTCTACCGATGCTGGGCCAAAATCTAGGAGTAGGCAGGTTGAATATTTAGTCGACCTAGACCATCTGGTTGAAGCCTTCGAGGCTTTAGCCAGCTTCAAGGGTCTCGAAAAGCTTGAGGCCCACATAGACACCGTTGGGGACCCTTTAACCTACCCTAAAATTGTCGATCTAGTTCAGTCCTTAAGCAGCCTCCAAGGTGTTGAAGTGGTTTCTATGCAGAGTAAGGGCCACCTGCTAAGTGAAAGGCTTGCCGAAGAGCTGGCTGAAGCGGGGCTTTCTAGGCTTAACCTTTCCATAGACGCCCTTGACGCTGAACTGGCGAGGAAGCTTACGGGAACCCCAACCTATAGGGTGGATAAAATTATGGGGGTAGCCGAGCATGTGGCGAGAAACACTAGGATGGATTTGCTTATTGCACCTGTCTGGGTTCCAGGATTAAATGACGGCGAAATACCCCGCATCATCGAGTTTGCCCTAAAAATTGGAGCTGGTAAACGCTGGGTTCCGCTGGGAATCCAGCGTTACGAAGCCCATAAGAGGGGGAGAAAACCTCCGGGAGTGAAACCAATGAGCTGGAGGCAGTTCTACTCCAGCCTAGCCAAACTTGAAAAAGATTTCGGAGTGAAACTTCGAATTTCAAGGGGAGACTTTAACATTCATCATAGGCCTATGCTTCCAATCCCCTACCAGGTTGGGCAGAAAATCAGGGTGGTAGCCGTCGGCCCAGGCTGGCTTAAGGGCGAAACCCTAGCCGTCACCAAGGATGGGCTTCGAAGCGTAACCGTGGTTAGGCTTCCCGAGCAGCCCCCACCTGGAGCGGAGCTTAAAATTCGAATCATTAAAAATAAGCATAATATCTTGCTGGCTGAGCCAGCCTAAACCTTTAAATATTTTAAATGGATAGGCTTTCAAGTCTCCAAACCCTTCATGAAGACATCTTTTTGATGAGGTTTAACCCTTTGGGGGGAAGGGAGACGCGGGGAGCGGAAACCCTGAGAACCTATGAGGAAATAAACGAGCGGATCCGCAGGGGCGACGTAGTGGTTATGACGGCTGACGAGTTTGTTGAGCACGCTAGGCAGCACGGCCTGGAGAAGGCTGCTAAAGAGGTTGACGTGGTGACGACAGGAACCTTTGGAGCCATGTGCAGTTCAGGGGTTTTCTTAAACTTCGGCCACAGTGAGCCGCCGATGAAGATATGGAAGTGCTGGCTAAACGATGTTCCGGCTTATGGTTCCATTGCCGCAGTGGATGTTTACCTTGGGGCTGCGGCTGCCAGTGAAACCCGTGGAATCGATTATGGTGGAGGCCACGTTATCGAGGATTTGGTGAGTGGGAAGGAGGTTGAGCTTAGGGCTGAGGGGTGGCCTACCGACTGCTACCCCCGCCAATACCTTGAAACCACCATTACGCTTGGGGAGATAAATCAGGCTGCCCTAGTGAATCCGAGGAACGCCTACCAGCGCTATTCGGCAGCCACAAACAGCAGCGACCGCATCCTCTACACCTACATGGGAACCCTGCTTCCAAGGTTTGGAAATGTCATGTATAGCGGTTCAGGCCAGCTTAACCCCCTCTACAAGGACTACAACTATGAAACCATCGGGGTTGGAACTAGGATTTTCCTTGGAGGCGGGATAGGCTACGTGATTGGGGAGGGAACCCAGCATAACCCTAAGAAGCGTATGGGAACCCTCATGGTGAAGGGAGACCTTAAACAGATGAAGCCTAGGTATCTCAGGGGGGCCACCATCCACCGGTATGGAGCCACCCTCTACGTTGGGATAGGAATCCCCATCCCCCTCATCAACCTTGAAGTAGCTAGGTCGGCAGCCACCCCCGACGAGGAAATCTACACCGAAATTTTAGATTACGGGATTCCTTCGAGAAACAGGCCTGTAATTAAAAGGGTTTCCTATGCTGAACTTAAATCTGGAGTGGTTGAGCTGGAGGGGCGGAGCGTCCCTGCCTCCTGCATGTCGAGCTTAGCCTATGCAAGGGAAATCGCTGAAACCTTAAAAAAGTGGATTGAGGAGGGCCTGTTCACGCTTAATAGGCCTGCTGAACTTCTCCCCTTAGACGTGGAGTTTAAACCTTTAGAGGTTAAACGTTACGAGCCTAGGGTTAAAGACGTCATGACCAGGGAGGTTATCAGCGCCAAGCCAACCGACAACGTGAAAACTGTGGCAGCCCTCATCGTGAAGCATGGGGTTGACCATATCCCCATTGTGGCTGAGGATGGAAAACTCGTGGGGATAGTTACCTCATGGGATCTGGCTAGGGCTCTAGCCGAAGATAAGCGGACCTTAAACGAGGTTATGACCACGAAGGTTATTGTGGCTAGGCCTGAAGAATCCGTGGATGTGGCTGCCAGGAAACTTCTTCAATACAAGATTTCAGGCATGCCTGTGGTGGATGAAGAGTTTAAAGTGGTGGGAATTGTGACCACCGACGACCTGGCTAAACTTGTCCGTGGGAGAAAGCCTGGTTGAGGGGGTGCCGGGGAATTGAAGGTTAAAATTTCCTATAGGCATGAGAAGGTTGGGAAGCCTGTTCTCTCTACGGTTATTCTGAAGACTGGTGTCCCTTTGAATATTCTTGAGGCTGTGGTGACTCCAAGCAGAGGGGAAATAGTTGTCGATATCCCTGCCAGCGGCGAGCAGCTGGAGAGGGTGCTTGAAGCCTTAAGGGAGGAGGGTGTGGAGGTCTGGGAGCTAGGTCCAACCATCGAGATAGACAGGGAAAAATGCGTGCTCTGCGGAGCCTGCGTTTCACCCTGTCCAACAGGCGCCATAACCCTAACCGCCGAGGAGATCACCATAGATGAGCAGCTATGCATTAGGTGTAGGGCCTGTGTGGTAGCCTGCCCCTTCAAGGCTTTAAAAATAGCTTCGGAGAGCTGACCGTGGATGGAGGTTTTTGAAGCTATTCTGAAGCGTAGGAGTATTCGGAGGTTTAAGCCTGACCCCATTCCAGCTGAGCTTCTAGAAAGGATTTTGGATGCTGGACGCTGGGCTCCCTCAGCTGGAAACCTTCAGCCATGGGTCTTCATAGCCATAGTTAACAGGAAAACCTTAAGCCTCCTCAGAAGGTTTTCACCCGGATATTTGGGTGAATCCCCAGCAGCCATCGTTATATGCTCTAACCGGAAGCTAGCCAGAGAGAAGGGGGGAGAACTAGCCGAAAAATATCTGGTCATCGCAGACTGTGCCATGGCAGCTGAAAACATGATGCTGGCTGCTACGGGCTTGGGGCTTGGAAGCTGCGTCATTAAGTCTTTCGCCTCCGGGCCTGTGAAAGAGCTGTTGAAGCTCCCTGAGGGGGTGGAGCCCGAGCTAATAATTGCTTTAGGCTACCCCGCTGAACAGCCCAAACCTCCACCTAAGAAACCCCTTAAAGAGGTGGCATATCTTGAGGCTTTCGGGAGAAGCTGGAGTAGGGAGGAAGCTGAAGGTGAAGCTGGAAAACCGGTGGAACCCGCTGATCCTTGGCTGGGATTCATGGCTTACCTGATTTCAAGCGCGCTGGGATGCTTAGATGAACCTCAGGCTTACGGCTCCTTCAGGCTGGTGGACGCTTTAAGCAGGCTCCTCGAAATACTTGAGGCTGAAAAGCCTGAGGAAAGGGAATTTTTCAAGGCCTTAAGAAGGGAGGTTGACGCTAGGAAGTATCTGGTTTTAAGCGACCCGGCGGGTTATAGGCGTTTCCTGGTTGAAGTGGCTGGGAGGCTGGTGAGGAGGCTTGAGAGTAGAAGTTAGAGGAGGCCTATATAGGGTTAGGGTTAAACTTCCACCCTCAAACCTCCTATTGGCCAGCGATAAGGCTGAGGCCGTAGCCCAAGCCCTAACAGCTTTCACCTACCACAGAGCCCTCCTAGAGGCCTACGTGAAAAGGAAGCCTGAATTCCGCTTCAGCCTTGAACCAGTCGAAGTTGAAAGCTACGCCCCAGAGGCAGCTAGGCTTGCCGCTGAAGCTGCTTTAAAGGCGGGGGTTGGGCCTATGGCAGCTGTTCCAGGAGCCCTAGCCCAACTAGCCCTCAAAGCC
>CAZAJK010000070.1:0-5317 GCA_964485425.1 uncultured Candidatus Bathyarchaeia archaeon | reverse complement strand
GGTTTTAACTTTCCCCTCCTTCAAAACCGAGATAACAGCCTCTTCAATGCTTCTAGCGGCTTTAGCTTCACCCAAGAATTCAAGCATCATTTTAGCTGCTAGGATGGTGGCTATAGGGTTAACCCTGTTTTGCCCCGCATATTTCGGAGCCGAACCATGCACAGGCTCAAACATGCCGTAGGTTTCGCCTAGGTTGGCTCCCGCCGCTAGGCCGAGTCCCCCAACAAGTCCAGCAGCCTCATCCGAGAGAATATCTCCAAACATGTTGGTGGTTACGATGACGTCGAAGGTTTGAGGCCTCCGCACTAGCTGCATGGCTGCAGCGTCTACGCGGAGCTCTTCCACCTCCACCTCCGGGAACTCCTCTGCCACGTCTAAAACGGCTTGCTTGAAAATTCCGTCGGTAAGCTTTAGAATGTTAGCCTTGTGCACGTATGTCAGCTTCCTCCGCCTCTTCATGGCTAGCTTGAAGGCGAATCTGGCCACACGCTCAGAAGCCTTCCTCGTTATGAGCCTGGTTGAAATAGCTACCCCAGGTTCGATTTCAAATTCCTTAGCGAAGTAGAAGCCTTCAGTGTTTTCCCGGACGATTACAAGGTCGATGTCGGGTCTAAGGCATGGAACGTTGGGGAGGCTTCTAGCAGGCCTAACGTTGGCGTAAAGGTTAAACATGGTTCGAATTTTGACTGCCACGCTCACAGGGGAGCCAGGCTCCTCAGGCGTAGTTACAGGCCCCTTAAGGCAGGCATGAGACTCCCTAAGCTTCTGAATGGTCTCCTCAGGCAGGTTGGTTCCATACTTAGGAATAACCGAAACTCCAGCCTCACACATCACATATTCAAGCTTTAAGCCTTTGAAGCGTTCTTGAACAGCGTCTAAAACTTTTAAAGCCGCGTTAACCACCTCCGGCCCTATGCCCTCCCCGGGAATAACCGCAACCCTATAGGTTCCAGTCATCCGAGCAGCCTCCAGCCGACTTAAAGTCAACCTTAAACCTTCTTATAAAAAATTTTCGAAGCACACCTACTTCAACTCCTCCGCCGTCTAAGGCCTACTAGAATGGGTATTTCTAAGAGGAAGGGTATGGTTAGCAACATGTAGGCTGGCTGGAAGCCAAGGCTTTCAGCTAGAAACCCTGTGAAGCCTGCGGAAAGCGAGGCGAAGGCTATTCCCACGGTGAATATTAGGCCGAATCCTAAGCCTCTAGCCTTTTCAGGAACCATGTAGGCTGCTGCTATGTCGTGTAGAACCACGCTCGACATTAGGGTGAAGCCCAAGACGACTAGAAAAGCTTGGTGAAGCCTCCCCGACGCTATGCCGAGAATTAGGATGATGGAAGCCGTTAAAAGGGTTAAAATAACTTTTCTCCAGCCAAGCCTATCGGCCAAATAGCCTATTAGGGGTTGACCTGCCAGCCCGGCGAGGAAGAAGAGCGAATACCACCAGCCCGCCTGCTCAACGGTAAACCCGTAAAGGAAAATTAGGAAGAGGGGTAGAAAGCTTATGAGGCCTCTCTCACCAGTGGAGAAACAGGCGAAAAGGGTTAAAAGCCTCTGAAACTCCCTGCTTTTAAGCAGCCTAACGTAGGTTGATGGATCCTCTCCAGGCCCCCTTCCAGCATGAATGAAAGCCATTATGAGCAAGCCTGTGAGGGCTGCCAAGGCTGAAAAGCAGATAAGCGGCATCCTCCAGCCGTAGCATGTTAAGGCTGCCACAGCCAACGGAGTAAGCGTGAAGCTTAGAGAAGAGGAGAACCCGTGGACGCCTAGGGCTCTCCCCCTCCTTTCACGGGGATAAACCTCGGAGATAAGGTATAGGGCGAGGGGGTGGTGGGCTGCGCCTCCGAGACCTGCCAAAGCCTGAAAAAGCAGAATGGCCAAATAGTTTGGCGCTAGGGCCGTTAATAGGGTTCCTAGAGCAGTTACCAGCAGTCCTCCCCCCATGAGCAGGCTTCGATTCACCTTCGCGGCTAGGAGGCCCACTGGTATTTGGCCGGCGGCATAGGTTGCCAGATAGACGGCGAAAACGGCTCCAGCGTCTAGGTAAGTGAGCTTTAAATCTTTAAGGATGAGAGGGGCTAAAGCTGGAATAATCACCCAGAAGCTGTGGTTTACCGCGTGGGAGAGGGAGATAAGGCTGAGCGTGAGAGGGCTTCTAGCCTGAATAAGTCTTCACCTTAAGGGCTAGGTGAAGGGAAGACGTTGGAAAAATAAGTTTCTAAGGCTCCCCTTAAAGGTTTCCAAAAATTAAGGGAGTTGGAGGTTTAGATTCTTTGCCTCTTAGGTATGATCCCCTTCTCTATGGGGCATTCTTGACAGTAAGGCTTGTGGGGGCATTTAACCACTATTCTGCCATCATCATATTGAAGCATGTAGGCGTCTACATGCTTAATGTTGCAGTGAACCCTCTGCGTTTTAACCATAGCCTTTCACCCAGCTTTTTCCAGCATAGCCTTCAACTTAGCTACCCGTTCAGCCCTACGTTTGCTAATCCTGTTAAATGTCCAAGAGACGTCTGGCACCAGCGACCCTATAGATTTAGCGGCATCCGCACAGAATTTTTGGAGGCTCTCCTCAGTTTGGAGGAGTGTTTGAAGGGCTTCCGCGTAGCTTGCCCCCTCAGGTATTTCGAGTTTAATGGCATAGTTATCCGTGTTTAATGGTTCGATGAAGCAGGCTTCATACTTGTCGCTTATCACCCCATAGTAGGCGCTTTCAATAGCCTTCTTATTCTTCTCGCTCTCCCTAGCAAAAGAAAGGAAGGACTCCTTGGCCTCCGCGAATCTTTCAGCCAGTTTCTCGTAGAGCTTCGCGCAGTCCTCTTCCACCTTAGAGAAAAAACTGACGATGGCTGAGGCTGTTATGAGCTCCACTAGAACCACCTCTGGATGACAACCTTCCTATCGGTGAAGAAGTCGATGGATTCTTTCTGGCCGTGGAGCACTCCGAAGAAGGATTGCTTCATGCCTGGGAATGGGAAGAAGGCCATGGAGGCTACGATTCCAATGTTAATGCCTATGCCTCCCGTTTGAACCCTGTAAATGAACTCTCTAGCCCATTTACCGCTTTGGGTGAAGATGGTTGAAGCATTCGCATAGATCGGATGGTTGTTAATCATTTCAATGGCTTCATCGAGGGTTCTAGCCCTCATGATGGAGGCTATGGGCCCGAACAACTCCTCCCTTCCAATGAACATGTCAGGTGTAACCTCTGTGAAAACGGTTGGGTTGAGGAAGGCGTCATGAGGCCAATCGCCTATCAGCTTAATATTCCTACCGTCAAGGACGAGTTTAGCTCCTTCCTCGATGCCCTTCTCAATGTATTCGAGCATGCGCTGCTTCTTCTCCTTATCCCTAAGCGGCCCCATCTGCACACGCTCATCAAGACCATAGCCAACCCTAATCTTTGAAGCAGAGTCTACGAAGGCGTTAACAACTTTCTCGTAGAATTGGTTGAATTCCGTTTCGTTTAAGCCTTCTCCGCAAATGACTAGGTTGGCTCCTGAAAGACACCGCTGACCAGTGTTTCCGAAGAAGGAGGTCATGCAGGCTGGAATAGTCCTCTCCAAGACTGCGTCAGGCATGACAACTACGAAGTTCTTGGCTCCGCACTG
Organism: uncultured Candidatus Bathyarchaeia archaeon; assembly: GCA_964485425.1. GTDB lineage: Archaea > Thermoproteota > Bathyarchaeia > Hecatellales > Hecatellaceae > B25. Next base: position 1,705 of record CAZAJK010000070.1, on the reverse strand, counting down.
GGCTATGCAGCGCTTCCCATACTCGCCGCACTTCTGGTAGATGAATTTCCCAGTTCGAGTGGATCCTACAAAGCATATTCCTTTAATGTTGGGGTTTTCCAGCATGGCTGAGACTACTTCCCTTCCCCCGTTGACCACGTTCCAGACTCCCGGCGGGAAGCCTGCCTCTTCGGCTAGCTCAGCCAGCTTAAACTGGCTTATAGGGTCCTCTCTGGAAGGCTTAATGATGATGCAGTTTCCAGTCGCTACAGCGTAGGGGGCGAACCATAGGGGCACCATGAAGGGGAAGTTGAAGGGCGGGATGATGCCGAAGACTCCTAGAGGCACCCTGTAAGCAAACTCGTCGATGCCCACAGCTACATCCTGAAGCAGATAGCCCATCTGGAAGGAAGTTATGCCTGTGGCTACCTCTACGTTTTCAATTCTACGCCTAGTTTCACCTCTAGACTCATCGATGGTCTTACCATGCTCCATGGTTTGGATACGGCTTAAGGTTTCAAAGTTCTCCTCTAGGAGCTCCTTAAGCCTAAACAGAAGCCTCACTCTCGCTAAAGGCGGGGTTTCACTCCATCTTGGATACGCTTCTAGGGCGGCTTCAACAGCCCTGTTCAACTCCTCCCTAGTGGAAATCGGAACTTTCGCAATAACCTTCTGGGTTGCAGGGTTAATAACGTCCTCGTAGACGCCTGACTCCGTGTCAACCCATTCGCCGTTGATATAGTTCTTGATTTGGATGGGTTCCTTTATCGGTTCTTCAAGAACACTCATTCCCTTATACTCCTCCTCTCCCATTCAAAACTTATTTCACAAGCGCTTAATAATTGAAATAAGAAGTTTGATTTATTTATAATTTTCCTAAAAAGATTGAACTTGCAAAGCTCAATTTTACGCTTCAATAGTGTTAAAAAAGTTGCTACTTTAAGCCAGCAAGTTTTGGCTAAAAAGAGCTATATTTTTCTCCAAGCAAATTGAGGGAAAATTTGGGGCTTGTAGGTCTAGGTTTTCCTGTCAAAGTAGATGTTTTTCCCTCTAGCCGATATAGGTATGCCTAGGAGTATGTCTGCTTCTGGAAGCATGCCAAGCCTGGTGGCTGCAACCCCAACCCTATACATTACCCGGTTGTCGATGTTCAGCATACTAGCCGTCTTCGCCGCTGAGCCTAAAGCTATTCCGAGATCTAGGACTTTAAAGATGCAGACGGGGCCTCGATAATCCCTCCCCCTCCGCTTCTCAGCCTTATTAAACTCCTCACAGGAGGAGTAACCGCAGGCTCCACAGGAGAGGCCTAAGCTCTTCACACCTCTCACACCTATTAAGACCACTGCGTCGGAGTCTTTAACGTTGGCTGCGTCTCTCCCCCAGGTTCCTCCCCTCTTCTCGGCGAGCTTCATCATCTCCTCGGCAAGCCTGTCTTTTTCCTCCCCGTAGACTAGGGCTGTTAAAATGTCGTCTTCACCTTTAGACTTTGGCGCGGTCCTAGCCGAAATCACCATAAGCTTTCCAGCTTCAATTACGTAGCGTTTTTCAAAGTCTAATCCTTCTTCTACGGGCACTTAAAACACCTCCTAACCTAGGAGTAAATATTAATGCTGTCTGAGCCTTAAAGTTTGTTTGCTGAAGGGTTGGAGGTTTAAAAGGCTGCTGGCCCTTCAAACCATGGAGTCCCCTTTACCTTCAAGGCTTAGGGTTGCCACAGGCCTTTACG
>CAZAJK010000069.1:0-5346 GCA_964485425.1 uncultured Candidatus Bathyarchaeia archaeon | reverse complement strand
GGTCGTAAGGCAGGATTTAATCCGAGATGCTGTTCGAAGCTACCTTAAAGCCCACGTGGAGAATGGGAAACTGAAATTCTACCTTAACAAGCAGGTGGCCTATGCGGGCCATGTATCCCTCTGCGAACCAGTTGGAGAATCGCCGCTGGGGCCCATAGAGGTTGAAGTTGAATGCGACGACCCCCACGCCCTAGTTAACTGGCTTACAGAAAAGTAGGGGTGAAGCCTTGAAACCCGGGCTTTCAACCCTTTTCCTAATGGGGAAACCTAGGCGCACCATGCTAAACTTCATAGAAACCCACGCCTCCGAGTGTAAAGCCTGGGAGCTAGTTGACGATGGAAGCCTAAAACTCGATGGGAGAAGTATTACCAGGCTCCGCCAGCTTTCAGCCTCCTTCAATCTAAAATTTTCATTGCATGCCCCCTTCACCGACCTGAATATTGCCTCTTTAAACCCTACGGTTCAAAGGCTTTCCGTTAAGGCGTTTAAAGCCACCATGCAGAAGGCGTATAAGGTTGAGGCTGAAACCGTAGTCATCCATCCCGGGTTTAAAGGCCCCCAAGAGGGCTTCAGACCCGGGGAATCCTGGCAGCTAAACATTAAGGTTCTCCGCCAGCTTCAAGCTGAAGCCAAAAACCTAGGGTTAACCCTAGCCTTAGAGAACATGCCGAAGGGGGGATGGCCTATCTTATCGAGGGTTGAAGACTTTGAAAGGTTTTATGCTGAGGCCGATGTTGAGGATTTAGGTTTAGCCCTAGATGTGGGGCACGCCCTCACCGTAGGCCAGCTAGACCAGTTCCTCCAGAAGTTCAGCCACAAAATAGTTCACATCCACCTCCACAGCAACTATGGCGATAAAGATGAGCATTTAGGCTTTGGAGGCGGAAACCTCGACTGGCCTGGCGTAATAACTAAACTTAAAGAAATAGGTTTCAGCGGCTTCCTCATGGTTGAAGCTGTTGAGAAGGCTTACGAAAGCTTCCAGGCCGTGAAAAGAATGGTTGAAGGTTAAAGTTCAATCTTTAGGAAATCTTCGGCTGCCAAGGTTTCGGGGAAAATTTTCTTCGCCTGTTCTGCTAGGAGGCTAGCATCCCTATACCTCGTGCTAATATGGGTTAAAATAAGCCTCTTCACCCCCGCCTTTAAGGCGAGCTGAGCAGCACCACTAGGGGTGCTGTGAAACTCCGCTTCAGCTCTTTCAGCAAGCTCGTCGTCGAAGGTGCACTCGTGAATGAGAATGTCGGCGTTTCTGGCTAATTGAAGCAGAGCCTGGCAGGGCTTGGTGTCCCCAGAATAGACTATTTTGAGGCCTGGCCTCGGAGGCCCAACAACCTGTTCAGGCTTAATTATTCTCCCATCTGGAAGCTTTACGCTTTTGCCTTGTTGGAGGCGCCCCCAAAGGGGGCCCTTGGGAACTCCAAGCTTTAAAGCGGCTTCAACATCGAATTTTCCAGGCCTCTCCCTCTCTTCGAAGGAGTAGGCGAAGGTTGGAATGGAGTGGCGTACCTTCCTAGCCCTCACCTTAAAGTCCTGCTCCCTAACTACTATGCCGCCCTCAACCTCGGAAACCTTCAAGGGAAACTTCAGCTCAGCTATGGAGTGGTCGACTCCAGCTTCAAGGAAGTCTCTAATTCCTTTGGGGCCGTAGACCTCCAGCTTCTCCTCCCTGCCTAGGAGGTTCATGGTTTGAAGGAGGCCTAGGAGGCCGAAAACATGGTCGCCGTGGAGGTGGCTTATGAAAATTTTCATGGGTTTCATGAAGCCTATACGCGCCTTCATCATCTGCCTCTGGGTTCCCTCCCCACAGTCGAAGAGCAGAATCCAGCGTCCATACTTTAAGGCGACACTAGGCAAACCGCGTTCAACCGAAGGTATACCGGCGCTTGTCCCGAGAAAGATCAGGCTAGCCCTCAAGGTTTAAACACCAACACCAGCCTCGTCAAGCTTTTATGGACATGTATGGCATGGCTCTCCACGAGCTTAAAGCCTAGGCCTTCAGCCAGCTCAGGCACACCAATGCCATCTGGGGAAGCCATACAGAGCCAGCCATCCTCAGTTAAAATCTCACCAGCCGAGCTTAAGAAGTCCTCAAGCAAGGTTAGTAGGGGCCTGCCTATGGTGCTGGCTGAACGGCCGTAAGGGGGGTCGGTAACTATGAAGTCTACCCGGCTTAGAGGCGGCCTTACAGCGTCTGCAACCAGTAAATGGGCTCCTCTTATCCCGTAGTGGGCTAGGTTAACCTTCGCTCCAAGCGTCATCTTAGGTTGAAGGTCTCCACCTACGGCTTCTATCCCCATGATGCCCGCCTCTAGCAGAATGCTTCCCGTGCCGCAGAAGGGGTCGAAGAGGAGGCCTCCACGCCTAGCCCTTGAAAGGTTAACCATACACCTGGCAAGTTTAGGCTGAAGCGTGGAAGGATGGCTGAAAGGCTTCCTAGTAGGCTTCCTCTCCGTGAAAGACTTACTGGAAAGCAGCTTTGAAAGGCCGAAGAGAAACCTTCCATCCGGGAGAATCAAGCCTAAAAAGAGCTTATCCGGGTTGGAGAGGTTAACCTTTAAACCTTTAACCCTCCTCCAGATGGCAGCCCCAATTTCCCTCTCTAACCCGGGAATATTGGGCAGCTTTGGGCTTCCACAAACCCTTCTAACCCTCACAGCGAAGCTCTCCCCGGAAGCTATGTAGTTTTCGAAGGGAATCCCTTTTACAGCCTTTAAAATAGCCTCCTCAGAGGCTTCACACGTAAAAATTTCTATTCCGCAGGCTTGGCAGTAGGCAGCCCGCCTCTCTAAGGCTTCTAAAGCCTCAATCTGGCTGTTAAACCTCAAGTAGCATGGCCCCGCCTCGATCAGGTTAAAGAGCATAGATTCAGCTTCAAGGATGGCTTTAACCTCGGCTTTTGGGAGGGTTGGATGCTCCCCTGAAAGGCGGGCAAACAGCCTAGCCATAGTTTACGTCTCCAAAAATATTTTTAATGGGTGATTCAAGATAGGTTTACCTAAGTTTGAGGTTGAAGAGGCTTGAGAAGTTGGCTTCCCCTAATATTGGGGTTGGGTTGCGGTGTTGCAAGCCTTTTAGCCTGGTATGGCTTCCTAGCCTCAATAATTTTGCCCAAAATGTATAGGCCACTCCACCACTGGATGTATGGTTTAGCCCTCCTAATCTTGGGAGGCTTAAAGCTGAGAAAGGGCTATGGCAAATTTTCTTTCGCCACGGGCTCCATTCTCTTCATCGATGATTTCCCAGACTTCCTTGAGCTTTTCACTGGAATCTTTTGAGGGCTTCAGCTAGAAGACTTGCCACTGAAACCTTGCTTAAAGGTCCTGGAACCGTGTCCGTGGCTACAACCTCCTCAATACCAGCCTCAAGAAGCTTCCGGTGATTCTCCTCAGACATTAGGGAGTGGGTGCAGGCGGCATAAACCTTCAAGGCTCCAGCCTCCTTAAGGGTTCTAGCGGCAAGCCTCATGGTTCCCCCACTACTAATTATGTCGTCGAATAGGATGGCGATTCTACCTTCAGCTTCACCATGCTCCAGCCTAGAGGACACCTCACCCGTAACCCTATCCCTATGCTTGGTAAACCAGCCGTAGCCTCCGCCTAGGAGGCCTGCAGCCTCCTCAGCCAGTTTAGCCGCCTTCCTGTCGGGTGCGAAAGCCACAGCACCCCTAAGGCCTGCCTCCACGAAATGCTCAGCCAGGATTTTAACCGCGGAAAGATTCACATATTCAAGGCCTACCCTCTCAAGGGGTTCAAGGCTGTGGACATCTACGGTTATCAATTTTTTAACTCCAAGGCATTTTAGACCCCTTAAAATAGCTTCGATGCTTACGGGTTCATTTGGCCTGAAAACTTTATCCTGCCTAGCGTAGGCGAGGTATGGGGTAACCGCTATGGCTTCTGAGGCTCCATGGCGGATGCATGCGTCGACTAGGAGGTATAGCTGGATTAGGTGGCTGTCTTGGGGTGGGTGGGTAGACTGGATGATGGCCACCCTTTCGCCTTTAACATCCTCCTTTAGGCGGATGTAGGATTCACCGTCTGGGAAACGTTTAAACTCAACCTCAACGAGCCTGCATCCAAGCCTTTCAGCAGTTTTCCTAGCTAAGATTGTGGAGGAGGGGCCTGCCACCACAAGCATCCTGCTTGAAACCTCCCCTTTTAGACACCTGTATTCAAGGCAGTTTAAGCCTTTCCCCCTCAAGCTTATTACCAAGTCTAAGGCAGATTCCTCTTGGTGGAGGCTTCCGTGTGGAGGCTTGTGCGGCCGGACGCCCTAGCCGTTCTAAAAGACGAGAAGTGTAGGAGAAGCTTAGCCCGCTACTTCGCCATCCTAGAGGGTAAAAAGCATGCCAAATTTAGGCTTGCCAAAAGGCTTGAAGCCCCCTTCACCGAGGATCAGGGCTTAGAAGACCTTTGGAGGCTCCACGACCAGTTAACCCAACAATATTACAGGCTTGAAGGGGAGGTTGATTCTGGGAAGGTTAAACTTGCTGAGCTGCCTAAGCCTGAAAAGTCCTATCTCGACTTGAAAGTTGAAATTGCCAGGCGAATGTTGGCTGAATGCAGGTTCTGCGAGAGAAAATGTAGGGTTAATAGGCTTAAAGGGGAGAAGGGCTTTTGCCGCTGCGGCCTAGAGGTTGAAGTTTCAAGCTATTTCAGCCACCTAGGCGAGGAACCTGAGCTCGTGCCCTCCGGAACCATCTTCACCATGGGATGCAGCATTCGCTGCATTCACTGTCAGAACTGGACAATCTCCCAGTGGTATGAGCATGGCCAGAAGTGCAGCCCTAAAACCCTGGCAGCCCTTGTTGAAGACCTCTGGAGGGAGGGGTGTAGAAACGCTAACCTTGTGGGCGGCGATCCCACGCCTTGGCTGGCTGCTTGGCTTGAAGCCTTCACCTATTTGGACCTCGACATGCCCGTGGTTTGGAACAGTAACGCATATTACAGTGAGGAGGCAGCTAAGCTTCTGGCGGGCTTCGTGGATGTTTACCTCCTTGACTTCAAGTATGGGAGCAATAGGTGTGCGGAGCGAATATCGTCGGCTCCAGGCTACGTGGAAACCGCCAGAAGAAACCATCTCTACGCAGTTAAATATGGAGAGCTCATCATACGCATCCTAGTGCTTCCCAACCATTTAGAATGCTGCGCTAAGCCCATCCTTGAATGGATCGCCAAAAACCTTGGAACCTGGGTTAGAGTTAACATTATGGATCAGTATAGGCCTGAGTGGAGGGCTTGGGAGCTCCCCGAGCTGGGGAGAAGACTTAAACGCTCAGAGTTCGAGGAAGTTTTAGAATACGCGAAAAGCTTAGGCCTAACCAACCTATGCTTCTAAAAGGCAAT
>CAZAJK010000068.1:0-5393 GCA_964485425.1 uncultured Candidatus Bathyarchaeia archaeon | reverse complement strand
GCCAAGCCTATGGAAAGAGGAGATAACGGCGTCGGTTCCATGCCCCTCAGCCTCAGGAGCTAAACCATACACGAGGAAGCCTGAGAGAAGGCCGCCCAGCGTAGGCACCAAAGGCAAAGCCCACCATGGAAGCAGCCCCCCAGAAGAATGGAAAACAGAGGTTTCCCCAGCTGGAAGCGGAGGATAAACACCAGCCAGAAAACCAAGGAAGAAGCTACATCCTCCCCTAAGCAGAAAGTAGAATCCAGCCGCACCAAGCCCGCTGACCACCCCAACCAGGGCTCCAAGCAAAACCCAGCGTTGGAGGTAAGCCAGGCGGGCATGCCAGCTGCCAGCTGCCGCCTCCAACACCCCCAAAAGAGCTAACTAAACGGTTTCAACCCTAAAAATAAAAGCTTAAACCCGGAAAAATATTCCCGTGAACCCCATCCAAGTGGAGGAACACCCCTTTGAAGCTAAACCCCAAAAACCTAGCCCAAACTCTAGCGGCCCTAGTCCGCATCCCAAGCCCCCCAGGGGAAGAGGCTGAAATCGCCCTGGAGGTGGCTGGAAGGCTTGAAGCCCTAGGCCTAAAACCCCGCATAGACAAATACCAAAACGTTAAAGCCCACCTAGGCCCAAAGGGGAGAACCATTCTTCTAAACGCTCATCTAGACCATGTGCCGCCCATAGGCCGCTGGAGCTTCAACCCATACTCGGGTAAAATAGCTGAAGGGAAAGTTTACGGGGTAGGAGCCTCAGACAACAAGTCGGGCGTAGTAGCCATGCTTGAAATAGCCCGCCTCCTAGCCCAGCGTGAAGCAAGCCTACCAGGCAGAATAATCTTCCTCTTCACCAGCAGGGAGGAAACCCATGAAGGAAAGGAAGAGTCGAGGAGAAGCGCCCTTAAAGGCCTAAAAGCCGACGCAGGCATCTGCCTAGACGCCCACACCTTCGAAAACAGAAAAACCATAAACCTTGAGGTGGGATGCAGGGGAATACTAAATTTAACCCTAACCATATATGGTAAGGCCTACCACTCCTCAGAGCCTGAGAAAGCCGTAAACTCAATATATATAAGCATCGAATACATTCAAGCCCTACGCCGCCTCAAACTACCCAAAAGAGTTAAACCCCCCAAAGCCAAGGCAGACCTAAGCATAACCAAAATTTCCACCAACGGCTGGCCTACCAGAATACCTGACCGCTGCACCCTAACCATAAACTATAGAGCCCTCCCAGAAGAAAACCTGGAACACGTAGAACACCAGCTTGTTAAGCTGGCCCAACTAAAATGTAGAGAAGGCTTCCAGGTGGAGAAGGCTGAGTGGTCTGAGGGCTACTTCGTCCCCCTAGAGGAGCCAATAGTCCAAGCTGCCAAGGCCTCCATCCGCGAGATGGGCTTCGCAGCCAGGCCGGCCATAGCCAGAGGCTGGATAGACGCAGCGGTCTTCACCTTGAAGGCTAAAATTCCCACCATAGCCCTTGGAACCACAACCAAGGGGCAAGCCCACACACCCAACGAATACGAAGACCTGGAATGCCTCAACGTTGGAGCTGAAGCGGTTCTCCGCACCGCCCTAAAGTTTCTTGGAGGCTAAACCTTGGGAGGCTTAACCATCCTAGCCGGAGGCACAGGCTCAGCCAAGCTAATTAGAGGCTTAGCTTCAGTCTACCCCCAGGAGAAGCTGACAATCATAGCTAACGTAGGCGACAACTACCGCCTCTACGGCCTATACCTATGCCCGGACATCGACACAGCCATGTATACGCTTGCAGGCATCCTAGACAGGCATAAAGGCTGGGGCGTTAAAGGCGACAGTTTCAACACCCTCAAAATGCTGGGAAAATATGGGGGAGAAACCTGGTTTAGGCTTGGAGACAGAGACCTAGCCACCCACCTCTACCGAACCTGGCTTCTAAGCCAAGGCTACAGCCTAAGCCAGGCCACCGCTAAGCTAGCCGAAGCCCTAGGCGTAAAAGCGAGGATAATCCCGGCAACCGACGACCCCCTAGAAACCTATATCACTACGGCTGAAGCTGGAACCATCCACCTTCAAGAGTTCTGGGTGAAACGCGGAGGCAAAGATAAGGTTTTAGCCGTCGAATATAGGGGGGTTGAAAAGGCTAGGCCGGCTCCAGGCGTAATCCAAGCCATCGAGAAGGCTGAAGCCGTAATCCTCCCCCCAGCCAACCCGATAACCAGCATTGGGCCGACCCTAGCCATCCCAGGCATTAAGGAAGCCTTGAAAAAGGCTGAGAAAGTTCTCGCAGTATCCCCCTTGAGGGGCGGGAAACCCTTCAGCGGCCCTGCGGCCAAGCTCATGCAAGGCTTAAACCTAGAAGCTTCAACCCTAACCATTGCCAAACTATACCGAGAATTCCTAAACATAATAGTTGTCGATGAGGCTGATAGAAATCTGAAACCAGAAATCGAAAGGCTTGGAATTAGATGCCATGTTGCCAGAACCTTGATGGATAGTTTGAAGGCTGAAAGCAGGCTTGCCCTGACGCTTTTAAAGCTGGCTGAACTGAAACTTAAATAGGTTTACCCTTCAACCATCCCCTTTAGGAGGCTCAGCCTTTGACCGTGGAATTAAAATGTAAGCTAGTTAGCTGGAATGAAGTTGTCGAAATGTGTAAGAAGCTGGCAGCTAAAATCGAGGCAGACGGCTACATCCCCCAAACCATGGTTGGCCTAGCCCGCAGCGGCTTCGTCCCCTCAAGGCTTCTATCCGACCTCCTAGGCGTAACCGACCTAGTGGCCTTAAAAGTTGAACACTGGCTTGACACCACAGGTGAGCATAGGGAGGAGGCCAGCATTCCATATAAGATTCCTCTACCCATCGAGGGGAAGCGTGTACTAGTGGTAGACGACATAGTGGATACTGGTAAAAGCATGAATCTCTCAGTTCAATATTTACGCAGGTTTAAGCCTGCCATGCTTAAAACAGCCGTAATGCAATATATTACAAGTTCAGAGCATGTGCCAGACTACTATGCGGTTAAGGTTGAAGACTGGACATGGTTCGTATACCCGTGGAACCTCTACGAGGACCTTGGAAACCTCGCCATAAAACTTATGAAGGCTGCAGGTAAACCGCTATCCCTCCAAGAGTTCAAAGAAGACTTCAAGGAGAAGTTCACCTTAGAGCTGGATGAAAAACTTTTGGAGGAAGCTTTAGCCAGACTTCAGCGTAGGGGGAAGGCTGTAAAAGAGGGTGAAGCCTGGAAGCTGCCTTAAACTCTTGCATCCTTTAAGGCTTGGGCGCAGGGGCACCGCCGCTCCCTAGGGATAAGCGGAACCATGCGCTCCAGGATACGCTTAAAGTTTTCCACGTTTTGGGCGAAAACCCGTTTAATCTCCTCCACGTTTACAGGGGTTTCAGCCCAAACATCGTAGTCCGTAACCAGCGCCAGGTTCACATAGCATATTTCAAGCTCCCTAGCCAAAACCACCTCGGGATAAATTGTCATGTTTATAACCTCCCAGCCGAAACCCTTATACCAGCGGCTTTCAGCCCTAGTGCTAAACCGCGGCCCCTCCACCACCACAACAGTCCCCCTCTCATGAAAGCTTAACCCTAACTCCCTACAAGCCTTAATGGCAGCCTCCCTAAGCTCAGGACAGTAGGGGTCAGCCATAGAAACATGCACGGTTTCAGGTCCATCGTAAAAGGTGGAAGGCCTATTCTTGGTGCGGTCGACAAACTGGTCGCAGATCACGATGTCTCCACGCTTCACATGGGGTTGGAGGCTTCCAACAGCGCAGGGGGCAATAATCCTTTTAACGCCAAGCTTATGCAAAGCCCAAAGGTTAGCCTTAAAGGGTATACGGTGAGGCGGATACTGGTGGTGGTGTCCATGCCTTGGAAGAAAAGCTATCTTTCTCCCAGCTATCTCCCCAAGCGCAATAAGGTCTGAGGGGTGGCCGTAGGGGGTTCCAACCTTAATTTCCCTAGCGTTTTCAAGCAGCTCGTAGATGCCTGAGCCTCCTATCACGCCTATCTCAGCCGTTTCCCCCATGGTTTAACCCCATTCGATGTTAGGCATCCCAGCCTTTAATTTTTGAGCCTAATCCGAATACAGCTTGCGGGTAAGTCTAACCCTTCCAACTTTTAAATAGCCCCAATCACCCCTCCAAACCTTCTCCAAATCTTCAAGCTCAACCCTCCTCCGGTAGAAGCAGGCTTCACGGACGAAGGTTTCAGCCTCACCACCCTCAAGAGCCAAGTTAATTCCGAAGCGCCTGCTAAGCTCCTTAAGCTCCTCAACAGCTTCCATGTCAAGTCTTCTGCCAAGCCAACGCTCATCCAAGCCTAGAGCAGCCACAGCCGTGAAAACCACGTCAAACCTTAACTTTAAAGTTTCCTCAAGCAGGCTTTCAGGAGGCTGACCCCACAGGGGCGCATAGAAAGCCAGGTTAAGCTTCCCGCAAATCCTTTCCACCCTAAGCTTCTGATAGTTGCTTTGGATGGCTCCGCAGGCCAGCCCTTCAAACCCATACTCGGCTTTAAGCTTAGCTAAGGCTTCAGCAGCCTCCTCAACCTCCCCCTCCTTAACCCCTGAAACCTCTACCATTTCGAGGGGGAGCTCCATGGCCTCAGCCTGGTAGGGTGTAAGCCAAAGGCAGGGCCAATGAAACATCCAGGAGTCGACGCGTTTAGGCTTGAAAACCACTAGGACGGCTACTTCATGCCCCTGCTTAAGCATCCTCCAAACCGTTAAGTTTGAATCTTTCCCCCCAGAGTATAGGACGGCAACCCTCAGCTCCGAAGCCCCCGAAAAACTTTAACCCGGCACAGTGTTTCCGCGCATGTTCCACATTTAAGCTTAATCGTTTCCCGGGAACCCTTTTATTTCCATCTGCCCCATTAGTTTCCCAAAGGGAAGGGGGAAAGCTTAAGCTTGGTCTGCACAGTAGTGGTCGGAGGCTTTTGGGGCGACGAGGGGAAAGGCAAAATCATCTCATACCTGGCTGTCAAAGACCATGTGAAAATCGGGGTTAGAGGAGGCGTCGGCCCAAATGCAGGCCACACCGTCCAACATCAAGGTCGAACTCTAAGGCTGAGAATGCTGCCCAGCGCCGTGGTGAATGCTGAGGCTAGGCTTCTCGTGGGTGCAGGCGTCCTGGTAGACCCAGCCCGCTTCCTTGAAGAGGTAGACCTTGCAGAGGCTAGGGGGAGAGCAGGCCTAGATCCAAACTGCGCCATCATTGAGCCTAAACATGTGGCTGCAGACCGCTCTTCAAACCACCTAGCCGGGAAAATTGGAACCACAGGCACGGGCACAGGCCCATGCAACTCGGACAGGGTTCAACGTAAAGCTAAGACGGCGAAGGAGATTCCCGAGCTCCAAGACTTCCTGGCTGATGTGGCTTTAGAGGTTAATGAGGCCCTAGATAAGGGTGAAAA
>CAZAJK010000067.1:0-5458 GCA_964485425.1 uncultured Candidatus Bathyarchaeia archaeon | reverse complement strand
ATTCTAGGGCCTTCCTACAGGCCTCAAGGTAGGTTTCTTCTGTCCCCACATCAGCCCAGTATCCCTTTAAAGGGTAACCGTAAACTTTAACCCTCCTATAAAGCCACTGGATAAAACTTCCAAGATTATCTTTCAAACCTCCACCAGCCAGGTATTCCTCCAACCACTTTTCAAGCTGCTCCGGCATAACGTAGATTCCCGTTCCAATCAAGGCTGACCTAGGCTTCTCAGGCTTCTCAACAAACTCCTCGATTAAGCCGTTCTCCCCCAATTTAACCGTTGAATACTGGCTGACAAACCTTAGGCTTTCAAGCTTATAGACAGCTATTACAGGCATTCGCCTCTTCAGGTAAAAGTTTATGAGGCCTCCTAGGTCTGCTGTGAAAAAGTTGTCTCCTGCAATAATCAGCAAATCTTCCTTAAGCCTATGGGTGGAGAGAAGCCAAGCTAAAGCCTTAATAGCTCCGAGCTTCTCTTCTTCCCTCCTACTAGGCTCAGCAACTACTTCAGCCTTAACCTTCATGGTTTCAGTTGAAAGCCAGCTTTCAAATTGACCCTTAAACTTTTCATTAGTAAATATGATTATTTCGTCTACCTGCGGTAAAACCTCAACCTTCTCCATGATATGGCCTATGAGAGGTCGGCCAGCTATGGGGAGTAAGGGTTTAGCCATGTTTTCGGTTAAGGGTTTAAGCCTCCTCGCGTATCCTCCAGCCAAAATTATGGCTTTCAGGAGGAAAACCTCCCGTTAAAGCATTTCAACCTCATAGCCCTTAGACCTAATGTTTTCAATAAACTCATTCACTATTTTCTCGGCCTTAAGCAGGTTTAACAGTGGGAGGGCTACGGTTATTCTCACCACATTCTTATCGCGTTTTAAACTTTTTATTTCTCCACTACCTGAAAGTTCAGGCCTAACATGTTGAAGAGCTTCACTTAAAACCTTTTCCAATTCTCTTGCAGCTATTCCGCGGATAAGAATGGAGAATTCGGAGATTCCCCCCGAAATTCCAACCTTCTTAATCAGACAGTTTTTGAGGAAATAACTGTTAGGAACGATGATTCTGTCACCTTTAGAAGTGACAAGCTCCACGTCAAAGGTTCTTATGGTTACAACTCTACCCTCAACCTCTCCAATCTTAATCCATTCACCCTCATTGAAGGGTACTCTAAACCGGATGTAAAGCTCGCCCACAGCATTTGCAAGAAGGTCTCGAAAAGCTATTAGAAGCAGTAAGGCGATAATGATGAGAACTATTTCTAGGGTAGCATAGCTTAGGCTTAAAATGCTTAAGGCGGCGACCACCCCAATAACGTAGAGGAATAGGCTTATAATGGTGCTTAGCCGCTGGATGAAGCCCGCCTCAAGATGGGTAGCCTTCGAGAGCAGTTTACCTGGAAGATAATGGCCTACGACAAAGAATACTACTGCCACGATGATGGCTGCCAATATTCTGAGGAAAAATTCGCTTAGAAGAAACCCGGCTAGCTCATTCAGCTTTAACACGCTCCAAAAAGACTTTTACAGCCTCCTTCCTCCCGAAGACGTAGAGGGTTTCCCCCTCAGCCACTTTTTCAGGATTTATTTTAATTGAACCATCTGGTTTGAGAACCATGAGAACAACTTCCTCTATGGGAAGCTTCACGGGTTTAAAGGGTTTCTCAGCCTTATAGGCAGCTAGGGCTACGTGGCCGTCAAAGCTCTCATATAGGGAGATAGCCCCCGCTGGCTTAAGAATTTCCAGGAGCCTAGGCCCAATCGTGGAGAAGGGGTCGATGATTAGCCTTATGCCGGAACGCTGGAACAACGCCCTATTCAACGGGTTATTGATTACCGTTATGATTACGGGTATTCCTGCTTCAAGAGCTGTGCTACAAAACTTATAGTTGATGGCGTCGCTGTCAGCGCAGGAGACAAAAACGTCGATCAAACCTGCATTCTCGCGTAGGTATTGAACAAACTCGTCTATGTTTTTCTTAATAACTTCAGCTTCGGTAAACTGTTTTTTAGCCATCTCAGCCTTTTCTACGGTGGGCTCCACCACTATAAGCCTGCCTTTAGGATCCACTTCCCTAAGAAATCTCACGACAAAGATGCCTGTGTGGGTTAGTCCTCCGAAAACTACCGTTCTCAACTTACACCCTTCCCACTACTGCTCGCAGCCTCTCCTCAGCCACCTGCCTATCGACCCTTCCATCCATAACGGCTCTTCTGAGAATGGCATCTGCCACCTGGTGGGCCATGTCGGTTAAAGATTTCAAGGGCTTCATTTCATGGTCTTTAAACCCTATGTCAACCTCCACTATGCGCTTCCCGAGCCGGTAGAAATCTATTAGGAGGCCGACGTCTACCCCCCATCCTTCCTCAAACTCAACCTCGTAGAAAACCTTCCTTAAACCGGCGATTTCACCGCTGAGGGGCTGCTTAAATCCCGCAAGCTCCGGATAAAACATTTTAAGGAGGGGTTTAGCCACAAGCTCGGTAACTCTTCCAGCAGCCCTCTCAAAACATCCCTTAACGAATTCAGCTTCCCCTTTAATTACGGGTTCAGCCAGTTTCTCAACGAATTCTGGAGTCATATTTTTAATGTCTACGTCGAGGAAGACTACCACGTCGCCTGAGGCTAGGTAGGCTCCATCCCTCATGGCTACCCCTTTCCCGGGATAGACAAGTTTGCTTTGAACTATGGTTTTAGCCTTAGCCTTGAGGGCTTCTTGAACCGTATTGTCGCTGCTGCCTCCATCTATAACTATGACTTCCCGAACGCCCCTAGCCTTATAGGCTGTTTTAACCGCCCGCCTAACGTAGGAGGCCCTATTCCTCACCGGGAATACGACTGAGACATCCATGGTTCACGTCAATCCTTCAAGCCTGTTAAGCCTTACCCTGAGAGTTGAAACCTTCCTTCTACGCTTGAATCCTATTAGGGAAATCTCAGAGTCTAACCTAAATATTGTTTACGAAAGCGTGACAGCATTATAAATCTGTGAAATGGCCACATAAAAATAGCTTGCTTAACGCTTTACAGGAGGGCGGCTAGAAGGCCCCGCTGAAGGTGCAGCCTGTTTTCAGCCTGCTCCCAAACAATGGATTTAGGGCTATCGATAACTTCGTCTACCACCTCCTCACCCCGATGAGCTGGGAGGCAATGCATAAACATGCAGGTTGGCTTAGCATGGCGGAAGAGGCTGGAGTTAACCTGGTATTTTGGGAGGAAAGCCTTCAGCCTGCGTTCACGCTCCTCTTCAAAGCCCATGGAAACAAAAACATCTGTATAGATGATGTCAGCCTGACTCACCGCCTTTTCAGGCTCTCTAACCACTTCGATGGTTGCTCCCGAAGCCTCAGCCTCCCGTAAGGCTTCCCTTAAAACGTTTTCGGGAGGCTCGTATCCCTCGGGGCAAGCTACCGACATGTTTACGCCCAGCTTAGAGCATGCTAGTAGAAGCGAGTTGCACACGTTGTTTCCATCGCCAACCCAGGCAAGTTTTAAGCCTTTCAGCCTGCCAAACTTCTTCCTAATCGTTAGCATGTCTGAGAGGGCTTGACAGGGATGATATAGGTTTGAAAGCGCGTTTATCACGGGTATTTCAGCGTTGGCAGCCAGCTCTTCTAGGTGCTCGTGGGCGAAAACCCTGGCGACTATGGCGTCGACGTAGCGTTCCAGCGTCCTAGCGGTGTCAGCTATGGTTTCACCCCTCCCAAGCTGCATTTCACTCCAACCCATAGTGATAGCCCACCCTCCAAGCTGCCTGATAGCCACCTCAAAGGACACCCTAGTCCTAGTAGACGGCTTTTGAAAAATCATGGCTATGGTTTTCCCCTTGAGAGGCTGGTATGTCTTCCAGGTTTCCTCGAGTTTTAAGGCTAGGTTTAGGATGGCTTCAAGCTCCTCAGCCGTATAGTCTTTAAGGGTGAGGAAATCCCTGCCTTTCAGCCTCTCTAAAACCTTATCCACGCTCAAAGCTTAACCTCCGAAAATTATGGGAAACCTGAGAGGATATAAAGGGTTAACTGAGGGGTGAAGCATTTAAATTGGAAGGGTTTAAACCTATATTTGCAAGCCTAACCTAAAATTTCCAAGCTCAATTGAGGGAAAGCCGCATGAGTGAAGACCTCTTCAAAAGCCCTGTCAGCAACTTTATGAGCACCTCCCTATGCATGGTGGCGGTTGAAGACCCCGTGCTTAAAGCCATCCAATGCATGAGGAGGAAGAGGATTGGAGCTGCTATTGTGATGGAGAAAAATAAGCCTGTGGGAATTATCACCGACCGTGACATCCTCTACAGGGTGGTGCTTAAGAAGCTTAACCCTTCAGAGGTTAAACTTGAAAAAGTCATGTCTAAACCTTTAGTGAAGGTTTCACCCGACACCCCAATAATCGACGCCTTGAAAATTATGGCTAAAAAGGGTATTCGCAGGGTAGCAGTAATCAAAGACAGTAAACCTTTAGGATTGGTAACCATTAAGGCTGGACTTCAGCTTCTGGAAGCCTACCGTAAAAGGGCTAAACCTGAAGGCTGGCTTCAAGAACACATCGAAGAAGTAACGGATGAAGCTATGGACCGCTTCCAAGAGATTTTAAGGAAGATAACCGAGTAATCCTCTAAGAAAATTAAAAAAAGGGAAGGAATTTGCTGTTAGACCTTGAGCTCCCCATTCTCTATGACGGCTTCACCGTCCAGCTTAACGGTGGGGTTAAGTATTACCGCGTCTAGGTGAACCTTACTTTCAATTTTGCCTCCAATGAAGAGGTTGTTACCCAACGCTATGTGGGCGGTTCCCATGGCCTTCTCATCTTCCAAAACGTTTCCAACCACGCGCGCCTGAGGATTCGTTCCTATTCCAAGCTCAGCTATACGCCAAGCTCCCTGGTCAGCCCCTCTGAGAAGCATCTCCAGCCTTCTCGCCTCAACTCCACCCTCTATTTTCTCCACCTTACCCCTCCTAATCTCAAGCCTGATAGGTGTAGACAGAAGCCCTACACCCGCCACGGAGCCGTCGACCACCGCTACGCCCTCAGTCTCATCCTCCAGGGGTGCTGTGAAAGCCTCACCTGCCGGAAGGTTTCCAAAGGCTCCCTTCCCGTGGAGGATGCCGGTGTCAGCTATGCCCTGCCTCCCTAGCTTGAAAGTTAAGCTTGTCCCTTTAGGCGAGGTTAGCTCAGCCTCCCTAGCCCTCGAAAACTTTTCAGCCAGCCTCTCCGAAACCTCCTTAATTTTCCAGTAGTCTGCCGTCATCGGCCCCCTAGTGAACATTTCCTCCGTGATGGTGGGCATGCTGGCGATGCGGACGCCTAGGTCGCTGGCTTCCTTCCTCGCCTTAGTATGGGTGATAGAGTAGGTGGTGGGGGCTAATACCACGTCAGCCGCCTTCATGGCCGCAGCCACGGGGGGAGGAGGCTCCTCCCCATGCATCCGCCTCGGCGTATAAACCATCATTAAAGCTTCAGCTCCA
>CAZAJK010000066.1:0-5474 GCA_964485425.1 uncultured Candidatus Bathyarchaeia archaeon | reverse complement strand
GGGTGCGCCTCACCCCAGCTTTCGGCCCGCCGTATAGGGGTTTTGCGGTCGAGCCCTTGAGGGGCTCTCAGGGGACCCCTAGCCCCCCGCCTAGGCCCACCACCCAAGGAAGAATACCCTAAGGTTGAAAATATAGGTTTAGGCTTGGCTGCGCCTGCTTAAGGCTGCCAGCCCGCTGGCGAGGATCAGCACGCCTACAGCTATGGCGGCGAAGGCGGCCAAGTAAGGGTAAACCATTTCAGGCGCTAGGAGAAGGAAAACCCCTGCGAGGATGGCGATGGCGCCTACGACTGTGACGGCGAGGGCGGGGAGGCTGCCTGGAAGTTTTAGGGCAACCGGTTGAGGCTGAACTCCTTTAACCCTTATTAGGCCCATGAAGAGGAATCCGACGCCCATTCCTATGGCTCCTCCAACGTCAGGCCTGCCGAAGGCCAGCCCTACCCCAGCCCCAATAAACATGCAGGCTACAAAGACAAGCCCCGAAAAATGTCTGACATCATCTTTTCCCAAGGCTTCTCCAAGTTAACATTTCAATCCTCTGCCCATGTTAAAGGTTTTCCCCGGGGCCTGGCGGAAGCCTTAATAGGGCTTGAAGAGTTTCCACGATAGGCGTGGGTGAGGGGAGGATTAAGCCAGATTTGCAATCCAGCCAGCCGGCTGACAGGATTACCATCCTAGATTTTGGAGGCCAGTATGCGCATCTCATAGCCAGGCGCATAAGAGAGTTAAACGTTTACTCGGAGCTTGCTCCCCACCATATTTCCGCGGGGGAGCTGGCTGCCCGAAACCCTAAGGGCATAATTTTCTCAGGCGGCCCTGCCAGCGTCTACCAGCCTCAGGCTCCAACCTGCGACCCTGAAATTTTGAAGATGGATGTGCCTAAGCTGGGTATATGTTATGGGCTGCATTTGATGGTTAAGCTTCTCGGCGGAGAGGTGCGGAGGGCTGAAAAACGCGAATACGGCAAAATTGAGCTTTACATCGACGACTTTTCAGACCTATTTGAAGGCTTAGAGTCTCCCACCATATGCTGGATGAGCCACGGCGACGTGGTGGCTAGGCTCCCAGAGGACTTTGAAGTTTTGGCCCACACAGCCAACACGCCTGCAGCCGCTGTTAGACATAGGAAGCTTAAGCTTTATGGGGTTCAATTCCACCCTGAAGTCGCCCACACCGTGAGGGGTCTCGACATCCTTAGGAATTTCACCTATAAGATTTGCGGCTGCAAGCCTACTTGGACCATGGAGTCTTTCATCGAACGGACCGTAGAGGAGATTAGGCAGAAGGTTCCGCCTGGAGAAAGGGTTTTATGCGCGCTTAGCGGCGGAGTAGACTCAACCACGGCGGCCATGCTAGCTCATAAGGCTTTAGGGGGCAGGCTGCTCTGCGTCTTCGTAAACCATGGTTTGCTTAGGAAGGGTGAGGCGGAGCAGGTTTTAAGCATGGTTAAACGGTTCGGCCTCAACGTGGTTTACGTGGATGCCTCCGAAAGATTTCTCTCCAAGCTTAAAGGTGTGGCAGACCCTGAAGCTAAGAGACGCATCATAGGAGAGGAGTTCATCAGGGTTTTCAGCGAGGTCGCCGAAAAGTATGGACCCTTCCAGTGGCTGCTTCAGGGAACCCTTTACCCCGACGTCATTGAAAGCGCTGGGACGGGAAGCCCAGCCTCAAGGATTAAAAGCCACCACAACGTAGCCGGCCTCCCGGAATGGATGAGGTTTAAGCTTTTAGAGCCCCTCCGCTGGCTTTACAAGGATGAGGTTAGGAAGGTGGCTAGACTCCTAGGGCTTCCAGAAGAAATAGCTAAAAGGCATCCCTTCCCAGGGCCTGGCCTAGCCGTAAGGGTAATAGGTGAGGTTACACCTGAGAAGCTTCGCATTTGTAGGGAGGCAAGCCGCATCGTTGAGGAGGAGCTTAAGAAGGCTGGACTCTACGATAAGGTTTGGCAGGCCTTCGCCATCGTAGGCGACGATAAGGCTGTAGGGGTGTTGGGCGACGAAAGAAAGTTTGGACACGTGGTCACCATTCGTATCGTGGAATCAGTGGACGGTATGACCGCTGAGTGGGCGAAAATCCCCTACGAGATACTAGAGCGGATTAGCACTAGGATAACCAACGAGGTGGAGGGTGTAACCTGGGTTACCTACGCCATATCCAATAAGCCTCCAGCCACCGTGGAGCCATGCTAAACCTTATAGATTACACCTTCCCCGCCTTCAGGGTAACGCCAACATATGGCTTCCTCCGGGCAGAAATGATAGCAGGCTGCACATTCAAGGCATAGCTCCATCCCATCCCAGACAGCCTTACCCTTTTCCAGCTTCCAAGAGCCGCTTGGACATAGCTCTACGCAGCGGCCGCAGCCCGTGCACTTCTCGCTTAAAACCCGGATGTGAACCCTGGTTTTTTTGACCCTTAACACTTTTGGGGGAGGCTTCCAGCCCATCAAGACCTTACCTCTCCAGGAGTTCAGCTAGCTTATTAACTGTTCGATGAAAATAAGATGTTAACCTTCTAAACGTTAGGGTTGAAGCTGGGATGGCAAGTAGGCTGGAAAGCTACCTCTCGGAGGCGAGGAAAACCATAGAGGAGGGCTTAAGAAAACTTCTCAAGGAAATGGGAAACCTAGCCCTACACCCCCAAACATCTTATGCCTTAACCTCTGGTGGGAAACGTTTAAGGCCGCTCCTAGTCCTGCTTTCGGGGGAGGCTGTTGGTGGAGAAAGGGAAAAACTTTTACCCATAGCCCTAGCCGTCGAACTAGTTCACACCGCCACCCTCATTCATGACGACATCATTGACGGCGATTTTGAACGTAGGGGGAAGCCATCCCTTTACGCCAAATGGAAGGATAAAGCTATCCTAACTGGAGACCTCCTCTTCGCCAAAGCTTTAAACCTAGTTTCAGACTGTGGATTTGAAATCATAAAGGTGCTTGCTGAGGCTTCGCTGGAACTTTGCGATGGAGAATTCCTCGACATTACTTTAGGCCTCGACAAGTCAAGCGAAGCAGACCTTATGGTTAAGGTTAAGCGTAAATCTGCTTCCCTCTTCAGGGCTTCAGCCCACTGCGGAGCCCTGATTGGGGGAGGAAAACCCGATGAGGTTAAAGCCTTAAAAAGTTTTGGAGAAAATTTTGGAATAGCCTATCAGCTGGCCGACGACCTACGTGAAATTGAGGAGGGAGACCTAAAGGATCTTAAAGCTGGGAGGCTGACACTCCCATATCTGCATCTCTACCGGCATGGAAGCCCTGCCTTGAGAAGGCTGTTAAGGGAAAGCTTTGGCTCTGGAAGGCTTTCGGAGAAAGAGGTGGAGATTCTTGTTAAAGGGTTAAGGGAGTATGGCTCTCTTGAATACTGTAGGAGGCTTGTGAAAGATTATTTGGATAGGGCTTTGGAAAGCCTTCAAACCTTGAGGAATAGGCCTTATAGGGAGCTCTTAAGGGCTTTCGCTCTCCGCTACGCTTGGATGGGTGAACCGTGAGGTTGAAAGCTAAGGTAATTTTGGTGGTCGGCCATCACAACTCAGGTAAAACCCGCACCATCGAGCTGCTGGTTTCAAGGCTTAGAAGCCTCGGGTTTAAGGTTGCCACCATGAAGCACGTGCACGAGCTGGATTTCACCTTCGATTTGAGAGGGAAGGATACTTGGAGGCATGGGGCTGCTGGAGCTGAGGCCACCCTAGCCATTTCGCCAAACGAGATAGTTCTTTTCAGAAGGCTTGAAGCCTGTAGGCTGGGTTGGGAGGAAGTCCTTTCCATGCTCGGAGAAGACTACGACTTTATCCTGGCTGAGGGTTTTAGGAGGATGGCTGGGCGTAGAGAGGACACCTATAAGCTGGTGGCTGCTAGAAGCCTCGATGAAGCTGAAAGTCTTTTAAACGAGGTTTCGCCTCCAGTTTTAGCCATTGTTGGCTGGGGGGTTCAATGGGCTCAGAAAACTTTCAAGGGAACACCAGTCTTGAGGCTTCCTGAGGAAGCCGACAGGCTGACAGCCATCCTGCTTGGTGAGGGTTAAGGTTTAAAGTATCATTTCGAGGAAGGTTAGGTTTACCCCTTTAATTTTCTCGACGAGGTATAGGCTGATCTTTAAAGTTATTGGGGACTCTAAGGTTTTGGGTGAGAGTTCTATTAGGTTTAGATAGCCGAAGAGGGCGAGGTCAACTTTAAACCTCTTTTCAAGCCCTGTTTTAAGGTTAAAGATTCTCGCGTGAAGCTTGCTGTCTCCGGGTTTTAGGAGGGCTAGGTCGGCATAGCCCTTATCTAGGACTACGCATTCGAGGGGTTGGCTTGGCTGCCTGACACTCATCGAATCTGGTTATTCCAGAAACCCTTAATAATGGTTTCTTAAACCTAGCAAGGGTGGCGTTTTAACATGGGTAAGCCTCCCGTAGCCTTCCTTGAAATCAGGGCGCTAGCTCATGCCACCGAGAATCCTGAGAAAGTTTGCAAGGCACTGGAAGCCATAGCACCCCAAGAAGTTTTAGGGGAGATGGAGGCTTCAAGGCAAAGCCTTGAAGGACATTACGGCAACCCCATCATCCTCATAACTCTAAGAACCCGGAAAAGGGCTTTAGCGGGAAAGATCCTGGTAAACCTATTTCAGAGGCTCTCCAAGCCTGACAGAAGTCTTCTGCTCGCCAGCCTCGACGGTAGGATTGACGAGGGGGGAAACCTTTACCTACGCTTAGACAAGCAGGAGGCCTACCTGGGCAGAGTTAAACTTGGGGAAGCTGACCCCCTACGGGTGAAGGTTAAACTTTCTATTCCAGCTAAGCAGAGAGAGAAGCTTCTTGAAGCTTGCAAGAAGCTTTTGGAGGGCTGCCTAGACCCTTAACCTTGGGAGGAATTAGGGTGAGAAGGTTTATCGACCTTCAAGTTAGGCTTCCCAAGGCTTTAGGTGAAGCTGAGGAGCTAGCCCGCCACCTTAGAAAGCTGGGATTTAAAGCTGTAGCCCTAACAGTTTTAAGCCCAAGGGAGGCGGAAGACTTCTCTGAAGTGGAAAAGGTTTTTGAGAGGTTTGGTTTGGACGCGGCTTTAAGATTAAATCTTACCCCCCAAAATCCTAGGAGGCTTTTGGAGGAGCTGCGGAGGCTCCGCGGAAGATTTGAAATCATCGGTGTTTGGTGTGAGGAAAAGCAGGTGGCTAGGCAGGCTGCCAAGGACCATAGGGTTGACTGCCTATTATTCCCCCCGAGGCAGCTGAAGCTTTTCGATGAGGCTGAGGCTGAGCTTGCCTCCCATTCTGAGGCTGCCTTAGAACTTCCTCTCTCTGTGCTGCTTGGTTTACCGTTGGAGAGGTGGCCTGCATATCTTGCTGAAGCCTCTAGGGCTGTGAAAACCGCCCTAGACTATGAGATACCCGTGGTGTGCTCTAGTGGAGCCTTAAATCTTTACGAGTTAAGGGCTCCACGAGATCTAGCAGCCCTAGCCGAAACCCTTTACGGGCTTCCTAAAGGTCAAGGCTTGAAGG
>CAZAJK010000065.1:257-5475 GCA_964485425.1 uncultured Candidatus Bathyarchaeia archaeon | reverse complement strand
GGACTTGAGAATGCCTAGGGAAATCTTTAGCGAGGAAGAGTTTCTCCAGATAGCTGAGCGTGCCATGGTTTGCAGGGTTAAAAGGCTGAAGGATGGAACTGTAAAGTTGAAGCTTAGAACCCCACGATACCTTTACACGTTAAAAACAGACGAGAGGAAAGCTGAGGAGCTCCTCAAACAGGTTAAATGCCCGGTGGAGGAAGTTTAAGCATCATGGAAGTTGAGGTGGAACTGATCGGCTACCTTGCAAGGCTTGCTGGAAACCAGAGGAAAATCAGGTTGGAAATTGGAGGTGAAAAACCTACGGTTTTAGATTTGGTTAAAGCTTTAGGAGGCAGGCTTGGCTTTGAATTGGAGAGGAACCTGGCTCAAATTCTCATCCTGCTTAATGGTGTTGAAATCAACGGGTTTATGGGTTTAAGAACCCCTCTAGCCGAGGGAGATAGACTAGTTTTCATCCCGGTGAGCCATGGGGGCTAAAAATCTAAGCCTGAAACCTGAACCTTACCTGTCGAATCTTCATGGGAGAAAATCCCGCTTCCGCTGCAGTCGTAGAGGATTCCGCCTCCCCTCGCTGCAAGCTCGCTGAGAATTCGAGGTTTAAGCTTCCTGAAAATTTGATGGCCCACCGCCACGATAACGCAGTCAGCTTTCGGAAGATCCTCCCAGGGTGTAGCCGGCTCAAAGCCTAAACTTTGCAGTTCCTCCCTTTGGTAGAGGGGGTCCCAGACTGAGACCCCGGAACCTCTACGTTTAAAGGAAGTGTAGAGGTGGCGAACTGCCTGGGAAATTTCGCCTTTAAGGTTTGCCTTCGAGGAAACCCCCAAAATTACTATTTTAGCCTTAGACGGACGTTTACCCCGCTCCTTAAGCAGTTTAGCTACGTTTTTAACTGTCTGCCTCACCGAGTCTTCGCCAATCCTTCGAGCAGCCTCAACAAGTTTAACCTCAACTTTAAGCCTTTCAGCCTCTTCCTCCAACAGTTTAAGCCAAGCTGAAAGACTTGTGTCCGAAAGTTTGGCAGGCTGGCTGAAGCCTCCAGCCTGCATAGCGACCCTGCAGATTTCCCTAAAGCTAACCCCGGCAGCCGAGCAGAACCTAGCGAACTCGTTGGCTAAAGCTTGGCTGACAGCCTGCCGGGCTAGCTGGAAAAGGCTGAAGGCTTCGGCTGCCCTTAAACTTTCAGCCCTAACAGGCTTCCCCCCAGCTAGGGAGAAAAGGACCTCGGTTTTTTCAAGGCTCCCTCTGTCGATCCCAGCGATAACGTAGGGTTTGCCTGAAAGCTCCTCGAAAGCCATTTCATTCAGCCAGTTTAGGGGGCAGTAGGCTAAGCCGAAATCCGCTCCAGCCTTAAATCCTGAACGCTCCTCTAGGAGCGGTTTAGCCACCTCCTCCGTTACTCCTAGGCCGACCACACCCGTAAGTATCACTAGGCTGCCGGGTTGAAGGCTTAAACCAGCTTCTGAACAAAACTTCTCCAAAGGAGAATAATCAACACCTGACGGAGACAGCCTGGCTGAAGCCCTCGAAACAATTATTGAAGACTGCTTAACAGCCTCCTTTAACTCTCTCTCCGAGCAGAGAATTCCCTCGGAGAGAGCTCTTTTAAGCGTTTTCTGAAGCTCATGTTCAACTTGAGCCACCCCCTTGGAGAACTTCTCCAGGATTCCGGTGCTCCCATCCACCAGTTTAACCCTTACTCCCCTAGCTGCCAGGCAGCAGGACAGCAGGAGGCTCGGCCTATCTATGCCCACTAGGCAGACTTCAGCTTCACCTGTTTTAAGCTTCGATTCGGCCTCGCTGGGGGTCAGAGCCATAAAACCTGTGGTCAGAGGCTGCCCTCCGCCGGGGCGACGGCAACCTCAACCTAGACTGCCGAGGTATTAGAGCCTTTTTAAGCCGAACATGTCAAACTAGGCGTTTGGGGCCTAGGGCGGATTTATCTACTTCTTTCCTTGGGCAAACGTAAACCTTCCTCGACAGCTTAACCTCTGAGGCGATGATGGCTAGGTCGCCCACCACGCTCCCCCCGGTAAGCTTCACCCTGTCCCCCTCACCAACGATGGACCTTTTAATTACGCATTCTCTACCCATCTCAACCTTGTCGAAAATCACCGTCTCGGAAAGCTGGCAGCCTTCACCCACCTTAACTCCGCAGCCTAAAATGGCGTAAGGCCCAATTTTCGAGTTTGAACCCAGCTTTACCCCTTCTCCCAAGATTACTGGAGGAATCAGTTTAACCGTGGAGTCGTATTCTGCTTGACCTTCGATTCGAGGCTGCTCTCCAGCTAGGATTTCAGCAACCCTGAAGTTTACTTTTAGATAATCTTCGAACTTGCCTACGTCTCCCCAGTCGCCCTTATGGTGGAAGCCGTAAAGGCGGCCTTCAGAGGCCAGCCTTGGGAAAACCTCCCTCTCCAACGACATCTTCCGCGCCTCAAGATAGTTGAAGAGTTCTGGGGTGGAAGCATAGATTCCGGCGTTAATCAGTCTGCTCTTAACCTTTCCACCGGGCTTTTCGTGGAAAGCCTTAATTTTCCCGTCTGGTTGAAGCTCCACCACACCGTAGCGGCTTACATCCTCAACCTCATAAAGCGTAATGGTAGTTATAGCTCCGCTGCGAACATTTTTGCGGTGGACGCTCTCTAAGGCTGAAAAGTCTAGGTCGCACCAAATGTCCCCATTCATAACGATGAGGGTTTCATCTTCCTCCAGCTCTAGGAGGCTTTCGGAGAGTTTTATGGGGCCAGCTGTGCCCATAGCCCTAGGCTCCCTGGAATATTTCACCTTTATCCCGTATTTTTCGCTGCCAAAATACTGCTGGAGGGATTCTGCCAGGTAGTTTACGGCTAAGACAACTTCGCTTACCCCCGCCCATGAAAGCCTCTCAAAGGTCCAGTCGAGCAGAGGCCTGTTAGCAATGGGCATGAGGAGTTTAGGCCTTGTGCAGGTTAGGGGTCGAAGCCTTGTTCCAGGACCCCCAGCCAAAATCACAGCCTTCAAACTGTTTCCCCCTCAACGAGGCTTCAGGTATTGTTCCACATTTTTCCAGTCAAATTTTTCAGCTTCTAAAACGTTTAAAGCGAAGTTTAAAATTGTTCTTCTAACTTTTTGAGGTAGGGTTGGATACCAAACGGGACTAGCCAACACTAGGGCTCTCCAAGCATAGAATGGTTGAAGCACCTCTAACACTTCCTCGTCGCCAGACCGGTCTAGATAGGTTTCCATGAAGGTTTCGAAGAGGGTTTTGAAGGGTTCACCCCACTTCCCCGAGGACTGAAGAGAGTAGAAAATGTAGTTTATGCTCATGCAGGACACATCGTCTCCAGGCTCACCCCACTCCCCACGACTCCTATCCAACACTGTGAAGTCTACCCCCTCCCGGAAGAGCACATTCCACGGGTGGAAGTCCCCGTGAACCTGGCTTAACCTATATTCTTTGCCTCGAAGCTTCCAACGCCAGCCTACGCAGAGCTTTTCCAACAACTCCAGTTCGGCTTGACTTGTGAAGTCTAGGCTTTCAGGATAGTTGTCGATAAGGCCCATAATGCATTCTCCATGGCCTATTAGGTCTCTTATCCGACGTCGATAAAGGTTTGGCGCATCACGTTTCACCCGGTGAATTTCAGCCGCATAGGAGGCTAAAACTTTACAACGCTCTACGTCTAAGCTCGTAAGTTTTCCACGCTTTGCAACCTCATTTAGGTCCCAAAAATATTCCCGGCCCTCGGCTTTCTCCACTAGGAGGAAAAACTCTTCGAAATCTCCCAGCGAAATCATGGCTTTACGTTTGGTGAAGACTCCCACGTCTAGGGCTCTGACATGGCGTGGAAGTTTCCCATAGGTTTGGTAGGCTAAAATTAGGCTTTGAGCTCTGTCCCCGGGGTTTTCATGGCCGAAGCTGTCAGGCTTCATGGTTTGAACTACTACGCTGAGTTTTCGCCCGCCCACCTCATAGTCTACGAAGAGGGGCTTACCATAGCCGAAGCCTTTAAGGTCGAGAAGCTTCTCCCCTTCAGAAGGCTTACCTAACTCTCCTACACGAATTATTTCGACTTCGGCTTTATGAAGGCTGGAAAGATATTCCTTAAGGTTTTGAAGGTTCAGGGAGGGCAAAACCTGCACACCAACGTGGGGCGTGGAAGGCATGAAATAGATGGCTGGGAAGTTTAGTTAAGCTTTCTGTTTCCCTGCTTTGAAGTTTCGCAGGATGAAGTCTGCAACTTTGGAGGCAGCCTCTTCAGGTTTAAGCTTGTCTGTTTCCAGCGTTAACTCAGGGTTTAGGGGCTCCTCGTATGGGGAGCCTAAGCCTGGAACCGTTCGACTAATCCCCTTAAATCCTCGCTCATAAATGCCTTTAGGGGCTCCAAAAGTTTCTTTCCTCAAACTTTCCCTTTGAATGCAGATTTCAAGGGGACATTTCAAGTAGACTTCTGCGAATCTGGCTATGAGCCTTCGAGCCTCATCCCTATAGGCCCGCCTATTTCCAGTAGCGTCTATGAGCACGTTCACCCCGGCCTCAGTTAACAGTTTAGCTGTTACCGCCAGAACATGGTAAACCATGCGCCTTTCCTCCTCGCTGTAGGTCGGCCTAGGCGTCAAATATTTCCTGAGCTCGTCTGACGGCAGAATGAAAACTTCAACCCCACGCTTCCTCAGCATTCGAGCTGTAAGCCTGGCTATTGTAGACTTACCAGAGCCTGGAAGGCCTGTAAGCCAGACGGCGAAACCTCTGGGTTTCACCGTTAATCATCCTTTCCGAGTGGAAGAGGTTCCCCTTTAATTATCCTCCACTTAAATTTTATTATATTAGTTGGGGGAAATAACTTGTAGAATTCCGGTGGAAGGATATCTATGCCGCTTTTTTTCAGGAGACGTAGGCAGGAAACCCAGAAAGCCGTCGTCGAAGAGGAGGTTAAATCCTTTGAAATACCTGCCGTGCTCCGTTTTGAGCGTAGTGTAAGCCCTGAAGAGGTTAGAAGGGCTGAAAGTGAACTGCGCGTTTTAAGGGTGGAAAAGGAGGCTTTAGGAGAGGTTTTAACCAGGATTTTTGAAGCCGCAGCTTCAGGCAGGATTACCTCAGACGAGCGGGATAAACTTGTAGCCAAATATAAGGAGCAACTTTCCAGGATAGACTCCAGCATCCAACACGACGAGAGAATAATAAGCCTCCACCAGCTTGAGGAAACAAGAGCCGAACTTATCAAAATGTTTCAAA
>CAZAJK010000065.1:0-247 GCA_964485425.1 uncultured Candidatus Bathyarchaeia archaeon | reverse complement strand
CAGTAAAATTGAGGAAATTAGGAGGAAGCTGGGCTTAGAGGCCGGGCCGCCTGTCGAAGTTAAGCTTTCCCCAGCCGCGCCCACCCCGCCTCCAAAAGAAAAGCCAGCAGCTCCTCCGAAAAGAGAGGCAGAACCTGTTAGGAGGAGAAGTAGGGCGGATGAGGAGCTGGAAAAGCTTAAGGAGGACTTGCAACGTGAGTTGGAGAAGCTGGAGCAAATGGAGTTGGAGGTGTAAGCCTCCTGGAGG
>CAZAJK010000064.1:5338-5648 GCA_964485425.1 uncultured Candidatus Bathyarchaeia archaeon | reverse complement strand
GGCTATTTCCTCAGCTGGATACCTAGGCTACTCTGTGGAGGCCAGGTTTAACGGTGGGGAGAGATATGTTTTAAGACCTGTCTTCACCTTTGGACACCTAAGCCCCCCAAGCCTCCTAGCAGATTACCAGCAGGTTTTGAGAAGGGTAGGCATTGAAACCTCTATGGTTTTTGACGGCCGGTTTGAGAAAAAAGGCTTTTTGAGGAGTAAGTCTTGGCGCACGCTGGAGGCCTTAGAGAAACTTGGAGGCTTCATTCCAGGCGTGAAAATTGGCTTGGGAAGCTTTAGGGGTGTGGAGCGAAACCGCATG
>CAZAJK010000064.1:0-5328 GCA_964485425.1 uncultured Candidatus Bathyarchaeia archaeon | reverse complement strand
TGTTAGACGCCTTGCTAATAGCTTACCGCAGCGGGTCTTACAGTTTTAACTCTAGGTGGGAGGCTGCTGAGGCCATTAGAAGCCGAATTTACAGTCTTAGAAATCTACGTTCCCGCTTTAGCCTTCAAGCCTTCAGCTGACAGTTTAGCGTTTCCTTCCCATCAGGAAGGCTAGGGCTAAGGAGACTCCGCCTAGAAAAGCTGTAGCTATAATGGGGACAGGGGACGGTGTCCAAATCCACGCCTTCCTAACGGGGTGAGCAGCTATTCTCACTGCCTCCTCCATCGGGAAAGCTGCGCTTCCGGGTGGTGCTTGAGCCAGAAGCTTCTCTTTACATTCTTCGCAGCAGGCCATCTTATTATCTTTACAGAGGCCTGTCCCCCCGATGATGAGGTATGCTGTTGGGGGGTCTACCCTCTTAAGCTGCTTATTCTCGATTTCAATTACTATTTTTCTGCCGCAGGCGTCGCATTTGGTTTCAATTTTGAAGGTGGGATATTTCTGCACTAAAAGTAGAGCGCAGAAGGGGCAGCAGGCCACATGGTGGCAGCCGTCTGGAGTGGTTATCTCCCTGTAGCCGTAGATCGTGGACATTCCGCATATTTCGCATCGCGGCACAATGTAGATGTCATAGTATAGGTAGCCCGCCACCCCAAACATTACAACAGCCACTAGTAAGAAGGGGAGGCTACGCTTCCAAGCTTTTAGAGCCATGGCCTACGTCAACTATCAGTTTAATCTCAAAACGGATAAAGTTAGTGGGGGGTTAGAGTTCAATTCCGAAAAGGCTATTATCGCTGGAAAACCCCTTCTTCACTGGGGAAGAAAATTGGCTTCTACCACGAAATTCCTCGCCATAGGGTTGATAGTAGTTGCCGTAGTGCTGTTTGGAGCTACAGGCTACCTGTATTATCAATACTATGGGGTTCCCCGCTGCCCCGCCTGCGGCATGATTATCACGCCTGAAATGGATGAACACTTTAAGATTTACACTGAAGGCTGGGGTAAGGGTGAAAGGCTTCACGCTTGCTGCATAGGCTGTGTTCTCAGACTTCTCGACCCCGAGAGAGGCTGGGATGAACTCTACATTGAAACGTTCTGCGACTACTATGGGCCTGACCACCCCATCCGGATCCACGTCTGGAACCATGGCAAAAACTGTGAGGTAGATCCTCCCACGGCGAAGATCCTGCTGGGGGCGAAAATCACTGGCAGCTGCGCAAGTAATAGGATAGCCTACGACGACTACGCTGCGGAGCAGCTGCTCAAGCTCGGCTACACCGAGCACACCATGAGCTATCAGCATGTGCCTCTCCCGGAAGGCACCCCGGTTCTCCCCGTCTGCAAGGCTGCGCCTATGCTAGCTGAGAAGGTTGGAATAGCCTATGTGCCTCCTTCACCGGCGCTTCCAGCAGGCTTCGCCGTGGCCGGAGCAGTAATCCTAGTGGTTTCCATCATCACCTATAGGAGGGCGGCTAAAGCCTAAAATCAGGCAAGCCTAACATTTAATCTTGGGTGAAAGCCAGTGATTTGGACACCTTTCACAGCAATAATGGTTATCCTAGGCTTTTTCGCCTTAGCCCTAACCTTCTACACCCTTCCAAAGGCTTACACCGTCTGGAAAAGGGCGGAAAAAGCCAGTCTAGAAGAAGTTTACGCTCTGGAGAAAAGCTTCTACCTGGTTTCCACGATTGTTTGGCTGGTTCTAGCTTCAAGAATCGTGGGGATGGGTCTTTACTGGGTGGCGAACGAGTCGCTTATCCCACTAATTCCTGGAGCTATGTGCCAGTGGGGTGTCCATCAGGCTGGCCACCCCTACTCTTGGATAGATACCATCCTCAAACTCTTCGTCCTCTTCATCTATGGGATTTGGCTGAGCCTGGACATGATAAACCGGAGGTGTAGAGGTTCACCTTTAATGGCCACCCTCTCCAAATACTTCATCTTCCTGGTGCCTCTCCTCCTAGCGGACAGCATTCTCGACCTAGCCTTCTATTTCAAGGTTGAACCTGTCACGGTTCCCTGCTGCAGAGTAGTTTTCACAGCTGAAAACCCCTTGCCATGCCCCTTCTGCTTCGTTTTCCACGACGCCCCCATGTTCATCGCAGTAATTGTGGGCTACGGCCTCTCCATCGCCACCATGATTTGGGGCTCCGTGATTAAACGCTACGCCGATCAGCCTGGAGACCTTGGAGAGATAAGTAAGAGGGCTTTAAAGATGCTTGCAAACCTAAGCCTGATCTTCGCCATCATCGGAACCATGGCTCTAGTTCCAGCTATCTTCCAAATTATGGCCCCTGCAACTCCACATTAGGGAGGAGTGAAGCCTCATGCTTAAACCAAAATTTCTGATTTTAATTCTCGTGGTTGTGGCTGTGATAGCTGCTTCCACAACCTACTATATGCTGCGAACCTCGCTGGAGATGCCTGAAGCTGAGAACCTGGTTATTGAGGGGATTAAGGTTAACAGGGAAGCCTCCATCATGACTGGTGTAGTTGTTAAAAATGTTGGTGATAAGCCTGTAACCGTGGAAAAAATTGTTCTAATTAGGGTTCAAACGGGACTTGTGGTTTGCTCTTCAACCATCAACCCTCCAGCCGTCATCCAGCCGGGTGAAACCAAGATCGTCAGGGTTTCATGTGAGCTTGACCACTACTATAAGAAGGAGGGATGCGACTACAAGGTTTTAGCCGTAACTAGTGAGGGTAAGGCAGCCAAATACGTTTTCGGCTACCCTATGACTCTCGAGGAGCTAGGCTTCGCGATGGAGTAGGGCTAAGTCTTAAAAACGGGATATTGCTAGGAAAAGAGTGGGGGGAACCGTTTTGAATAAACGGATTTTAATAGCTGTGGTGCTTATCGTGGTGGTTGTTGCAGCCGTCTTCGGGGGGCTTCAATTCTTTAAGCCCTCTGGCCCTGAAAGGCTCCGCATAGGGTATATGGCCGCCGCAACCTATGCCTTGCTCTGGGTTGCCTATGAGAAGGGATACTTTGAGGAGGAGGGGTTAGACGTAGCCCTCTACCAGTATGATAACGTTGGAGACCTAGCAACAGCCCTTTCAAAGGGGGAGATAGATGGCTGCCCTCTAACGGCGGTTGCCGCGGCAGCCTTCGCTGAAAAGGCTAAGCTACTGGTGGTGGCAGGAAACTCCACCCACGGGACCGGCTTAGCCTGCAGGCCGGAGGACGCCGCTAAACTGAAGACCTTAAAGGATTTGGATGGGAAGAAGCTGGCCACCGTGCTTTATGTCCCAGGAGACATCGTGTTAAGGTATAAGCTTAAGCAGGAGGGGGTAAACGTTGACCTCCTAGTGCTCTTCACCGCCGCAGATGCCTTAACCTCGCTTAAGAAGGGAAATGTGGATGCAGCACTGCTCTGGGAGCCCTTCGTCTCACTAGCCGAAGAAGAAGGACTAACGGTTTTTCTATGGGATAAGGACGTCTACGACATTACCTATCCATGCTGCCTCCAAGTTTTCCGCGAGGAATATGCTAGGAGCCATCCGGATGCCGTCGTAAAATATTTGAGAGCCATGTTGAAAGCTCAAAAGTTCTGTGAGGAGCATCCTAAGGAGGCAGCAGCCCTAGCAGCAAAATACTTACCCATGGTTCCCGAGGAAATCGTGTATAAGAGCGTGTTCTATGTCGACCCAAGGCTTGGCCGGACGAGAAACCCGTTAGACGTCAACCTTTACATGGATGACTTGGTCAAATTCGTGGAAATGATGAGGGAGTTGGGTGTTCTTTCGCCTAGGGCTTCTCAACAGTTCCTTCAAAGGGTTGACGTAAGCTTCCTGAGTAAAGCTATGTCTAGCTAAGGCTGTAAAAACATTTTTAAATCCTCCAAGTGGGATGAGGTTTAAGGGGTGGAGGGGTATTATATGGAATCGTCTAAGAATAAAGAGGAGGTTTTTGAGCGTTTAAAGCAGGCAATTATCGAGGGAGACGAGGTTGAAGCGGTGAAGTGGGCTGAGGAAGCTGTTAAGCGTGGGATAGACGCCTATGAGGCTATTAGTAAAGGCTGCCTTGAAGGCATGAACGTGGTAGGCGACAAGTATGCTAGAAGGGAATACTTCATTCCTGAAGTGGTTTTAGCCGCTCAAGCCATGAACATGGCGGTAGAAGTGCTTAAACCCCACGTTAAAATGGAGAAAGGGCCTTCAGGCGTAGTCGTCATTGGAACCGTTCAGGGAGACGTCCACGACATTGGAAAAAACATTGTTAAGATAATGTTGGAGGCTGCAGGCTTTAAGGTGATAGATCTGGGCCGCGACGTCCCCCTGAAGGACTTCGTTGAAACGGCTAAGCAGCAAAATGCCGACATAATCGCGATGTCAGCCCTCATGACTACAACCATGCCCGGCATGGGTAAGGTAGTTAAAATGCTTGAGGAAGATGAAAACCTTAGGAGGAGGGTTAAGGTCATGATTGGGGGAGCGCCAACCTCAGAGGAATATGCCAAGAGAATCGGGGCTGACGCTTGGGGTAAGGATGCGGTAGCAGCGGTTGAGCTTGCTAAAAAATTTATGCAGGAGAAACATGTTTGAGTGGGGGGAGACAGGTTGGAGATGACCCCGAAGAAGAGGGCTCTACTCTGTCTGACGGGTAATAAGTGGAAGGCTGATAGGGTTTCAGCCTTTGACCCCCTAACCACGGCCACAGTGGAGCAGATGGAAATTGTTAAGGCACCCTTCCCAGACGCTCATCGAAGCCCTGAACTAATGGCGAAGCTCGCTGCAGCTGCCTGGGAAATAGTAGGCTTGGAAGGCTTCAAGGTTCCCTTCGACCTATGCGTTCAGGCTGAGGCTCTGGGAGCTGAAATCCACTATGGAGCCCTAGACATCCATCCAAGCGTTAGGAAGCCAGCGTTCAAGGAGCTTGAAGACTTTAAGATTCCTGAAAGAATCTTGGAGAAGGGTAGATTCCCGGTGGTGGAAGGCTCTGTTAAAATCTTGAGGGAGAAATATGGGGATTACCTGCCCATCTGCAGGCAGGTGGTAGGCCCCTTCACCATTGCAGGCCACGTCTTCGGCGTTGAGAAATTCTGCGCGTGGATTAAGAGGAAGGATCCTGAAGACCTTTTAGACGTGCTGCTTCAACTTGCCGATTTAAATGTTGAGGAGGCTAGGGCAGCCCTCCAGATGGGAGCCGACGTTATATGCATAGCGGATCCCACCGCTTCCTCTGACATTTTAAGCCCGCAAACCTTTAAAGAGCTCCTTGTCCCAGCCTACCAGAGGATAACCTCGAAGGTCGGTGCTCCTGTGGTGCTCCACATCTGCGGTAATGCGACTTCCTATCTCCCCTACCTGCCTGACACAGGTATC
>CAZAJK010000063.1:3339-5868 GCA_964485425.1 uncultured Candidatus Bathyarchaeia archaeon | reverse complement strand
ATTTAGAACCTTCACAATAATAGTTTCAATTTCGCCTGAAAGGCTTCCCTTAACCTTCTCAATGCCTTCAACGTCTTCAGACGAAATGTCTAGGTAGGCTTTGGTTTCGGCTACGAGATTTTCTATTTTCTCCTTAACCTGCAAAATTTTTCACCCCAATTTTAAGCTTCAAGAATCTTCTTAATTTTCTCAGCTGTTTTCCCCATTTCGAGTAAAACTAGCCCTAAAGTGGCTTTCGGCTCTGTCATGGCTACTAGGAGAGCCTTCGGCCCAGCTCCCACAGCCACTATTTTGGCATGAGCACCCTCCACAATAACCCTGTCAGTTACACCCTTTTTAAGTTCGGAGAAAGCTGTTTCAGCCGCACCAACCATCGTAGCCGTCATGGCTGCGAAGGCTTCAGCATCCACATCTTCAGGCATCAGACTTCCTATGAGGAGGCCGTCCCTGGAAACCACAGCTGAAGCATAAACACCTGCACTTCGGTTTAATTCGGCTAAAACCTCTCTAAGCAGCTCTTTAACTGAAACCTCACCCAACCCTTACCACCTGCCACTTAAGCGTAAAGCCATAAGGCTACTCACCAAATATCTGTTTAAGTAGAAGCTCCAAACCTTCAAACACGTTCTCTTTCCTAGTGGCTACTGTGCCGATAACTGGAACTTCCTGCGGAAGCTTCATTCTAGCCTTAACTTCTTCAGGAGGCCATGTTCCGGGTAAGTCTTGCTTATTAGCGAGAACTACTGTTGGAAGGCCGTAAACCCTCGCCTTCCTCAACATTTCTAAGGCTCTTGGAAAGGTTTCAGGCTTAGTGCTGTCTACCACGAGGATTACACCTACGGATTCTCCTCCTAACTGTTCGAGGATAGGGTCAAATCGCTGCTGTCCTATTGTTCCAAAGAGGTCGGCGGAAAGCCCCTTATATTCGAGGTGGCCGAAGTCTAAGGCTACAGTAGTTCCTTCCCTCTGAACGCTTACAGCCCTAGTTGAAAGCGCATGGACAATAGTGGTTTTACCAGCATGGTAAGGCCCTGTAATCAAAATTTTCGGGATATAGATTTTGAGGCCTCCAGGCTTCCTATATTTGAAGGGAACAATAGGCTTTTCTACGGGTTTACCAGCCAGCTTTCTCACCGTGAAAATTTCGGTGGCTACCACATTTTTCTCTAAAGCCTTCATGTCCACCACGTTATCGCACAAATCTGCAAGTCTCTGTTTCAGCTGCACCTCATAATCCCACTCGGTGAAGATGTACAGGGGGGTGTAATTGTAGACCAAGGCCAGCTTATTCCAAGAGGAAACATGGTTGACTGCTTCAGCCTCAAAATAGTCGAGAAGCGTCGATAATGAGTCTACTATGAGAAGCTTCCCTGACTCTTTAAAATCTTTCACAGCCTTAATAATCATCTCGTTTATTTGTTTAATGTCTAAGGGGTCCCTAACATAGTAGGCTTCTTGACTGCTTAACCCCATAATGGCTGAATAGGCGTCGATGAAGACAAGTTTTCTCCTCTCAAGATAAGAGGTTACATTCCAACCGTAACGTTTAAAGTCTTCAATCACTATGTCGGTTCGCTTGTTATTAACGTAGTAGATTACTAGGCCTCCTTCCTCAAGCCAAGCATAGCAGAGTTGATAGGCGAAAATTGAGCCGTCAACTAGGGGGTTGCAGCGGATAAGGGTGCTGAGGCCGCTTTTAAGCCCTTCCTTGACCCCATCTCCTATTACTGGAAGCTTGGAAAGCTCCGTCAAGCCAGCCACAATTATAAGTTAGTTTGCCGTAAAGTTAAAAAGCTTTATTTTCAAAGCTAAACTGAAATCACTATCCCCCTTCCAGCCTGAATTATAAACGGATAAACTTCCATACTATGGTTTACCCCACGCATTTTCCTCACGTAAAGTTCTCTCCTAAAACCCGCCTCAGTTTGCTGAAGCCTCAAAACTATGATGCCCGATGCAAGAAACTCTTCAACCCCATAGCGGCTGAGCTTCTTAGTTCCAGTGGGAATCTCAGAAGTCCCCAACGTAGTCACATCCAACTCTTCTAAGGCGTGAAAAAACCTGCGCAAATAGTTTCTGACATACATTTGTGCCTCAAGCCCTGTAAGCGGCTCCTCCGACCTAGCTACTAGAGGCGCTATCGGGTCTAAGGAAAGCCTTTTCGCCCCAACCTCAGCCACATGCATCTTCAGGTTTTCAGCAACTTTAATGGGGTCAACTCTTCTAATGTCTGAAAATAAAGGTGTTAATTCGACTATGAGAAGCTTATTTTCATCAATGAGCTTTTCTAGGTCCCATCCGAGGGTTAAAGCATCTTCAACTACGTGTTCAGGCCGTTCATCAATGGTAACATAAACCCCATTTTCACCCTGACTTATACCGTAAACTAGGTACTGAATGGTGAAGGTGGTCTTGCCTGTGCCTGTTTCGCCAGCTACTAGGTAAACTCTTCCTTTTGGGAAGCCTCCACCTATAAGTTCGTCAAGACCTTCTATTCCCGTCTTAACTTTTTCTAGCGGCATTGAGGGT
>CAZAJK010000063.1:0-3329 GCA_964485425.1 uncultured Candidatus Bathyarchaeia archaeon | reverse complement strand
GAGAAGGAGGGAAAAATGGAGGAGGCAAGCCACTACTATCTTGAGGAGGCAGAAAAGCAGAAGGAGAAAAATCTTGGAATGGCCGCCGTCAGCTATCTAGCCGCAGCTAAATGTCTTTTAAAGGCTGGTAAAAAAGAGAAAGCCGTGCAACTCTTCAGAACAGCCGCCGAATATTACGTGAAATATGCTGAAAGCACCACGCCGGTTTCGCCTAATTCAGCGGTTTGGGGCTATCAAATGGCTTCTAAAAGTTATATGTGGGCTGAAGATTTTGAAAAGGCAGAGGAGCTTTTAAAGAAAGTTGAGGCCATCAAGGAGAAGCTTGAACTGACGCCAGCTAAAGTGGACATTTCAGGCGACGTCCCCCTCTTCAAGGCCTATAAGGGTAGGCGTAGGAGAGAGGCCTCTCCGAAATGATTATCATGATGCTTTCGGAGGGAACATACCCCTATGTTAAGGGAGGAGTAAGCACATGGACACATAACCTCATCTCAAACCTGAAAGAGTTTAAATTCGTAGTTGTGGCTGTTGTTGCCAACCCCTATGTTAACCTACTTTACTCTTTACCTGAAAGCGTAATAAAACTCCTTATGATTCCGCTGTGGGGGACGGAAATGGTTGAAGAATACGTTGACGCCCCCCTACTGAAGATTATCAAGCCAAGACCTAGCAGCCAAAAGATTAGACAAGAATTTATTCCCCATTTTTCCACCCTTCTCACTGAAATTAAGAATGGCGGTAAAAATGTTGAAAGGCTTGGAGAAGCCCTCCTAGAGATGCATCGCTTCTTCAAAAAATATAGCTATACGGCTGTTTTCAAAAGCGAGGATGTTTGGAGTGTTTTCTCGAAAGAAATCGTTGAAGACCCTTTTTATGGAAGTTTGAAGGCTTCAAGCCTCATCAATTTTGGGAGGCTTATCCAACATCTTTTCCGCGTTTTAGCCTACGATTTCCCTGAAGTTGACGTATGCCACTCCTCGGTTGCCTCTTTCTGCGGTATACCAGCCGTTATCCTTAAGATGGAGAGGGGGACTCCCTACCTTCTCACTGAGCATGGCGTATATTTTAGAGAGCGAATTT
The DNA here is from genome assembly GCA_964485425.1 of uncultured Candidatus Bathyarchaeia archaeon. Taxonomy (GTDB): domain Archaea; phylum Thermoproteota; class Bathyarchaeia; order Hecatellales; family Hecatellaceae; genus B25. The sequence goes on along the minus strand of CAZAJK010000063.1, from coordinate 2,249 downwards.
TAGATTTGGTTCGTGAGTCTGGAACCCTTGTCGAAAAGTTTTTCTGGCTTAATCTCTACAGGGCGATAGTTCGCCTAAACTATCATTATGCAGATAAAATCCTGCCAGTCTGCGGATTTAACGTGCGCTGGGAGATGGAGTTTGGAATTCCAAAGGAGAAAATCGAAGTGATATACAACGGGGTGGATATAGAGAGGTTTAGGCCTAGGCCGGAACTTGAGGAAGAAAAGCCCACTATTCTGGTTATGGGGAGAGTTAACAAGCTTAAAGATATGCTTAACATCGTTGAAGCTATGAGTTATGTGGTTCAGGAGGTCCCCGAAGCACGCTGTGAAATTGTCGGACCTATCGAGGACAAGGCTTACTATGAGGTTTGCCTTCGAAAAGTCGACGAGCTTAAGCTAAAAGATAAGGTGTTTTTCAAGGGCCCTTCAGAAACCCCGGAAGTCGACTATAATAGAGCTACTGTGATCGCTCAGCCAAGCATTTCGGAAGGTTTCCCCTTTACAGTTGTTGAAGCCATGGCTTGCGGTAAAACCGTAGTTGCCACCGATGTTGGAGGCGTAAGGGAAGCCCTAGAGGGATGCGGCATAATTGTCCCAGCCCGGGACCCTAAAAGGCTTGGAGAAGGCTTGATAACAGCCCTAATGGATGAGGAATTACGTAGGGAGTTTGGGGCTAGGGCTAGGGAAAAAGTGGTTCAGCTTTTCTCCTATGAACGCTTTCTCACCGAGTATAGGCGAGTACACTTAGAGGCTATTTCAAAGCAGAAATTGGAGGCTTAGCCTAGATGGGGGCCGTTCCAGAAGCATTAACAGACTTAGACACCCTCGCCAAAACCGTGCTTCAAATAGATGACAAGGTTGGCGACTACGCTAGTGTCGCTGTGATCCTAGAGGTCTTAGGGTTAACTGATGAAACTGCCCGAAGATACGGTTTCACAGACAGATTTTCCTTAGCCAAGAAACTGATTGAAATCATAGACTATTACCGAGTTAAGGGTGAAATTGCCGAGTCAGCGGATTCCTCATTCCTCGAAAGATTGAAGGAAACGACGAAGCTATACGTTCAGGGAGTTCTTTACGGCTCTCCCTGGCTGCTCTTTACCCTAGCTCTCCTTTCCACCCAGGTAGCTCTTTGGTCCATAAGGGGAACAACCGTAATGTTCGCCACCATGGTTGGAATTGCAACCTTCCTAAGCCTAATAGTTTCCTCCGCCATCCATCCTATCTTCATTAGGAGAATGCTATTCTACCTTCACCAGGCCATGTATAAACTCGTAATAAAGGTGGCCGAAGTCTACTTCGCCCTAAGCCTCCTGGTCATAGCGGCTTCCGCCTCAATTCTCTACCTCGTTAATCTCTGGTTCAAATTTTATCCTCAAGAATGGTTTACCCTCTTCATTGTTTACTTTGTAGGATTATCCCTTCTATGGCTTGCCATAGCGCCTCTTTACGCTTTCCGAAAAGCATTAATGTTAATAGCGATTTTCGCTTCCATCATCGCAGTTAATAACTTAATTGTCGAGCAGCTGGGTAAAACTTTAAGTCCCATCCAGCCCTACGGTGTATACCTCGTAATCTTAGCCTCTCTAGTCTACCTTTTCAGCTATCTTTACCTCAAGGAGAAGGCTTTGGAGAAGCATAAGCCCGAATATAAGGATTTAAAGGTGAAACTTCCAAGGCTTTCTGTAATGGTTTTACCTAGCATACCATACGCCATCGCTGGAGCCCTATACTTTGTTCTCCTCTTTACTGATAGACTAGTAGTTTGGTCTTTAAATGCGTCAGCCTACCCCCTCTGGTTCAACTTGGAGTATGAGGTCGGCGTAAACCTCGCCCTTCTCATGCTACTCCCAGTGTTCGGAGCCTTAAATTACAGTTTAATTTCCCTATACAAAGAGATAGTTGAAGGGGGAAATCTTTTTGAAGCTAAACATATAAAACTTTACAGAATGAGAATCAAGCATCGATACTTCACCTGTTTACGCTCCATAGTGGCTTCAGGTTTGGTTTCCCTCATTCTCCTCTACATAGTTTTCGCTTACTTAGTCACCCAACCGCTGTTCGGCAGCCTAACCATCACCTCAAGAAGCTTCACCATTTTCATAGTTGCAGGGCTTGCAAACTTCTTTATCGCCATCTTCCTGGCAAACTCCCTACTCCATAACTACCTTTACAGGCCGGAAGACTCTATTCTCTCCCTTTCCACAGCGGTAATCGGAAATTTCGCTGTGGGCTTCGTGCTTT
>CAZAJK010000062.1:1970-5875 GCA_964485425.1 uncultured Candidatus Bathyarchaeia archaeon | reverse complement strand
CTGTGAGACCGTGGACCGCCGCGTGGACAAAGGGAATCTTAAGCTTTACGCAGGCCTTATTTACGAGCAGCCTCTCCCTGAAGGTGTCCATTCCATCGACGACGACGTTGGCTCCACGAAGCAGCGAGTAAACGTTTTCCTCCCTCACCCTGGCGTATACGGCTTCAACCCTAACCTCGGGGTTTAGCCTGCGAAGCTTTTCGGATGCCGCTTCAACTTTAGGCCTGCCTAAATCCTCCTCCCAGTAAAGGGTTTGCCTGTTAAGGTTGCTGAGCTCCACGGCTCCGTGGTCTATGAGGGTTAACTTTCCAACCCCAGCTGCGGTAAGGTAGAGGGTTGCAGGGCAGCCTAACCCCCCAACCCCCACTACCACAACCCTGGCAGACTTAAGTTTTTCTTGGGCTTCCCTCCCGAAACCTGAAATCTTAAGCTGACGGTCGTAGCGTTCAAGCTCCTTGGCGGTTAGTTCAACCATTCCTCGCAACCTCCTCCACGGCTCTGAGAAATTTCTCCACCTCCTCCTCGGTGTTGTAGAGGTAGGGTGAAACTCTGACAGTTCCTTGAGGCTGCCCTAAAACCTGCTCGACTAAGGGCTGAGCGCAGTGCATTCCAGATCTAACGGCTATCCCAGCCCTAGAATCCAGGCTTTCAGCCACCTTGTGAGGGTTCACGCCGACCACGTTGAATGAGGTTACACCCAGCTTAAACCTGGGCTCAGGACCGTAAACCTCAACCCTCTCAAGCTCCATTAACCCCTCGTAGATTCTCTCCGAAAGCTTACGCTCATGGGCCTCCACCCAGCCCATACCTACCCCTTCCAAGTATTCAGCAGCGGCCTTCAAGCCTATGGCTTCAGCTATAAGTGGGGTTCCACCCTCAAACCTCTGCGGCCCCTCAAGAAGCCTGAAGCCTTCCAATGTGACATGGCTGACGGTTCCCCCTCCAAGAAAGGGTGGTTCAAGCTCCCCCTGAGCTTCAAGCTTCACGTAGAGCGCTCCAGAGCCTGTGGGGCCACACATTTTGTGGCCTGAAAACGCATAGAAGTCGCAGTCAAGCTTTGAAACATCGATTTTCATGTGTGGTGTCGACTGGGCGCCGTCCACCAACACTAGGGCTCCACGCTCATGGGCTATTTCGCAGATTTCCCTAACTGGAACAATAACCCCCAGAACATTTGAAACATGGGATATGGCGACAAGCCTCGTCCGGCTGTCGATAAGCCTTTCAAAGTCTGAGAGCTCTAGGAATCCTTCCCTGCTCGGCTTCGCCAGCCTTAGCTCTACACCCCACCTGTCCCTGCAACGCATCCATGGGAGAAGATTTGAATGATGTTCGAGAAGGGTGGAGACAATGTTTTCGCCCTTCCTGAACTTTAACCCGTGAGCCACCAGATTTATCCCCTCAGTAGTATTCTTAGTGAAGACAATTTCCTCGCTTCTCCTAGCCCCAATGAACCTGGCTAAGGTTTTCCTCGCCTCTTCATACCCTTCGGTTGTCTTTTGAGCCAGCCTATAGATTCCTCTACCCACGTTAGCCCTATAACCGCAATAGTATTCGGCCATCCGCTCAATTACTTGTCTGGGAGTCAGACTGGTGGCAGCATTGTCGAGGTAAATTATGCCGGTGGAGAGGATTGGAAAGTCATTCCTAATCTTCTTAAGGCTGGGCATGGTCCTCCCACAACTTTACGGGTATGGCTGAAAGAATCCTTAAGGTTTTACCGTCAAACTCAGCCTTATAAGCGTAAACCTTAACTCCGCGGAGGGCAGCCTCCCTCAAAGCCTCAGCGAAGCCTGCATCTTCACCTTCATTGGGCCTAAAAAACCTCACATCACTCCGCTGGGCCAAAAAGACTATTGCCGCCTCAAAATTCTCCCCTACAGCTTTGGTTAAGATTTTTAGGTGCCGTTGCCCTCGAAGAGTTGGCGCATCGGGAAACATGGCGGCTCCCCTAACAGCCAGCGTACACGATTTAACCTCCATGAACATCCGGCCTTTTCCGTTTCCGAGGAGGAAGTCGAATCTGGTTTTCCCGTAAACTGGCTCAGCTTTAATGAGCCTATAATCCTTGAATTCGCTTAGTTTCCCCTGCTTTAGGGCTTCAGCCATAAGCTTGTTAGGCACCCTTGAATCGACGGAAACCTTTACGCCTCCCCGGGTTACAGCCCCTATCAGCGTGTAAAAAGTCTTTCTGCCGGGCTTCCCTTCCTCCTTTAAGATTACCCTAGCTCCGGGCTGTAGAAGTTCCTGCAGCCTTCCCGAGTTAGGGAGGTAGGCGTTGACTCTAAACCCTTCAACCTCCACCAGCGTGTTAAACCTGTTAAGCCTTCTGAGGAAGATTCCCTCAACCGGGCTATCGGCCACCTTAACCTGAAGGCCCAAGCCTTACGCTAAAGCCTCCTAAACTTCTCGTAGAAGTCCATAAGCAGCTTAACCTTCTCCGACTCGGTGTTTAGGGCGATAATTTTCATCTGGCCTGAAATACGCTCGTATGCTAGGATGCCTTCGTCTACTAGGGGTTTTATAACCCTGGCCACCGTCGTGGGGGAGCAGGCTAGGAATCTGGCAAGCCCGGCTTGATTAAAAACTTTCCCCGGGTTTTGGAGGAGAAATTCGAGAAGCTTAGTCTGCTTCCTGCTCCCGAAAACTTTTTCCAGCCTTACCATCCCTACCCCCTTGAGGGAACAATTCTCGTTCCAACCCTGCCTCCAAGACTTGCCTTCAAAAGGTTTTCAGGGTTTCTTCCATCAAGGAAGTAGGCTGTAATTCCAGCTCGCTCAATTATTTTCACGGCTAGGGGGTCAAGCTGGTAGCCGCCAGCCCAAACCCCACCCTTCAAAGCCATTTCGAGAAGCTTCCCCGTAGAGATTTCCTCAAACCTTTGGGCGTCAGGCTTCACTTTGGGATCCTCACTGTAGATGCCGTCGACATCGGTGGCGATTATGTAGAGGTCAGCGTTTACAGCTTCAGCTGCGAGGGCTCCAACGGCAGCCGTAGAATGCCCTGGGGTTAACCCTCCCATAACCACGATGAAGCCCTGCCTGTAATAGGCTCTCAACTCTTCCAGCGAGGTGGGTATGGCTGGGAAGGCTTTATCGCCTAAGGCTGTTGCCAGCAGTCTGGCATTAAGCCTAGAGGCCGCTATGCCTGCCTCGTCGCAAACCATTTCGCTTCCCCCCAGCTCCCTTAAAGCCTTAATGTAGTTTCTGGAGGTTTCTCCTCCACCCGTAACGATTACCAGGCCATAGCCTTCCATGTGAAGTTTGCCTAGGGTTTCAGCGTAAATTTTTAGTTGTTGGGGGTTAGGTTTGGACGGGAAGAGGAAGCCTCCAAGCTTCACCACGAGGTTAACCAAGCTTTGAAGCCTCCATTTCACATATATTGAAGCATTTAAATATTAATGGTAAGCATTCGATGAAGGCTGCGGAAAACCATGAGCCAGCAAAGGTCAAGCTCAGTAGAGCTCTTCCGCATTAAAAGGCTATTGGAGGAACTAGCCTCCAAGCGTGGACGCCACACCGAGCTTATTTCGCTTTACATTCCTCCCGGCAGGCAGCTTAGCGAAGTTATAGGCGTCCTACGCCAAGAATACTCTACAGCCTCCAACATTAAGTCGAGAACCACTAGGCATAATGTTCAAGACGCCATTGAAAGGGTTATTCAAAGACTCAAAGTTATAGGTAGGACTCCTCCCACCGGGCTCGTGGTTTTCTGCGGAGCCATCCCCCAGAATGGGCCCGGAACTGAGAAGATGGAAACCTATGTTATTGTGCCGCCTGAACCTGTAAACGTATACTTTTACCGGTGCGACTCAAGGTTTCACGTTGAACCCCTCTTCGACCTAGTTAGAGAGAAGGAAACCTACGGGATTATGGTGATCGACGGCAGCGGGGCAACCTATGCTA
>CAZAJK010000062.1:0-1960 GCA_964485425.1 uncultured Candidatus Bathyarchaeia archaeon | reverse complement strand
CCTATGCTACGCTTAAAGGTAAAAGGCTTGAAATAGTGAAGTCCATTACTTCAGGGATTTCGGGGAAGCATAGGGCTGGAGGCCAGTCCGCCCGAAGGTTTGAAAGGCTCAGGGAGGTGGAGGTAAACGAGTTCTTTAAGCGTGCTGGAAACTACGCTAACAAGATTTTCCTGGAAATCCCAGACCTTAAAGGCCTCATTATCGGCGGGCCTGGACCAACCAAGGACGACTTCCTTGAGGGAAACTACCTTTACTACGAGCTTAAGAAGAAGGTTATTGGAGTGGTGGATACGGCCTACGTGGAAGAGCAGGGCGTAAAGGAGGTGGTGGCAAAATCTCAGGAGCTCCTGAAAAACGTCCGATACATTCAGGAGAGGCAGCTTGTTCAAGACTTCCTTAGGGAGGTTGGCAGAGATGAAAGCTTAGCCGCCTACGGAGTTGACGAGGTTAGAAGGCTTATGCAGGCTGGCGCAGTTAAAGTTTTGCTTCTGTCAGAAGGCTTAAACCTGTTGGAGGTTACGGTTAAATGTCCAAGCTGCGGCTATGAGGAGAAACACCTAGTCAAACCAGCCGACCTCCTAAAGTTTAAGGATGAAGCCTCAGGGAAAGCCTGCCCCAAATGCGGCTTCCAAGGCCTTCAAGCGGAAGAAAAAGATTTGATCGACGTTTTAACCGGAGAGGCTGAGAAGGCTAACGTTCAAGTGGAGATGATTTCTCCAGCCCACGAGGAAGGGGAAATGCTACTTAAATCCTTTGGAGGCGTAGCAGCCCTTCTCAAATACAGGATTTAATCCCTCAGCGAAAATGAAGGTTCTGTTAACTTTTAGGCACTTCTAAATCCTCATTTTTCTTCTATGAGTATTGCAGAGTTAGGATGTTTCTGTGGTTTTAAGGTATGGAGGAAAGAATTAAGGAGGAAAATGCTTAAAAAAGGAAATTTAACAGTTCGCGAGCCAGTTTCGAACCAGTTTCACATACAAGTTATTTCAAGCGTTTCATCCCAGGGTATAAGCGGAGGTGAAGGTCGGATGAAAGGTGAAATGAGAAGCAGGTTGGCTTTGCTAAGCATTTTGCTGGTTGTAGGGCTACTAATGGCGGCAGGTGCAGGGCCAGCCTTAGGAGCAAGCAACTTGCTGAAGTTTGCAGGGAGGGAAGTTAGAGTGGAAGCAATAGGAGAGCAACTAAAAATATACGAAGACGGCAAACTTGTAAAAGAAATTACAATACCAGAGGGAGAATATAGTTTTACTATAGAAGTAGCAGGGCATAAACTGACACATAAAATAGTAGTTCATAAAATGACTCAGGAGGAAATTGAAAAAGCGCAGGCAGAGCACGAAAAGGAGATGAGAAAATGGCTTGAAATAGCCAATAAGGACAGCAGAATCCAAGAATTAACTGGTAGAAAAGGCATTCAATCTAAAGATGTAATCAGCGCAGTAACGAGCGGCGGAGACGAGGTAATTCTAATGGTAAAAGTTGAAGGCAAATACTATAAGATTACAATAGACTTGAACGGTGAAGCGGTGAAATCTGTGGAAGAGCAAAGTTCAGGCAGAACAGAGGTAGGAACTAAGGCGCGGTAAATAAGCGCCTCGATTTTATTTTTTTACCATAATTGGGGATGAAATGTTGAAAGGCAAAAGGATTCATGGAAAAACGGCATTTATGGCGGCTTTATTCGTTGCTTCGGTATTCGTTTTAGGGTTAAAGCTGTTGAATCCGACGCCTATCCAGATTGTTGTGGAGGGGCAAAGTGCATCCATCACTCAACTTCCAGGATTTTTTACGCTTGAGGATGTTATAATCATCCTTGTAGCTTCTGTTGTTCTCGGTGTCAGCGGAACATATTTGCTGTTTTTTGACTCGGTTGGAAAACCTGTTGGAGAATTGATTTTGGAGGAGAGAAAAGAGAGATGGAAAGAAATTGTAAAGACATTGAAGGAGGATGAGCAGAAGG
>CAZAJK010000061.1:0-5919 GCA_964485425.1 uncultured Candidatus Bathyarchaeia archaeon | reverse complement strand
TTGAAATTAAACCTCTGGTTGAAAGTTCACCCCAGCATAGGGAGACCACGTAAAGGTTTTCAGCCTTAATTTTCCGGATGGCTCCAAGGCTTGGGGCTCCAGCCTTAACCCTAAAGCTTAGGCCTCCCCAGGTTTCGGCTAGGACGGTGCCTAACCCAGTCATGCATTCAACTTCAGCCACATGGGCTGTGTTGGCAGCCTCTAGGGGTGTAAGCCCCAAATTTAACGCCTCATTTAGCGTTAGGGCTACCCCTAGGGCGCCAGCTCCGCTAGCCCCATAGCCAGCCCCCACAGGAACCTCAAACCTATGGACTATTTCAACATGGTAGGGCTTTGGAGCCTTAGAGGCGAGAAGTTCAACTACTCTACGGGAAACCTCCCCCTCTATCTCAGCCCCAAAACCTTTAACCGAAACTTTCCACCGGGTTGACGGCTCGGCTTTCAGCTCGGTATGCACACCCTTGGTTAAGGTTACTCCAACCCCCCGGGAACCCGTAGTTAAAGGGTTTAGCCCTCTTTCTACCGCGAAAATGCCTGTAATGTGGGCTGGACTGAAAGCTTTAACGACTTTCATCAAGGTGAAGGCTGACTTAGTTTAAGAATTTAATTTTTCTTACATATTGTTTGAAGATGTATGGAAAATACATACAGAGCTAAGCCTAGCCTTAAATATTTCATCCCCCATTTCTGGAAATAACGTTGGGTGGAAGACTTGCCTGTGGCGAAAGGCGACTTCATCCTCATAGATTACGTGGCTAAGGTTAAGGAGACTGGTGAAACCTTCGACACTAGCATAGCTGACGTTGCTAAGGAGGCCAACATTTACCGTGAGAACACGGTTTATGAGCCCATGCTAGTCGTAGTTGGCGAGGGGTGGGTTATTAAGGGCTTAGATGAGCAGTTGGAAGGCCTGGAGGTTGGCCAGAAGGCAACCATTGAGGTGCCGCCTGAGAAGGGCTTCGGCCCGAGAGACCCCTCCAAGATTAAGCTTATCCCCTTAAGGAAATTCAGAGAGCAAAACATCACACCCTACCCTGGAATGGAGGTTCAGATAGACGGTAAGCCAGCAATCGTGAGAAGCGTTGGAGCTGGCAGAGTCCAAGTAGACTTCAACCTGCCTTTAGCCGGGAAAACCTTAATCTACGAGGTAGAGGTTAAGCGGAAGCTCGAAACCCTAGAGGAGAAAGTTAAAGCCCTCCTCCACCGCAGGGCTCCAGCCATCCCCACGGAAAAAGTTGAAGTTCAACTTTCCGAGGGCGGAGATTTAAAGATCGTCCTGCCCGAGGAAACCCTGCTAGTGGATAACCTTCAACCTGCAAAACGCGGCTTGGTGATTGAGGTTTTCAGGCTTCTGCCCGAAGTTAAGTCGATAACCTTTGAGGAGACCTATAAACGGAAGGAGGGTAAACCGTCTGAGAAGGCTAAACCTCCTGAGGGAGAAGCCAAGCCTGAACCAGGCGGTTCCCAGAGCGAGGGCAAGTGAAGGCTTCCCCCACTCTAACCACTTTGAAAGCTCTATCTGAAGCTTGCAGAGACGCAGGGACGCAGAGGTCGAAGTATTGGCATTCTAGCTGGCCGCAGTCTTGAGGTAGAAATTTAACGGTAGCCCCCTCAATAGCATATTTCGACTCAAGGGCAACCTGAATTTCAGCCGGCTCCACCCTCACTAGGAGGGATTCGCCAAGTATAGGGCATTCTACCTCCTTATCCTTGACCTCCACCACCCTGTAAAGGTTTCCCGACTTAAGCTTTCCATGGCAAACCTTCAGATAGGAGCATTCACCGCATTTTTCAGCCTCACCCTCATAGATGAAGAGGTATCCCGGCTTAGCCTGCCCCTTGCCAAGGAAGGTGAAAAGCTTGGCCGACATCCCAATAGCCTTAATGGCAAACATATTAGAAATGTTTTTATTTCATGTTAGCTAAAGAAAAAGGTGCAACGAGCCATCCACAGTTTTAGGACGCTTTTCACGCTGACAAACCCTCTAATCTTGGGGGATAAAGAAAACAGAGGAGTTGCAACCTATTATGTTCGAGCCACAGTGGGGTAAAGAACGGATTAGCCAAGCTTACAGGGGCACCACCACCGTAGGCGTGGTTTGCCGAGACGGGGTGGTGCTAGCAACAGATACCCGGGTTACCATGGGCTATTTCATTGCCCACAAAAGGGGGAAGAAGGTGCATAAAATCGACGAACACCTAGCCATGACCATGGCTGGCGTGGTGGCCGACGCCCAGGTGGTTCTCGAAACCCTTAGGGCCAATGCCAGGCTTTACAGGCTGACCAATAGGAGGCCCATGCCTGTGGCTGCAGCTGCCAGGCTTGCAGCCAACATCCTCTTCTACAATAGGCTGCTACCACTAATTCTTCAAGCTATTATTGCTGGGGTTGATTCAGAGGGCCCGCACATTTACTCTTTAGACCCCTATGGAAGCTTAACCGAGGAGAAGCGTTTCTTTGCCACGGGTTCAGGCTCCCCTGTTGCCTTTGGAATTCTTGAGGATGGCTACAAGGATGGCTTAACCGTGGATGAGGCTGTCCCCCTCGTGGTTAAGGCTGTTAAGGCAGCCATGCTGAGGGATGCAGCTAGCGGGGACAGCTTCGATGTTGCGGTCATAGATAGCAAGGGGTTCAGAGAGCTTAGCGAGGAGGAAAAGGCTAGGTATGCCTAACCCTAAGGCTGGGCAAAGCCAGCCTGAAACCATCCAGTCAAAAATAATGCAAATTATCCTTCAGCATGTTCCAAGGGAAGCTGAAATAACTAGGGTGGAATTTGAAGGCCCAAGACTCGCCATTTACACCAAGAAGCCGGAAATCCTCCTAAGCCAAAGCTACATAGTCTCGGACATCGTAAGCCTGATTAGGAAGCGGATAACCCTCCGCTCCGACCCCAGCATTCGGATGAAGCCTGAGGAAGCTGAAAGGTTTATCCGTTCTATAGTTCCGCCTGAGGCTGAAATCACCAACATAACCTTTGACGAGAACATTGGGGAAGTCGTCATTGAGGCGAAAAAGCCTGGCCTAGTAATTTCTAAGAATGGAGCAACCCTTCAGGAGATTATTAAGGTGACTAAGTGGAGGCCTAGAATTTTAAGGAGCCCGCCAATACCCTCAAAAATCATCGCCCACATCAGGCATTACCTCTACCAGGAAGTTAAGGAGCGCCAACGCATCCTTCGAAACGTTGGGGAGAGAATCTTTCGAACCCCTATCTGTAAAAGCCAGGAGGTGCTCGTCACCTTTCTGGGAGGCTTCAGGCAGGTTGGACGCTCAGCCATTCTGGTGCGAACGAGGGAGAGCAGCATCCTCCTAGACTGCGGGATAAACCCTGGAACCCTAAACCCTGAAGACTCCTTCCCAAGAATAGACCTAAACGAGTTTGACCTTTCAAGCCTAGATGCTGTTGTAATTTCTCACGCCCACCTAGACCATTGCGGTCTCCTCCCCTTACTATACAAGTATGGTTATGACGGCCCGGTATACTGTTCGGAGCCAACTTTAAGCCTTATGGCCCTCCTCCAACTCGACTATTTGGATGTGCTCTCAAGGGAGGGTGTTCAGCCGCCCTACGACCAGAAAGATGTCCGCGAAATGGTTTTACACGCTATCCCGCTGAGATATGGCGTTGTAACCGACATAGCCCCAGACGTTAAGCTTACTCTTCACAATGCTGGACACATCCTAGGCTCAGCCATAGTCCACCTCCATATTGGGGAAGGCCTCCACAACATCGTTTATACCGGAGACTTCAAGTTTGCGAAAACCATGCTGCTTGAGTCGGCTGTAGCCTCCTTCCCGAGAGTTGAAACCTTAATCATGGAGTCGACCTACGGCTCCCCAAACGACATCATGCCTCCACGCTATGAGGTGGAAGCAAGGTTTGCCTCCATTGTTAAGGAAACTTTGGAGAATGGGGGGAAGGTTTTAGTTCCTGTGCTGGCGGTGGGTAGAGCGCAGGAGATTATGCTTGTTCTAAATCAGTATATGAGGGCTGGTAAGATTCCTGAAGCCCCAGTCTACATTGATGGAATGGTTAACGAGGTTACAGCCATCCACACAGCCTACCCGGAATACATGTCAAAGGAGATTCAAAACATGATTCTCCACGAAAACGTTAACCCCTTCCAGTCCGAGTATTTCGTGAACATTAAGAATGCTGGGGCTAGAAGCGAGGTGTTAAGCGGGTCACCATGCATAATTCTCGCCACGTCGGGAATGCTTGAAGGGGGACCTGCCATCGAATATTTCCGGGAGCTAGCACCGGATCCCAGAAACACTATCATCCTTGTAAGCTACCAGATTGAGGGGACGCTTGGCAGAAGAATTCAGAGCGGCATGAGGGATGTTACGCTGATAAATCCTGAAGGGAAGGTTGAGGTTATCAATGTGAAGATGAGGGTTGAATCGGTGGAGGGTTTCTCAGGCCACAGCGACCGCACCCAACTACTAAACTATGTTAAGAGGCTTACACCGAGGCCGCACCGCGTAATAGTGGGCCACGGGGAAAGATCGAAATGTCAGGATTTAAGTTCAACCATTCAACGAATATTCAAAATTGAAAGCCTTGCCCCCGAAAATCTTGAAACTGTAAGGCTTTATTGAGGCTGAGCCTGCTTTTTCCTCCAAATCTTTATTTTCGGAGGTGTTAACACGATTCTTTCTTCGCCTAGGCGTGCTATGTCGCCTCCAATGGACTCTACGTAGGCCTTAAGCTCCTCAATAGCGTCTTTAACAGCCTCAATGTTTTCAACAGCTAAAGGCGTAAGCTTAACTATGAGAACATTGCCAGCCTTAAGCTCATCCTTAATTTTCTCCACATCCCCGAACTCGCGGAGCGGCATGGCTTTAACGTAGGCTAAAGGTTTTTCCTCTCCTTCAGGGTGAAGACCTCCGGTTTGGCTTGAAACCGGCTGCCTATTCAAGCCAACCTTCTCCTAAACAGGCAAAGAGCTCGGTCTTTCCAGCTTTCCTAGCCATTAATTCCCAGCATCAACTATAAAGCTTTACAATTGAATATAATGATTTCGAGGAGGCTTGGAAAAGCCTTTACACCCTTAAAGGTTTCTATAAAGATTCCAAATTTTATCGTTTACATGGTGAACTGTTTTAATCATTTTGCCTCTTTCAGCCTTCAGCAACTCACAGGATGGGAGAAGGCTTAAACCTATCGCGAGAGGCTTCCCATACTGTTCGTCAACAACCACCACCAACGCATTAACCTGAAAATCTCCTTCAACCTTAACTATTCCAGGCCTCATAACGTCTGCTCCACCGCAAATATGGGGGATAGCGCCCCTATCCACAGCCACTTTTGGAAGCGGTTCAACCAGGCTTGAGCATATTAAAGGGGGGAAGAAAACTCCGTCTCTCGTCTCGACTAGTCTGGGTTCCCCATCCACCAAATAGAGCTTAAAATTCTCTTCCTCCCAGACTTCAACGCTGGGCTTTTTAGGTAAACTGCTGAGTATTCTGCTCCTTAGGGGTTCGGGAAGCCTTTCAGACAGCCTCCTAAACTCTTTAACCTTAATGTGATACCTCTTCAACCTAAAACTATTTCAACCTCCAAGAGTTTTAATAGTTCTAGGCTTCATGGAGGAAAGCCGTTATGCCCGAGGATATGGCAACCAAACTCCTTGAGGAAAGCCTCGGCAAAGTGGTGTTGGTGAAGCTTAAGGGTGGAAGGAGCATAAGGGGGAGACTTCAAGGTTTCGACCAGCACATGAACCTACTCCTAGGCGAAGCCGAAGATGTATCCTCAGCCGATAAAACCGACAGGCTTGGAACCATCATTGTCCGCGGAGACAACGTTATCCTTATCTCGCCGCCTAAAACTGGAGGCTGAAGCTGGTAGGGTAAAGCCTGAGGGGTGAAGCCATATGGCTATTGAGATGGGTAAATTCAATAAACCTGTCCATAGG
>CAZAJK010000060.1:0-6011 GCA_964485425.1 uncultured Candidatus Bathyarchaeia archaeon | reverse complement strand
GTTTAGGTTGGGGAGGATTTTCAGCCAACTGTTTTGGAATCTTGGTGTCAGCCTCCACCAGGGTTCGACTGCTTCTAATCCCGTAGAGGTAATAGTCTTCAGCCTCCCAGCCTCCCTGAATCCTAGGCAAATATATGAGCAGACCGGCGTTGTGAAGCGGGGTTAAAATGGTTCCAATCATGACGCTTGGCTCAAGATCGTGGGAGCCGTCAACCGCGAAAACTTTAATGTTGGCTTCCCTTAGGCGGCGGAGTTCTCGAATGGCTGTGGCAAGAGTCTTATTGGAAGGTCTAGGACTGTCGAAGATGTCTCCAGCCATCACGACGAATTCGGGTTTAAGCTTTAAGGTTTTATCCACAGCTTCTTGGAAGGCTCTTGCGAAGTCTTCACCGCGCTCAGATAGATTATATTGGTTGTAGCCTAGGTGGATGTCTGCTAGGTGGACGAAGCTGAAAGGCTTCAAGGCCTATGAGCCCCCTAGCCTTTAAACCCTAAGCCAGACCTAAAGCTTTCCCCAGCCAGGCTAAGCCTTCTCAGCTAAGCCTCCACATAAAGCTTCAATTGGGGTGAAGAAGGTTCTGGTTTCACCCATAGCCTTAACCTCAAGCCTCCTAACCTTCACTAGGAGCGGAATATCCCTTGACACCTGACCTATGGTCATGCAATGGTAGGGTTGAAGGCTCTGCGCTAAAGCCTTAACGGTTTCCCCATCGATTTTGGCAACCTTCGCTATGATGTTTAAATCGTGCTCGTTGACGAAGTTGAAGAGGAAGATGGAGTCAGCCTGCCTGTAAATTTCCTCCTTTATCGAGTCAGGCTGATTGGTGATGAAGATGGTGAAGAGGCCTAGGTGGCGCATCCTGGTTACCACATCCTCCCAGTAGGTTTCCCTCAGGTATAGGTGGGCCTCCTCAGCGAATAGGAAGAGCGCCCTAAGCCTCCAAACCTTCAAAAGCTCCACAAGCTTACCCAAGAGAAATTCCACCACAAGCCTTCGCTCCAGAGGGGTGCACCAGCTTAAGTCCAAGATTAAGGCTCCACCATCCTCCACTTCAGCAAAGAGCTCCTCAACTTTCGAAGCCTCTTCAGCCCTATCCGTGAAGAAGCCTGAACGCTCGAGGGTTCCAATCCTAGATAGGAGGGCCTCCCTAACCTGCTCGTGGAGGTCTCGGTCGCATTCTATGGCGCTTCGAAGAGCCCTCAAAGTTATCTGGCCAGTTTTCTCAAGGAAACCCCAGATCCTGAAGAACTCTCTCGTGGAGTTTTCGGGAGTTGAGAGCACGTGAACAAGAATATTGTTTATGGCCGCCTTACCAGCATACGCTAAGGTAACCTTAAAGTTGACTCCAGGCTTCAAAACCTTAATTTTCCCGTAAAACTGGTTTGGGGTTCCATCCTGGTTTAGGCCTAGCCCCCCATATTCGCCGTTAACGTCTAGGACGAGGCATGGAGCTCCATGGCTTATGAGGCCGAGAATTAAAAGCTTAGCTAGATGGGATTTACCAGTCCCCTTCCGCCCGAGAATAATGGAAAGCCTACCATCGAGGTCGTCGGCGTCGATGGAAACATGGCATCCCCCCATTTCACCGAGCAGGATGGGTCTTCTCCGGCCTAAACCCAGCAGCTCCACAAGCCTTTCAGGCTTTAACCTGTAAATCCGAGAGTAAACGCGGGAGGGAATCCAGGAAACATTAAAATTGATTTTCCCCTCCTCAACGGAGCAACGTATTTTCCCGAGGAGAAGCCTAGCGTCGCGGAGCAGGTTTATTTGAGACTCAACCTGGAGGGGGTCAAGCTCGTCTCCGAAAATGTGGGATTCCCGCGCCTCATCCCTGAGTAGGTCTTCAAGGAGGCCTGGGAGGCTTGGAAATTGAATGTCGATGACCTGCACTAGGAGGGTTCTCCCCGTTTTCAGGTCTTCCACGGCCAGATAGTCTCCCCTCTCCACCTGCTCGTCTGGGAAGCATAGGATCTGGAGGGTGTCCCCCTCCTTCCGATAGATTTTCAAGGCTGAACCTCCTCTCCGGCGTAGGGTCCGAAGAGAAGCCTTCTAACGCTTCGAACCCTCCTAACCTTCACCCCAAAGTTTTCGGCTAGAAATCTTTGGACTCCAAGCATGTCTAGGGGTGTAAGCACGGATAGCATGTGAGCTAGCCTTAAAGTTTCAGGGTAGCCCTGCACTAGAAGGTCGCTGGAGAGAAGGCTTCCCGCAGCCTCCAAAGCCTCCTCAAGGCTTAAGCCTGCATCTATGTCGAGGCGGAAGCCCGGTGAGTCGTAAGCAAGTTTTGCCAGGAAAATTCTGCCTAAACTTTTGAAGTTCCCCTTAAACCCGTAGGCTGCGGGTTTAACCTGGATGAGGCATGGAGGCTTCACCCTAGAGCAAAAGTCGAAGAGGGGTTCTCCCTGGGAGAGAAGCTTAGTGCTTTTAGCCACAGCCATAACTCGGCTGCCGTTATCCCTAGCCCTTTGAAGGGCCTCCCTCAGCCTGTCTGAAGCCCACCCCCCACTCTCCGTAGCCACCGAAAGGCTTCCATCGAAAAGGATAAGTGAATCCTTGAAGGTTCGGCAGGCCTGAAGCTGAAGCTCCCTCTCCACAAGCATCTGAACCTTTGCAGCCATGCTTAGAGGGCTGGCTGAAACTTCAAAGCTTCCGGGGAAAAGACCATTTAAAACCTGGGAAGGCCAGCCATGGTTCAAATAGAATATGAAGGGACCATACCTTGAATAGCGGTAAGCATATTCGTCACGCCAAACGATGGTTCCCCTAACAGCGCAGAGGAGCCCGCCACTGGTTAAGCCAACCCGTTTGCACGCTACGTCGACAGCTACAACCCTAGTGCGCTGCTTCGAAACCTTAACGGGGAAAACTTGGGGTTTAAAATTCTCAGGCTGACAGAAGTCTGGTTCCTCGGCTTGTTCCTCTAGAAACTCTAAGCCCTGGGGAACCTCTAGAACGCATCCTTCAGCCTTCTCTAAGGTTTTAAAGCTTAATTCCGCTAGCCAGCCTGAAAGCGTTGAGTCTTGGAGGCTTAGAACCATCAGCTTTCCCCTGTTAAAGCCTTAACCTTCGGGAGGACAGTTTCAAGGAAATGTTTAACACCATAGGTGGTTACCCTGTATTCAGCCCGGCCAAGCCTCTCAATAAAGTTCTCAGAAACCATTTCGCTGAGCCTTCCAGCTACGGCTCCAACCTTTCCGCCGGTAGCCTTCAAAAGCTCATCGACGGATAGGGAGTCTCGGTCAAGTCTTCCAAGCCTATACCCCACATAAGCCTTTACGAGGTGAAGGAGGATGAGCTCCCGAATGCTAAGCTCCTTCTCCAACCTATCTTTAGAGGTAAGGATAACCGGCCCCTCAGGGGTGAAGGCTAAAATTCCCTCCAAGCTTCGAAGCAGCTCCTCCAAATCGATGGTTAAAGTAAGCTTCCTCGCCACTTCCAAGGCTGGATAAACTTTTTGAAGGAAGCTTAAGAGAGCCCTTAAAGCGTCGTCCACCGACCCTTCAAACTCGAACTTTTCCTCCCCAACTTGAGCCTGAATTTTAACCCTCTCACTCAACTTTCTAACCTCTTAACCTTTGAATTAGCTCCTCAGTCTTCTGTCTGCCGGCTACGGTAAGCCTGTAGCCCCCATCCTCCCGGATTACCAGGCCTTCAGAGCGAAGCTCACTTAACCTAGCCCCAAACCCTGCTGAATGCCTTCCAGACTCCATGAGAAGCTCACCTATTTGCTTAGGCTGGAGAGGTTGGGGGTCACTGGCGTAAAGCAGCAGGCAAATGGCGTCTTTATCGCTAAGCCTCTCTTTTGGAACCGTAACCACGGGACCCCTAGGCGTTAACTCTACCAGCCCCCTCAAAGCCTCCCTAGCCCTAACAGGGCTTGGAGGAGCCTCCGAACCCTCCACCAAACTGTCAATGACGTCAAGCCACTGGGGGAGCTCCCGTAGCCTCTCAGCGATTTCCTCGAAGCTCTCCCCCTCAACCGTTAGCTCCCCATAGGAGCGCTTAATGGAAAGCCGAACCTTCAACTCTCACTCGAATTTAATATTCTTTCTTTAGAAAATATAAATGTTTCGTCGGTTTACGTATTTTAACGTATATCTTTTACCCGACCCTTAACCATCAACCCGCCCCTTACAGCCTCCAAAACAAACTGATTTCCCCCTCTCAAAGCTTCCCTAAAAGCTTCAACCGGATAAACCGTAACTTCAACGTTTAAATTCCCAAGGCTTCTAAGCATGAAAACAGGCTTATCCACCGCGTCAGCTACCAGCAAAAGGTCGAGATCACTTAAGCCCTCAACAAATTCCCCGCGGGCAGCTGAACCAGCAAAAATTACAATTTTTGGATTAAATTTCTCTTCGAGCTCCTTTAAAAGCTCGGTTATGTCCTCTTTAAACTTTAGAAGTAGAGGGTTTTTCCTGAATAGTTCAGTTAAGTTGATCTTGGACATATTGGATAATCCTCCTAGCAGCTTCCACAGCCTTCTCGGCTTCATCCCTCCTATAATGCGTATGTGGCGGGCCTGAAGGCCAAGCATTCGGATACCTTGTCGGAATATAGTAACGGTCTAACTGTTCTCCGATTTCAACCAGCTCTCCAGGTGCTTGGATTCTTCTGAGGAGTTCAGCTACGCTGTGGATTTCATCATAACGTTTAAACTTGTAGATCATTAATGCTTTCGTAGCCTTCTCGGATGCTTGATGGCTGAAAAAACATGCTTTTCCATATTTGCCTTCACGGAGTAGGATTTCAGCTGCTGAAAGGTCGTCTAGGGCTTCAGCAAGCCAATCTCTAAATCTACCAAAACTCATTAGGCTTCAATTTTTGGAAAAAGCTGGCAGAAGATTAAAAGTTAGCGTTTACCTTGTTCTAATCCAGTTTTGGCCTGGCTCACGCCCCAATATTACCCTCTTCTCAAAGTTTCTTCTAACCCTATATCTTGGCGGCGGGGACTTCTTAGGTCTTCCTGGAATCTTTGGGGTTTGGCTTCTAACTTTTCCCGCTTTGGTCAGCGAGCCGTGGGTTGGCATGGGTTCACCTCCTTCAAGGTTTAGGGCTGACCGACCAATTTAAGCTTTACGTAGCCTTCGCCCTAAACCTTATGGTGCAGTTTTCCTGGTCTTTAGCCAGATAGGTTTCATGGGCTTCCTGAGAATATCCCGCAGCTTCAACCAGAGGCCTAATGAAGGCTTCATGGGCATTGCATACGAGGGGCTGGAAACGTCTGGAAACCTCGTGGAAAATGCAGTTGTAAAATTTCAGGTTAATGGTTTTCCCTTCCTCCTCGATGGCTGGATAGCAGCCCATCTGCTCCAAGGCTGGAAGCACGTATCGCTTGAAGTTTTCAAGGTTCCATTCGCGAACCCCATGCTTAACGCTTAAGTTTCCGAGCAATTCCTTCCCCATCCGCTCAGCCTCAGCTCTAAGCAGGTTTTCAGCCTCTTCCCTGTCAACCCTTCTAAGCAAAGCCTTTAACGCTTGTTCGGAGAGGAGGTCGAACCTTCTGAGGGGGAATCCGAGGTTAACATAGCGTTTAACAGCCCTATAATATTGCTTCGGCCTTCCAGGAGCCTCCCTCCCAGCCGTGAATGATTCAACCAAGCCCGCCTGCTCAAGCACCCTCAAATGGTGGCGGACAGTTATAGGCTTTATCCCCACAATTTTGGAGCACTCCTCAAGGTCAAGGGGACCCCTAACCATTAGAAGGTTGAGAAGTCTCCGTCTAGGCTCAATCGATAAAGCCTTATACCTATCCACGCTTTTCAACGTTAAACCTCGATTTTTCAGAGACTTGCCCGGTGAAGGCCGCTTACGGTATATTAAAACTAAAAATATAAGCTTTTTAGGATTTTTTGAAAGTAGATTCGCCTTTAAAGCCCTTGGAAAATCCGGCACTGGAAGCCTAGGTATTTTAAGCTAAGCTGAGCAGGTGAAGGTTTCCAATATGCACATGGCTTAGATGCCTCTTAGCAGCTTGGAAACATCTCTCCACCTGCTCCCTAGGCGTGAT
>CAZAJK010000059.1:0-6023 GCA_964485425.1 uncultured Candidatus Bathyarchaeia archaeon | reverse complement strand
AAGGTTGATGAAAGCAGGCTGCGTGGAATTGTAATAGCATATTCAAGTGATGTGTATTTGAAGGGGAATAAGATTCAAGGCAGCCCAATAAACATCTACCTTCTCAATGCTCGAAACATAAACTTCGAAGGCAATACGACAAAGGGTGGAGATTACGGCCTCTACCTTGAGCGTTCAAGAGACATAACTATCAGCAAAGGCGAAATAATGAGCCACTCGAGGGGGATGGTTTTAAGCTATTCAAGCTCCGTAACCATTCGAGACAACAGATTTACAGATAACTTTATCGCCATCCACATTAAGGATTCAAGGGATAACCGGGTTGAGGAAAACGTCTTCACCGAAAATAGCCATTCAATCTATCTAACCAAATCTGTTAGGAACATCATCACTGCTAACAAGTTTAAAGTTAGAAGTGAGGGGTATAACGCTATGGTTTTCGAAAATCACTCCGATGCAAACATAGTTCAAGGTAACGACTTCTGTGGAAATAAGGCGGGGGGAAGCGGTAACAGCATAGGCTTAAAGTTCCTATCCTCTATCTCCAATAGGGTCATAGAAAACAGCATTCACGACCACCATATAGGAGTTTACTTAGATAAAAACTCCCACGAAAACGATGTGAAGGAAAACCACTTCTACAATAATGACCACGACATTTGGATAGAAAAGTAATCTTCATTGAAAGCTGGAGGCTTCCATTTTTAAGAAAACTGCTGGAATGAAGGTTAATGCTAAAACCACGGCTATCGACATGAGTGTTAAAAGATAGGAGCCTGTAAGGTCTAAAAGGAAACCTGTGGTTGGAGGGCCAAATACTATTCCAAGGTTTAAGCAGACTGTTAATACGCCGAACCCTATGCCAGCCATGTTTGGGCCTAAAAGGCGTCCGGGAGACGCGAAAACTATGGGTGGAAGCATGGCTGCAAAAACCCCTGTGAAGATGAGGAGCCACGGCCCATAGCTCGGGGGGAGTAGGGTTAGGAGGCTTAGGGGGGCTGCCGCCAGAACTCCCCCACACGTCAAGAATAGTTTAGGCTTCCCCGTTTTATCCGACAGCCAGCCATGGATTGGCGCTAGAGCTCCAGCTGCAACCATGAAAAGGGAGGCCGTCAAACTTGCCTGCGCTATCGGGAAACCAGCCTGCTCCGAAAAATATTTTGGCATCCAAGTCATCAGTGATGATACTGCCCAGTTAAAGAGCAGCCAAGATGCTCCCAGCTTCCATAGTTCAAGGTTTTTTAAGGCTTTAAGGGATGTTTGAAGGTTCCTGGTTTTCAATGGCCCCTCACGGGTTAGGAGCGTAAAGACGGGTAAGGCTGTTAGGCTTACTAGGAAGCATAGCTGCATGGCTGGCCTCCAGCCTTGGGCTTCGGCGAGGATGCCAACCGTTAGAAAGGCTGCCACTAGGGCTATAGGGGTGTTCACGCTGTAGATTCCCATAATTTTACCCAGCTCATCTGGCTGAAACCACCTAGAGATGAGAGTGGGCATGGCAATAGCTGCGAAAGCCCCACCAATACCCAATATAAACCTTCCCATGAGAAGTTGGTGAAAGCTTTCAGCCCAGCCTGTGAGGAAGGCCCCAGCAGCTATGGCTAGGGTTGAAGCAACCCCCAACGTTTTAACATTAAATTTTTCTGATAGGAAGCCAACCATCAGCGATAGGGCTGCGCCTGGAACCACCACAGCAGTCATCAGTAGCCCAGCCTCAGAGTGGGTTATCCCAAACTCAGCCATTAGAAGGGAGATGACAGGTGGAATGCTTTGAAGGATAAACATGAAAACTAGGTAGGTGTAAAAAGTGGAGGCTAACACTAGCCATCGGCGGCCTGAAACCTTCAACCCTCAAACCTGAAAACATTAAACTTTTGAAAGTATGAAGCCTAGGAGGTTTGTGCTTTCCACCTCTAAAATGGGAATATATACGGATTGGCCGTCGGTTTCCAGCTTATCGCTGAAGCTTAAGCTATCGTTAAAACGATTGTAAACAACATATTTCTTATCGATTCTCTCCCTCCTCAGCGTGAAGTAAACCATGGGTCTTCCACCAAAAAGCATGCTATGGTAAAAGTATACGTGTTTGCCTTCCACCTCAGCGTGTTGAAGGAAGGGTGTAGCCGAGAAGGCCACCAGCCTAACAAGGTCGTCTAGGCTGGAAAACTTTACATAGAGAGGTTCATCCGACACCGTTAAAGCCTCCCAAAATAGACTTTAAACCCGTTGAAAATTAAATTTCCCACTTTCTGCCAACCCCAGAAACTGGAGCTTTAAGGCGCGATAAGGCTTAGGATTTTTCGGAAATTTTCTTCTGAGGGATAAGCCTTATAGGCCTTTAGCCTTTTTAGGAGCTCCCCCCTGTCCACCTTTAATGTTTCGCCTATCTTGGCTGCAGTCCAACCTTTAATTAGCAGAAACTGGGCTATAGAAGTCACATTTGCAGGTCTTCTTCTAACGCTGGCTTTTTCAAAATCTAGGATGCAAGGTATATCTCCCGCCCTCACAAGCACATGTTTATGGGCTCGGCTGAGCTCCCCATGGTCTATTCCAGCCTCATCCAGCCTCCTACACTGACGTAATATCTCGGTTAGAAGCCTCCTAACCCTCACATCAGCATTCTCCAATCTTCCAAACCATTCCCATAAAGTTAAGCCGTCCACCAACTCCATCAGCAACATGTTTTTAGTGGAGCCGTAAAGCTTTGGGCCGACTCCAACCCGGTTAGCAAGCATTGTCAGCTCGGCTTCATGGCTTACATCGGGTTTCCCAGAGTCAACCCTCCTAACTTTGAGGGCGAATCTTTCCTCCCCCCTACGGGCTATAAGGATGAGGGCTGAAGTTCCCTTTCCTAAGACTTGAAGTCTGCCTATCAGCTTTTTCCCAGAAAATTCTAAGGCCTCTACGCCTAGGGCTTTCAGCTCCCCTAGCCTATCCTCAAACTCTTTAGGGTTAGGTCTAGGGTAGCACAGAGCTAACCCATGCTCCTTGAAGTTTAAATCTTCAACCCTCACTATCAAGATTCCCTAGCCTCCTTGGGGAAAAATTAATAATGAAGTTTTCTACCCTTGAATGGAGAAAGCTTAAGGTGTGAATTAGGCATGGGCCACCGGAAAAAGCATGCTCCACGAAGAGGCTCACTAGCCTTTAGACCTAGAGCCCGAGCTAGCAGCATGGTTCCCAGAATAAGGTTTTGGCCTCAAACCTCAGAGGTTAAGCTTCTAGGTTTTGCAGGTTATAAGGCTGGAATGGCCCATGCCTTCATCGTTGAAGCTGACAAGAATTCGCCAAACTATGGGAAGGAAATCTTTGTCCCCATAACCATTTTAGACACTCCCCCCTTAACCATATGCGCCATAAGACTTTACGAGGAAACTAGTAGAGGCCTTAGAACCCTCTACGAGGTTTGGGCTGAAAAACTTCCAAAAGAGTTGGAGAGAAAGTTAACCCTACCCAAGGATTATAAGGTTGAGGAGAAACTGGCTGAGGCTGAGAAACTTTTAACCAGAGCCTGCGACATCAGAGTTATAGCCTGCACCAATCCCAGGAAGTCTGGGCTTGGTAAGAAGACGCCTGAAATCATGGAGATAGCCATTGGAGGCCAGGCTGTCAGGGAGAAATGGGAATACGCCAAAAGCATTCTGGGTAAAATGGTTAACGTGAATGAGGTGTTCGAGGAAGGCCAATACGTTGATGTGGTTGCCGTGACGAAGGGTAAAGGTTTTGCCGGGGTGGTTAAACGTTTCGGCATCCACAGGAAGGCTCACAAGTCTAGGAAAACCGTGAGGGAGGTGGGATGCATAGGCCCTTGGCATCCCCCCACCGTGATGTCTACGGTGCCTAGGGCAGGTCAGCTAGGCTTCTTCCGCCGAACCGAATATAATAAGCAGATAATCAAGATAGGGTTGAAAGGCGAGGAGATCACGCCTAAAGGAGGCTTCCATAAATATGGAGTTATTAGAGGCCCCTACCTCATTTTGAGGGGCAGTGTTCCCGGGCCAGCTAAGAGGCTTATAAGGCTTAGGGTGGCTGCTCGGGCTAAGGAGGAAACGGTTAAACCTCAGCTAACCCACATTCAGCTTTAAGCTTAGGGCGTTGGAGCCTTGACTGGGGAAGCGAAGGTCCCAGTTTACAGCCTTGACGGGGCGGTTAAAGGTAGCATAGACCTTCCGCCAGCATTCCAAACCCCCATTAGGCCTGACCTCATTAAGAGGGCTGTCCTTTCAGTGCAGTCTAAACGCTTCCAGCCTAAGGGTCGAGACCCCATGGCTGGAAAAAGGACTACCGCTGAATCCTTTGGGGTGGGTTTAGGCCTTGCCAGGATTCCAAGGGTTAAGGGCCATGGAACCTTAAGGTCTGGGCAGGGAGCCTTCGCCCCTGGAACCGTGGGAGGCAGACTGGCGCACCCCCCAACTCCGGAGAAAATCATTGTTAAGCGGATTAACAAGAAGGAGAGGAGGCTAGCCATCAAGTCAGCTATCGCCGCCACAGCCATTAGAGAACTGGTTGAACGTCGAGGCCATAAAATTAAGGATGTTGAAGCTTTGCCCATCGTGGTGGAAGATAAGCTTGAGAAGGTTTCGTCCACCCGTAGGCTCAGAGAAATCCTTGAAATCCTCGGCCTCAAGGAAGAGTTGGAGAGGGTTAAGGAGGGAGTTAAGGTTAGAGCTGGTAAAGGGCGGAGGAGAGGCCGAAGGCTTAAGAGGAAGAAGGGCCCCCTAATCGTGGTAAGCTCGGAGAGCAGCCCAGTAATGAAGGCTGCTCGAAACCTTCCAGGAGTCGACATCTGCCCGGTTGAAAGGCTTAACGCTGAGCTGCTTGCCCCTGGAACCCACCCTGGAAGACTAACCATCTGGACTGAGTCGGCGGTTAAAAAGCTGGAGGAGGCTGCAGCCTAATGGTTGAACTCAGCCCATACGAGATTTTACGCCACCCGGTGATCACCGAGAAATCTGTGAACATTATTGAAACTGAGAATAAGCTTGTTTTCATAGTTGACCGTAGAGCCACCAAGCATGACGTGAAAAGGGCTTTCGAGAAGCTCTACAAGGTTAAGGTGGAGAAGGTAAACATTCTTATCACCCCTAAAGGGGAGAAAAAGGCCATCATAAAGTTGAAGCCCGGCTACAAGGCATCAGACATAGCCATAAAGCTGGGCATCCTATAAGAGGGTGAAAACCTATGGGTAAACGGATTAGGGTTCAGCGTAGGGGGCGTGGAACCCCAACTTTCAGGGCTCCAACCCATAAGCGGGTCGCCCCAGCCAAATATCCACCCCCAGAGGTTTTGAAAGGACCGGTTAAAGGCGTGGTTAGGGCGCTTATCCACGACCCTGGAAGGGGGGCACCCCTAGCATTAATCGAGCTGGAAAACAAGACAGCCTTCTACACCATTGCGGTTGAAGGCTTACATGTCGGCCAGGAAATCACTGTTGGGCCTGGAGCCCCAGCCCAGCCTGGAAACATAGTGCCTGTGGGAAGCCTGCCCGAAGGCTCCATCATCTGCAACGTGGAAAAGAATCCTGGAGATGGGGGGAAATTTGCTAGAGCCTCAGGGACCTACGCCACCATCGTGGCGAAGACCCCCGCTGGAGTGGTTCTAAAACTTTCCTCCGGAAAAACCGTGACGGTAAACAGGGAAGCCCTAGCCACCATCGGCGTTATCGCAGGCTTTGGGAGAACGGAAAAACCGTTCATGAAGGCTGGAGGAAAATATTATTTGATGAGAGCTAAGGGTAGGAAGTGGCCTGTAACCAGGGGGGTAGCCATGATTGCCGCCGTCCACCCGCATGGAGGTGGAAGACACCAGCATCCAGGTAAACCAACCACCGTTTCAAAGCATAGCCCTCCAGGTAAGAAGGTTGGACTCATCGGAGCTAGGCAGGCTGGACGCTCCAAACGTCGCCGGTAAAAATTTAAATTTGCCGAAGCCCTTCTAGGCCTCAGCCGGTGTTAAACATGCCTAGGGAATTCACCTACCGCGGAGTTCCCTTCTCAGAACTGGAGAAAATGCCTATGGATGAATTT
>CAZAJK010000058.1:0-6266 GCA_964485425.1 uncultured Candidatus Bathyarchaeia archaeon | reverse complement strand
GTCGAAAATAAGAAGCGTGGCGTTTCCGGCTGAAATCCTCGAAGGCTTATTAAATTATGCTAGCCACATCCACCCGAGAGAAGCCTTTCTCCTCCTAAGGGGGAAGATAAAAGCTGGAAGGGCGGAAATCGAAGAGTTCGTCATTCCACCCTTCGCCGTTCAAGGTGAAGGCTTCTCCTATTTTTCCCCATGGTTTTTACCGTTTGACCCATCCATCCTGGGGACCGTTCACTCCCATCCTTCAGGCTCTCTCAGGCCTTCGACCACGGACCTAAACCAGTTTTACGGGAGAATAATGGTGATTGTGGCTTATCCTTACCGCTCTGAGAAGCATGTGGCAGCCTACAATAAGGGTGGTGAAAGGCTTCCCGTGGAAATCTTGTGATACCTTGGGAGGGTAAGGCTTAAAGTGTTGGGGGACGTGAAATATGGTTGCACTGGGGGACCCCCAACATGACAATTAGAGCCTTCATCCTAGTAACCTCAAAGCCCGGGACTTCAGAGGAAATAGTTAGAACTCGGAAGATAAGAGGGGTGAAAATCGCCAACTCGGTTTTCGGAAGGTTTGACGCTGTCGTGGTGGTTGAGGCTAAGGATTTAGACGAGCTTAGGAAGATAGTCTACGAGATGGTGGAGAAGGTTCCCAGCGTAGTTCATACGGAAACCCTTATCTCGCTCAGCCCCATCGAAGAATAAAGAAGCATTTCATTCGGCGGATAAGCTGATAAGGGTCTCGGTGTGAACAACATTCGGGATACGTTCAATAATTTGATAGGTAAGCCTGCTTAGTTCCTCTAAATCTTTAACCTCAACTACTGCTATGGCGTCGAATCTCCCGTAAACAGAGTCTGCAAGCTTGACTCCCTTAAGCTTCCTAGCCCTCCTCAAAGCCTGAACTATCTCTTCCGAGGTTCCAGGCTTAGCCGTAATAAGTATGTAGGCTCTCAAAATCCAAGCCACCAGAAACACTTAAAGCCCCATCAACAATAAAAGCTTATAGCTGGTTTAAGCGGAGGCTGAAACCGGGCCCCGGTAGCGTAGCCTGGTTAGCGCGTGGCCTTGGTAAGGCCAAGGTCGCGGGTTCGAAGCCCGCCCGGGGCTCCAATCTAGCCGCCTCACTCTCCAACTGGACAGTGCATAATGCAGAGGCCGCAGGTTGGGTTTTCCTGGGTTTCCATCCGCTGCCATGGGCTAGCCTCAGCTAAAGCCTTCAAATAGGCTTCAGGACCCGGCTTCCCTTCAAGCTTCACAGGTTTAAGGGTTAAGGTTCCAGGCAGAAGGCCTGCGGAGCCAAGCCTGCAAAGCCAGTGGTCAACCTCAGCATGCTTGAAGATTTTCCCTCCAATTTTAACGGAGACAGATTTTTCAGGGTGAATGGCCTTTACGGGGCAAGCCTTGACACAGGCTGAGCGGCATGCTTCCCTGTCACATAAAGGTTTACCTGAATACATGGGATCCGGCTCAAGTTCAGCGTTGGTTAGCACGGTTACCAGTCTGACTCTAGGCCCGTAGGTTGGGGTGACGAGTAGACTGTTCCATCCTAGCTCGCCTAATCCAGCCGCTACGGCTGCATGCCTATGAGATACGGCTCCCATAAGCTGGTAGGGGTCGAAGGGAGGGCTGGCCGGTATAGGTAAAGCTTTAAACCCTTTAGCTTCAAGAAGCCTAGCCACCCTGAAGGCTGCCTGGTTTAACAAGCTGTTTAAAAGCTGGTAGCCAAAAAGGATGTAGCTGTAGATGGCTTGCCTCAGTCCTGAGTGAGCCCTTAAAACTGCATCCCTAATCCCTCTCCCTATACCAACACCCATGGAAATGACGGATACGACGTTTCCCATCAAGTCGCTGGGCCTGTGACCCCTGGGAGCATTTTCAAGCCTTTCAGCTGGAGCCACGCCGAAAAGGTCTACGCCAACTTTGAAGGCAGCCTGCTTCAATTCCTCTTTAAGTTTATTCAAGGCTTTCAGCCGGAGGAATCTAGGTTTTTCAGGTAAATTTAAAATAGTTCATGGCGGGTTATTAAGGGGTTGATGAGAGATGTCTATGACTATTGTTGCCAGAGTTAGGGATGCCATGGACACCAACGTGGTCATGGTGGATGCTTCAGCGAAGGTAATCGACGTGTTAAACGCCATGCTGGAGAAGAAGGTTTGGTCGGTGGTCGTGGAAAAGGAAGGCCTACCAGTAGGCGTGATAACCGAGAGAGACATCCTACGCAGATGTATAGCTAAAAAACTTTTAACCGACGTGTGCACAGCCGAGGAAATCATGAGTTCGCCTCTAATAACGATCTCCCCGGATGAGTCCATCATGGAGGCCATGAAGCTGATGGCTATGAAGAAAGTGAGGAGGCTTTTCGTCGTTGAGGAGGGCAAAATTATAGGTCGTGTAACTCAGACCGGTCTAATGACTTATATCCTCAACGTCATCCTAACCCTTCATGACCTCGGAATAAGGCTTTAAACTCCATGTTTCCCTTTCTTTTTAAGCCTCCAAAAGGCTTAGTCTCCTAGGTTAAGCCATCATCTGGAAGGTTTTCAGCCTTGAGGGTGGAAGCTGAAACTTCTATCCAGCCTATCCCCCCGGATAGGCGTAGCTTAAGCGCCATCCAGCTAGCCCTGATCTGGTTGGGGGCAGGCATATCGATAGCTGAAATATGGGCTGGAAACCTGCTTGCCCCCGCGCTCCCCCTACTCTTAGCCCTAACAGTAAATCTTGCAGGCCACCTGCTTGGAAACGGTTTCATGGCTGCGGTGGCCCACATGGGCTGCAAAGTCGGTGTTCCCACCATGGTTTTGGTTAGGGGAAGCTTTGGAGTGAGGGGAAGCTATCTGGCTTCAGCCTTAAACTACCTCCAGCTCATAGGCTGGACGGCTGTCATGATCTTGATAGGAGGTAAAGCCCTAGACATGGTTTCGCAGAAGTTTCTAGGCTCAGCCACTCTTTACCCTGTCTGGGCGCTGCTCCTAGGGTTAGCCACAACCCTCTGGGCTTATGCCGGCCCTCGAAGCTGGAGGAAAATCCAGCCGGTAAGCGTGGGTCTGCTAGGGGTTTTAAGTGTTTGGATGGGCTGGGTTGCCGTAACCGTTTCAGGCGGGAAGCTTTTAACCTATCAGCCAACCTGGGAGGTTTCGGTTGGAGAGGCCTTCGACCTAGTTGCAGCCATGCCCGTTTCATGGGCGCCCCTAGTAGCCGACTATTCGAGGCTGGGCTTCCCGGGGTTTGGCTCAGCCCTAGCCACCTATTTTGGCTACATGGTTTCAAGCTTCTCCTTCTATGCGGTTGGAGCTATTAGTAGCGCTGGGATTGGAGCCAGCGACCCCCTAGCCGTCATAGCGGGCTATGGTCTTGGAATCCCAGCTCTCCTAATCATTGTTCTCTCCACCACTACAACCACCTTCCTCGACATTTATTCAGGAGCCATAACCTGGAAGAATATGAGGCCTAAGGATAGGCTTAGCGTTCAAATCTGGATTGTGGGGCTGGCTGGAACCATGCTCGCCCTGTTCTTCCCCATGGAGAAATATGAGTGGTTTCTGCTGTGGATTGGGGCTAGCTTCTTCCCCCTGGTAGCCATCATGATTGCAGACTACTATCTGCTGCGTCGAAGCTACCTAGGAGACGAGCTGGTTAAAACTGGGGGTGCCTACTGGTATCTGGGAGGATTTAACCCTAAAGCCCTAGCCTGCTGGGCCGCAGGCTTCATATTTTATGTTTGGCTTATCCAGTCTGGGCTTGCCGCAACTGTGGGGGCAACCCTACCCACAGTAGCCCTAACCATGCTCCTATACTATGTGCTAGCTAAGGTGGGAGGCTGATTGAGGTTTCCCAGAGCCCTAACCATTGCTGGAAGTGATTCAGGGGGAGGGGCGGGAATCCAAGCCGACCTGAAAACCTTTACAGCCCTAGGAGTCTACGGCATGACAGCCCTAACAGCCATAACAGCCCAAAACACCCTCCAGGTCCGTGAAAGCTTTGAGCTTCCGCCAGGCCTGGTTAAAGCCCAAATCGAAGCTGTAGTTGAAGATATAGGTGTTGATGCCGCTAAAACCGGGATGCTAGCCTCCAAGCCTATTGTTGAGGCGGTGGCTGAAACGCTTGCCAGCCAAAGTTTCCCCGTAATAGTTGACCCCGTTATGGTGGCTAAGAGTGGAGCTCCACTGCTAAGTGATGAGGCGGTGGAAGCCTTAAAAGGAAGGCTTCTCCCCCAAGCCTTCCTTATAACCCCTAATAGGTTTGAGGCTGAAAGGCTTACAGGGTTAAAGATTTCAAGCATAGAAGACGCTGAAAGGGCTGGGAGGCAGCTTATTAGGGAAACTGGTGTGAAGGCTGCGCTAGTTAAGGGAGGCCACCTTGAAGGTGGGGAAAGCGTAGACGTCCTAGTATATCAAGGCGGAGTTAAACTTTACCGGGCTCCACGCATTCAAACGAGAAATCTGCACGGCTCGGGGTGCAGCTTCTCAGCCGCCATAACGGCTTGGATCGCCAAAGGCTTAAGTCTCCCCGAGGCTGTAGCTAAAGCCAAGGAGTTTATTACCTCAGCTATAAGGTTCAGTCTGCCGTTGGGCAGAGGCTTCGGCCCGGTAAACCCTGCAGCATGGCTTGAACTTTCAGCTGAAAGGTTTCAGGTAATCTCAAGCCTAGCCAGAGCTGTGGAGAAAATAGAGGAGGAAGGCAGGATCTTCGCGGCTCTAGTCCCAGAGGTGCAGATGAACCTGGCTTACGCCCTCCCCAAACCATACGCTCAAACCGTTGAGGAGGTAGCTGCCATACCCGGGAGAATAGTTAAATTGGACGGGAAGGTTAAAGCTTCAGCCCCTCCAAGGTTTGGAGCCTCCTCCCATCTAGCCCGCGCCCTCCTGAAAATTATGGAGTTTAACCCTGAGTTTAGGGCAGCCTTAAACATCCGCTATGATCGAAGGCTGATAGAGGCTGCTGAAACCCTAGGCTTCAGAGTTTCCAGTTACAGTAGGGCTGAGGAGCCTGAGGAGGTTAAGATGGTTGAGGGGGCCACCATACCGTGGGGAGTCGAATCTGCGGTTAAAAGGCTTGGCGGAGCGGTTCCAGACCTAATTTACCATTTGGGTGGCCTTGGTAAGGAGCCCATGATAAACCTTTTCGGCCGAACCCCAATGGAGGTTGTGGAGAAGGCTTTAAAGCTTGCTATGAAGGCTGGGCTAGGCTTCAGGTGAGCCGAGCAAGGTTTATTCCTTAAACCAGCGGCATACCCATTTGAGAGGCAGAGCGGAATGGCTGACTTAGAAGGCTTGGCGAACAGGCTTTTAGATCAAGGCCAACCTGAAGAAGTCATCCTGGAAAGGCTAACCCTTGAAATTCAAACCTTCAAGGGTTTAAAGGAGGATAGGGCTAGGAGGCTGGCTGAAGCAGTTCTCTCCGAGGTTAAAAGTAGTAGGGTTCAACCTTCCAGCCCCATTTTCAGAAGGATACTTGAAACCTCCAAGAGCGGGGTAACCATGGGGGAGATGGGTGTAGGCTGCCGCGGTGAAGGAGACTTCTACGTGCATAGCCTCATCGCTAAGGTTGCCTCGCTTGGAGGCTTAAAACCGCTGTTAAGCCCTCTCGCCCTCGACGATGCTGGAGCGGTTCAGCAGGGCCAAACCGTCGTGGTAGTGGCTGTTGATGGAACCCATTCAAGGCTTAGCAGGTTTCCGCTTATAGCGGGCTTCCACGTTGCTAGGGCAGCCCTAAGAGACGTATATGTTAAAGGAGCCAAACCCATAGCTCTCTTCGACGACCTACACCTAGCCGACGACGGAGATGTAGGCATGCTCTTCGACTTTGTCGCCGGGGTTAGCGCGGTTTCCGAGCTTACAGGGGTTCCACTGGTTTCGGGGAGCACTCTTAGGGTTGGAGGCGACATGGTTATTGGCGACAGGATGGTAAGCTGCGTTGGAGCAGTGGGGCTGGTTGAGTCTCCAAGCCTCTTGACGGCTAAGCGTAACGTTAAACCTGGAGACGTTATTTTAATGACGGAGGGGGCTGGAGGCGGAACCATAGCCACCGCAGCCATCTACGCTGGAAAACCTGAAGCGCTTAAAGAGACTCTCAACGTCCGCTTCCTCAAAACCTGCCAGCATCTTCTCGACAGGGGTTTCCACCGCCAAATCCACTGCATGACCGATGTAACCAATGGGGGGATTAGGGGGGACGCCCCAACAATCTGCAGGGAAGCTAGGGTAGGCCTCCTCATCGATGGAGAAGCCTTTAGAAGGCTAATTAACCCTGAAGTTTTGAAGCTGCTTGAAGAG
>CAZAJK010000057.1:0-6277 GCA_964485425.1 uncultured Candidatus Bathyarchaeia archaeon | reverse complement strand
GAGATAACCACCTTTAAGGAGGCTCACACCTGCCATGAAAGCTTTGAGGAGGCTGAGGAACAGGTTAAAACAGCCGTGAAGATTTACAGTAGATTCTTCGACGAGCTTGGAATACCATACCTTATCTCTAAGAGGCCTGAATGGGATAAGTTTGCTGGAGCCCTCTACTCGCTAGCCTACGACACCATCTTCCCTGATGGGAGAACCCTCCAAATAGGCACGGTTCACAACCTAGGCCAAAACTTTTCCAAAGCCTTTGAAATCACCTTTGAAACCAGGGATGGAACCAGAGAATACGTTTGGCAAACCTGCTATGGAATCTCCGAACGTGTGGTGGCAGCTGTCCTAGCCATCCATGGAGACGACCACGGCCTAGTGCTTCCCCCCTCCGTGGCCCCCATCCATGGAGTAATCATCCCTATACCCTACAAGGGAAGCGAGCATGCTGTAAACGTGAAGGCTGAAAGTTTAGCTGAAACGCTTCGAAGGGAAGGCTTCAACGTGCAGGCTGATTTAAGAGAGAAATACACACCTGGCTCCAAATTCTACGATTGGGAGCTCAGAGGGGTGCCTGTCAGGATTGAGATAGGCCCTAGAGACCTTGAAAACAAAACCGTAACGTTGGTGCGTAGGGACACCCTCCAGCGAATGGTGGTTCCCGAAGCCGAAGCCGTTCAAGCCTTTAAAAACCTCCTAAGCCAGGTTCAAGAGGCTTTAAGGGAGAGGGCAGCCCAATGGTTCAGACAGGCGGTTCGAAGGCTTAAGACGCTTAATGAAGCTCAAAGCCTAATTAAAAATGGGAAACCTTTCGGCGTGATTGAGCTGCCATGGTGTGGTGGAGACGACTGTGGCATAGCGTTGGAGGAGGAGTTAGGCTTAAAGGCTTTGGGTTCACCCTACCCGGAGGAGAAGCCTGAAAGCGTTGGGTGCGCTTACTGCGGTGGAGAGGCTTCAACCTTCCTGAGGCTTTCAAGGCAGTATTAACTTGGATGGAAACCTTTAAGTTTATCTGGCTCAGCCTACACGATAAATAATGTGGCTTTAAGGGACGATGATGGCTGATGCCGAAGAAGCGTAAAAGTAGAGGTAGGGGGAAGGGTGGAAAAGGTCGAAGCGAGGTAGTCCAGTGCAGCGCCTGCGGAAGCCTGGTTCCCAGGGATAAGGCTAAAAAGGTTACCAAGTGGGTTTCCTTTGTAGACCCTGTTTTAGCTAGAGAGCTTAGGGCTCAAGGAGCTTACATTCCCAGGGAGAAGGTGACCAAGTATTACTGTATTTCCTGCGCTGTTTACCGTGGAATCGTGAAGGTTAGAGCTAAGGAGGAGAGACATATCGCTGCTCCGCTGAGAGACTAACGGCCTGCCTCGCCTAGGCCTAGGAGGACCCCTTCCCTTGAGCTTCAAGAAGCTTGTTTCAAAACTTACCAAGGAGAACCTATGGCTCTACATTCTAGCCGAGCTCTCAGCGAAGCCCATGTACGCCTACGAAATAGCTAAAACGATTAAGGAGAAATACGGCATACCCGTTGCCAAGGTCACCACCTACGTGGTTCTCTACGCCATGAAGAGGGAAGGCCTGATCGAGAAGAAAATTAAGTCTCCAAGCCTAAGCAACCCCAGCAGGAAATACTACGGCATAACCGAGAAGGGTTTAAGAGTCCTAGAGGAGAGCAGAAGCTTCCTAAGGCGCATACTAGAGGTTTTAACTCCTAAGCCTCAAAGCGACGTGAATAAGCCTGTGGGCGGCAGTGAAATTGGAGGCGAAAGCCACGAGCAAAACTCCAAGCTCGGGGAGGCCTAGGAAACCTAAAACCGCTATGAGGAGGATGCGTTCAGGCCTTTCAGCTAAGCCTACTCCAGCCGTCTTCACACCTAAACTTTCACCTTTAGCCCTAACGTAGCTTACCAGGAGGGAGCCGAAGAGGGCGGCTAAACCCCAAAAGGCCATGGGAAGCCCTAGGAGAACACTGTCTAGATAGCCCAAAGTTATCGCGGAAATCACTAGGCCGTCCCCATACCTATCCAGCACAGAGTCTAGAAGGCTTCCAAGCTTCGTCCCTCCACCTGATATTCTCGCTAAGGCCCCATCAACGGCGTCGAAAAAGCCCGAAGCTAGGAGAAGGGCTGAGGCTCCAACGGTGAGAGGCAGATTTCTGGCTCCGAGGAAGAAGGTTAGGGCTGAGATGAAGGCTAGGATTAGCCCTAAAACCGTGGCCCCATTGGCTGTTAATCCCACCCTATGTAGGCCTTTAGCTGCAGCCTTAAACAGGCCTTCCAAGGCTTCCTTAAGCTTAACCAGCAAGCCTAGGCTCTCCCTTAAATACATGGTAAAACTATGGTTATATTTTGAGTTTGCAGAGGGGAGCCCCTAGGCCATGGGTAAAACTTCCCAAGGTGTTAAATGCAGCGTGGAAGGCTGTCAAAACCCAGCTGTCCGCTCCCTTTCAGCCGAGAAGGTTGCCTCAGCCGGCCTTAAAGTTTCCAGCTCTGGGAGGAGAGTATACCTCTGCAAGGAGCACTACAAACAGTTTAAGAAGCTTAGCAGGAGGGAAAGGGAGCTGGAAAGGGTGAGGTGGAAGCCTTGAGAATACTGCTGATCCACGCTGACAGCTTCAGCTACCAGGTTAAGGATAAAGCTTTACGGAGTCCTGAGCCCGTATCTGAAGAGCGGAAAACCTACTCTACGGGTGAAACCTTAGTTGCCTTCTGCGCGGTAGAGGAGCAAGACGAAGATAACCCTAAAGCCGTGGCTGAAAATACGGCTGAAGCCATAGCTGAAACCGCTGGAAAGCTGGGTGTAAAACATGTCACCCTC
Source organism: uncultured Candidatus Bathyarchaeia archaeon (assembly GCA_964485425.1). Classification (GTDB taxonomy): domain Archaea; phylum Thermoproteota; class Bathyarchaeia; order Hecatellales; family Hecatellaceae; genus B25. Next base: position 3,466 of record CAZAJK010000057.1, on the reverse strand, counting down.
TACCCATACGCGCATCTCTCCCCAAACCTTGCAAGCCCGGATGTCGCCATGGAAACCCTTAAACTGGCTGAGGAAGGCCTTAAGGCTAGGGGTTTAGAGGTTTGGAGGGCTCCCTTCGGCTGGTATAAAGCCTTCGAAATAAAATGTAAGGGGCACCCCCTATCTGAACTTTCCAAAACCATTACCGCTGAGGCAGAAGCGGAGAAGGCAGGACTCCCTGAGGTTTACTATCGGATTTTAACCCCGGATATGAGGCTTCACAGCCCAGAAGCCTACGAGTTTAAACCCGGGGAGGAGGAGTTCAGAAGCCTAGTGGAAAAAGAGGCTTTGAAGAAGGGTTTGAAGGGTGGAGGGAAACCCCGCTACCTAGCCTACTGTAAAAAGTTTGGAGTGGAATGGGAGAGCTTCTCAGACCTAGGCCACATGCGCTACGGGCCTGAGGCCACCCTAATCTTCGACCTCATCTCAGACTATGCTGAGATGCTAGCTGACAGCCTTGGAATCCCAGTCTACAAGGTTAGAGGGACAAACATGTTTGACCTAGCCATCCCCGCTGTTAAGCAGCATGCCCAACTCTTCGGAGGCCGCCTCTACACGGTTAGGTCTGGAAGCCGTAGGCTAGTCATGCGCTACGCAGCCTGCCACCAACAGTTTGCCATGGTTAAAGACTGGATTATAGGGTATGGCGATCTTCCCTTCGGCGTTTACGAGCTGGCTGACAGCTATCGGCTTGAGCAGGAAGGCGAGTTACTCCTATGCTTTAGGGTTAGGAAGCTTCACATGCCTGACCTCCACGTCTTCTGTAGAGACATGGCTGAAGCCCAGGAGTTCGCCTTAAAAATTCACAGGAAAATTTTCGAGGAAATAGGGAAGCTTGGTCGAACCTACGTCTCCCTCTACAATACGACTGAGGAATACTTTGAGGCTAACAGAGACTTCTTTAAAAGATTGCTTGAAGTGGAGGGGAAGCCTGTTCTCCTATGCTTTGTGCCTAAACGCTACTATTGGGTTATCAACGTGGAGTATAACATAATAGACGAGCTTGGAAGACCCTGCGAAATAGCTACCTTCCAAATTGATGTTGGAAACGCTGAACGCTTCGGCATAACCTACACCGACAGGGATGGAAGCAGGAAGCACCCCATCATCATCCATACAGCCCTCATAGGAACGGTGGAGCGCTATCTTTTTGCCCTCCTAGACACGGCTGTTAAGGCTGAGAGGCGGGGTAAGCCTCCAAGCCTACCCTTATGGGTTACCCCGATTCAGGCTAGGGTTATCCCTGTTTCAGCCCGCCACCTAGACTATGCCTGGAAGGTTTACTGGGAACTAGCTGAATCCAAGATAAGGGTCGACATAGACGATAGGGATGAAAGTCTTCCCAAAAAGGTTAGGAATGCTGAAACCTCCTGGATACCCTACATCATAGTGGTCGGAGACAGGGAAATGGAGAAAGAAACAATAACGCTCCGCATCCGAGAAACCAAAGAGCAGAAAGAAACCACCACCCAAGAGCTCATCCAGGAAATCCGGAGAAAAATAAATGGCTACCCCTGGAGGCCTCTACCCCTACCACCCCAAACCAGCCGCAGACCCCAATTCTAAAAACAAAAAATTAAGATTTACAAAGAGTTTGAGCCCACTTAAGGAGATCATCGATTTGATTAATGTCGATGATGAAAACGTTAGAGGCTCCATGGAGAACGCTAAAAGCTTTTGATGCCTTTACGGAGCGGTTAACGAGGTTCTCTATATTTTTAATGACAATAAAGCCGTAATTGCAAAGTCTTGAAAGATTTGAAATGTCTCCTAAAATGTATTTTGTGGGTCTGTCAGTTAATTCAAGTTCAAAACCAATAATTATCTCCTTTTCGTAGTCTCGATAAGGGTCTAAGGTTCCTTGCCACTTAAACTTCTCAATAAATTCCTTAAAGGATTGTGGCACTGGTTTATACCATATCAGGTCTATCTTGGGAATATAAACGTTCTGACGTGACTTCCCTTTTAAACTGGTTGGACTCCATTCTCTTTCAGTTAGGTAGCCAAGAAGTTTTCCCATCCTTTCAAGTTTAAATAAGATACTTTCTTTAACGGATTCCATCCTAATTGTTCTCCGGAATTTGCTTTTATTCGACGTAGGTTAGCCATTTCTGATATTGGGGTTTTTCGCCTCGAACGGTTGCCTTGTATTCGGCTTGAAGCTTGAGGGTTATGGGGCCTGGCTGACCGTTGCCTACGGGTATTCCGTCGATTTCCCTTATGGGTGTTACTTCGGCTGCGGTTCCTGTTAGGAAGGCTTCGTCAGCCTCGTAGAGCATTCCCCGGGCAATATTTTCCTCCTTAACCTGGATTCCCAGGTCTCGAGCGATAACCATGATGGTGTCCCTAGTTATGCCTGGTAGAATGCTGGCTTCCAGCGGAGGCGTTAGCAGGATGCCTCCCCGAACGATGAAAACGTTTTCCCCGGGCCCCTCGGAAACAAAGCCCCTATGGTCGAGCATGATGGCTTCATCATAGCCGCTTCTTAAGGCCTCCATTTTGGCGAGGATGCTTGAGAGGTAGTGGCCTCCAGCCTTCACATTCATAGGCAAGCAGTTGGGCGGAGGCCTGACATACGAGGAAACCCTAACCCTTATCCCCTTACGCTGGCCTTCCTCGCCTAGGTAGGGACCCCAAGGCCAAGCTGCAATGGCAACCTGAATGGGGTTTCGAGCTTGAAGCCCCATTTCGCCAACGCCTTGGAAGGCTATGGGCCTAATATAGCACTCCTTCAGCTCATTAGCCTTAACGAGTTCAACGGCAGCCATACATAACTCTTCAACCGTGTAGGGTAAATCCATCATGTAGACCTTGGCCGACCTTTGAAGACGCTCCATGTGCTCCTTAAGCCTGAAGATGGCTGGACCTTTAGCCGTCTCATAACAGCGAATTCCCTCAAAGACGCTGCTACCATAGTGGAGGGCATGGGTTAAAACATGGACCTTGGCTTCATCCCAATCCACCAGTTTGCCGTTCAGCCAAATATACCTGGTTTTTTCCAACGGCCTCCACCCTTAATCCTAAAAAGGGGTTAACCCCTCTGAAAAATTTAAAGGTAATTCAACCATGGGTTTCCTCCTAACCCTCCAAACACCGGAGAAGCCTGACGCCCCCAAATTGGCGGCAAAAGTCCTAGAAGTCTACCAGCCCACATGGAAAACCTGGGTCTACCTGCCAAACACCACCGAAGCAGGTCTTAACCTAGAGGAGGCTAAAGAGCTTCTCAGCCAATCAGATGCCTCCGCCTGCGTGGTAGGAGGCCTAGTCAGCGAGGCTGAAGGAACACCTCCAATTAGAATAGGAAAATATTGGCTGGCAGGGTTAGGCCGGCCATCAAAACTTAAAAACTTTTAAGTTTTGATGGCCGGCCTAACCCTGCCAGCCAATATTTTCCTAGTCTAATTGGAGGTGTTCCTTCAGCCTCGCT
>CAZAJK010000056.1:2573-6297 GCA_964485425.1 uncultured Candidatus Bathyarchaeia archaeon | reverse complement strand
TTACCTGAGCTGAAGATTAACGTGGCTGTTTTAGGCTTCTTAAGCCTGAAAACTAAGCCTGGAAACTGTTCAGGCCTATATTCCGCCTGGGGGAAAAGCTTGGTTATGGCTTCAAGGTCGACATTATGGTTTAAAACCGCAGATGCAACGACGTTTTCAATATTAATGATGGGCTTAGACCTAGGCACCGGCCTTCACATCCTCCGTCGAGCAGGCTTGCACAAATAAAAGTTTCCAGTGAGGGTATAAAAACCTGAACTTGAGGAGGTTGAACCCCCGCTTCGACCCAGCCTAACATACTCCATAATGGTCAATATGAGCAGAACCACGATGATGGCTCCTAGGAGCAGCTTTCCCTCCTCAGATTTAACAAACATTATAATGTATCCTAGGAGCGGAATTCTGAGGAAAACCTCGCCTCTAATATTTTCAGGTTTAACTAGGTAGGGGTCTGGACGCCTATTATTGTCTCCTTTAGTTTCAAAACCTAGAAATCTCCCCTGCTCATCGTAGATTATCCTGTGAATTCTGTGAACGATGGGCTTGGGGCATTGGGGGACATCGAAGACTATTATAGGCTTCTCCTCCTGCTCGTTAAATTCCCGGAGAAGCTCCTCCCCGCTTACGGCTCTTATCACTATTAGGTCTCCGGGTTTAAGGGTTGGCTCCATGCTTCTGCTTGGAACATAGTATACGGTCTGGGTGTAGGTTAGGGTGAACCATAGGGCTGAAAGGATTAAAACCACTATTAAGAAGGCTGTAGAGCCTTTGTCAGCCATCTTCGACATACCTTTACTAGCCTTCTCTGCTAGCTGGCCTAGAATAGGCTTAATAAGGGTTTATGGTTTTCCCCTTAGGGAGGGCTAGTGGAGACGCCCAGCGAAGCAAACGTCTTCTCCATGCTGATTAAGCCCATAAGAGAAGCCTTAGAGGAGAAAGGATTCCACACCCCAACCCAACCCCAGAAGGAGGCTATACCCCTCATCCTGAGGGGAGAAAACGTTCTGCTCATCGCCCCCACGGGCACGGGTAAAACTGAGGCTGCAGTTCTCCCCGTTCTAAACAATTTCATGCTTATGGCTCAAAAGCCTCCGGGAATCAAGATTCTGTATGTCACCCCCCTTCGGGCTTTAAACCGAGACCTAATGGAGAGACTGGAGTGGTGGTGTAATAGGCTGGACATTAGGGTGGCCGTCCGCCACGGCGACACCGAGGTGGGGGAGCGGAGTAAGCAGGCTAGGAGCCCCCCAGACATGCTTATTACTACCCCTGAAACTTTGCAGGCTATTCTCCCCGGGAAAGTTATGAGGAAGCATTTGAGGGCTGTGCGCTGGGTTATCGTGGATGAGGTTCATGAGCTAGCCTGCGATAAGAGGGGCGCCCAGCTGGCTTTAGGGCTGGAAAGGCTTAGAAGGCTTACGGGCCTAGACTTCCAGCGCATAGGGCTCTCAGCCACCATCGGCTCGCCTGAGAAGGTAGCCCGCTTCCTAGTTGGGGTTGATAGGCCATACCGGATTGTCAAGGTTCCAGTAGCCAAGGACATGAGTCTTCAAGTGCTCTACGTGAAGCCTAGGCCTGAAGACGAGGAGACGGCGGCTCGCCTTTACACCCATCCTGAGGTGGCGGCTAGGCTTCGCGTCATCAGAGACCTGATAAACCAGCATGGCTCCGTGCTGCTTTTCACGAATACCAGGGCGATAGCCGAGGTTTTGGCCAGCAGGTTTAAGGTTTGGGATATAGATTTCCCGGTAAGCATCCACCATGGAAGCCTGGCTAAGCCCTCCCGGATTATGGCTGAGCAGGGACTGAAGTCTGGAAGCCTTAAGGGGCTAGTTTGCACCAGCTCGCTGGAGCTGGGCATAGATGTGGGCAGAGTAGACCTAGTTATTCAGTATAATTCGCCTAGGCAGGTTACCAGGCTTATTCAAAGGGTTGGGCGGAGCGGCCACCGCATTGGAAGAGTCTCCAAGGGAATCATCATCACGCTGGATTCAGACGACACCCTTGAGGCCATGGCTATTGCTAGGAGGGCTTTAGCCGAGGAACTAGAGCCCGTTCAGATTCCTGAGAAGCCTTACGACGCCCTCTGCCATCAGCTCGCAGGTTTGCTAACTGAGCGGAACCGATGGAGGTATAGTGAAGTCTTAGAAATGTTTGGGAGGGCCTACCCCTACCGGAACCTTACAGCCGCAGACCTAGATAAAGTCTTATCCTACATGCATGACAGGTATCCCAGGCTTGCCTGGGTTGCCTTCGACGATAAAGTTTTCCTAAGACCCCAGCGAATCAGGTTCCTCTACGAATACTACTTTGAAAATCTGTCCATGATTCCAGACGAGAAACAGTATTTGGTGGTGGATCAGACCAGCGACACCCCCGTAGGCATTTTAGACGAAGCTTTCGTGGCTGAATATGGAGAGCCTGGAGTTAAGTTCATCGTGCGGGGAAGCCCATGGAAAATAACAGCCATCTATGGGGACCGCATCTACGTGAAGCCCGTAGACGACCCTACAGGGGCTATTCCAAGCTGGGTTGGGGAGGAAATCCCCGTCCCCCTCGAGGTTGCCCTTGAAGTTGGCTCCATCCGCCGGAGGGTTGAGGAGCTAGTTAAGGCTGGGAGGAAGGAGAGGGAAATAGCGAAGGCCTTAGCCAGAACTTATCCGGCCTCCGTTGAGACCATTCTTGAAGCCATAAAGGAGACTGTGGAGCAGGCTGAGAGAGGCTTACCCATCCCCACCGACAAGCTGGTAACGGTGGAGGAGTGGGGAGACTACATCATAGTTCAATGCTGCTTTGGAACCTTGGTAAACAAGACCTTGGCCAGGGTTTTAGGCCAGCTTATCTCCGAAGAATATGGGGAGGATGTGGCTGTCCAGGAGGACCCCTACCGCATAGTTATCCAGAGGATTCGGGGCTTAAGCGGGGAGGCTGTAAGGCGGATCCTGCTTAAGCTTCCAGATTTAAACGTTAGGAAGATAGCCTTAGACGCCGCGGTTAAAACAGGCCTCTTCAAGCATAGGCTTGTCCACGTGGCTAGGAAGTTTGGAGCCTTAGCTAAGGACGCAGACTTCACAGACTTCAGCCTACGTCAGCTAGTGAAGAGCTTTGAGGGTACAGCCATCTTTGAGGAGGCCTTAAAGGACATGGAAGCCAGCGATATGGACCTGCCCGGGTTGAGCTGGGTTTTGGAGCGTATTAAGCTGGGTGAGATAAAAGTTGAGCTGTTGCGGAGGCGGAAGACGCCTACCCCCATAGCCAGAATCGGAATCCAGAGGATTAGCCGTAAAACCGACATTATTCCCTCGGAGAAGCTTAGGGGTATCTTGGTGGAGTCGGCTAGAGCCCGCCTCCTCAACGAGGCTGTGGTTTTGGTCTGCACTAGCTGCTGGGAATACGTCGACAATGTTCGAGTTAAGACCCTACCCAACCCAGTGCAGTGCCCACGCTGCGGTTCAACCAGGATAGGAGTGGTGAAGGAGGAGGTAAGCCTGGTTGAGCGTGTGGCGGAGAAGCGGGGCCAAAACCTTAAGGGTAGGGAGAGGCAGGTTTTTGAGGCTGCAGCTGAAACAGCGGAGCTTGTTGACCGTTATGGCCTCCCAGCGGTAGTGGCTTTAGCAGGCCACGGCTTGAAGCCGAGGGATGTCGAGCGGATTCTGGAGAGGGAGTCCAGGCTTAGCGAGAGATTTTACGAGCTAATTATTGAGGCTGAAAGGGAAGCCTTGAA
>CAZAJK010000056.1:0-2563 GCA_964485425.1 uncultured Candidatus Bathyarchaeia archaeon | reverse complement strand
GAATGGGATTCTGCTGCTTGCTGGAGGGGCTGGAACAAGGCTTGGCACGGTTAATAAGGCTCTCATGGACTTTGGTGGGAAACCCCTCATCTGGTGGGTGGCTGATAAAGCTTTAAAGGTTTCCAGTTTAATGGTGGTTTCCCTAGCCTCAAAAGCTGATAGGGAAGCCTATAGGAGGCTTCTCCCAGCTGAGGTTGAATTCGTCCACGATGAGAGGTCTGGGCTTGGACCCCTAGAGGGCATTAGGGTTGGCTTGAAAAGGCTTGGGGAGCTTGGAGCATTTTACGCTCTAACGTTGGCATGCGACCTTCCCTTCCTAAACCCCTCAGCCTTAAGGTTCCTCCTAGATGAGGCTTGGAGGCTTGGGGTTGACGCCTTGGTGCCCAGATGGCCTAACGGCTTCACTGAAGCTCTGCACGCCGTTTATAAGGTTAGGCCTATGGCGGAGGCTGCTGAAGAGGCTTTAGCCAGGGGTGAACGTTTAATTTTAGACGCGGTTAAAAGGCTGAGTAAAGTTTACTTCCTGCCCGTGGAGAGGCTTAAGCCCTTCGACCCTAAACTTTCAACCTTCACAAACATTAACACCTATGAGGATTTGAGGGAAGCTCTAAGCAGGCTGAAGCATAAGGGAGGATAGACTTTTGGCTAGGGTTGCAGGCGTAGACCCTGGAACGGGAAGCTTCGACCTCTGCATCCTTGAGGATGGCAGGTTTTTAGAGGGTTTATCGCTCCCAACCAGGGAGGTTCACGCTAACCCTCAGCTTTTAATCGAAGCCTTGCATAGGGTTGGCCCCCTAGACCTCATCGCCGGGCCTTCAGGCCACGGCCTCCCATTAAAACCCTTAAGCCAGGTTAGCGGTGAAGAGCTTCTTCTAGCGGTTCTAGTTAAGCCTGGAGACGCGGCGAGGATTCTAGGTTTAAGGAGGGTTCTTGAGAGGCTTAAAAGTTCAGGCTTACCCGTAGTCATGCTTCCATCGGTTAAACACCTGCCCACCGTGCCAGCCCACAGAAAGCTTAACCGCATAGATTTGGGGACGGCTGACAAGCTCTGCTCGGCTGCCCTGGCAATTCTAGACCAGGCTGAAAGGCTTAGGATTCCTCCATCTGAAACATCGTTCCTACTAGTTGAGCTAGGCTATGCTTTCGCAGCCTTACTCCGCGTTGAAGGTGGAGCGGTTGTGGCGGGGCTAGGTGGAAGCCTCGGCCCCATAGGCCTGCTTTCACCTGGAAGCCTAGACGGCGAAATAGCTTATCTCCTAGGAGAAATCCCAAAGCGCATCCTTTACGCCGGCGGCATTCTTAAGGCTTCGGGCTTCCCTGAAGGCGGATTGGAGGGCTTCCTATCAGGAGTTAAGCGGGGAGATGAGCGCTGCCTAGTTTGCTGGGAGGCTTTCCACGAGGGCATCCTGGGTGCGGCAGCCCAGTTAATCGCGGTTTCAGGCCGGCCAAGAGAAATACTGATTTCAGGCAGGCTTTCACGGGTTGAAGAAGTTTTCAGGGAGGTTTCCCGCAGGCTTTCCGGGTTTGGCAGGGTTCAAAAGGTTAAAGGCTTCACGGACAGCGTTAAGGAGGCTGCTCAGGGGGCCGCTGTCATCGCCGACGGCCTCCTAGGAGGCCGATATAAGGCTATTGTGGAGGCTTTGAGGCTTAAAGAAGCTGGAGGAAGCGTATTAGACCATATTTACCTTGAAGGCTTTGAGGAGATAAGAAAGCTTTTCCCTTAAAAGTAGGGTTCGAAGGCTTCAACCTTAAAGCCCTTCCTCTCCAGGATGGAGGCTAACCCCACCATTACCTTTTCAGCTTCAGAGTTTGGAGCCACCCTCCTAACAAGGCTTTGATAGCTAGCTATCAGCCTCAGAAGGTCCTCAGCCTTCCTCTCTTCGGCAGCCTCTAGAACCCTTGTAGCGTGGATTAGGCTTTCAACGGCGGCGAAGTCAGCCCGGCAGAAAGCCTTAGGCTGCCTCCTAGCAACCCCCACCGCAACGATCTCCCCGGTGAAAAGAGCTCTACCCGCCTCCTCAACCACCTCTACAACTTCAACTTCAAGCCAGCCGTCTGCACATTTAAGCCTTGGAGCCCTAACCTTAGAGGCTTTGAGGAAAAAGTCGCGGGGCAGCTTTCCAGCTTCGGGTTCCCCTTTAAAGGTTGCTTGAAAGAAGGTCAGCGGGTTTAAAGTGAAGTTGGCGGTGTAGGCCTTCCAAGCTTTCAGGTTTTGGTAGGTTTTAGTTTGAAGGTAGGGCTTAATCTCGGCTTTTAAGTCCTCTCGGAGTCGAAGCCCCATTGGGGCGGCGTGTGGAAGCCCTTCAGCCGTGTAGGTGGCTACTATGGTTTCGACTAGGCGGTTCGGCTGGAGGCCTAGTCTGGCTAGGGTTTCAGCTGAAACCATGGTTTCAGCCTCAACCTTAACTAGGGAGTATAGCCATTAGAGGCTTGTGGGTTGAACCTGGAAGAATGGTGGCCGTGGTATAGGCGGATAGCGAGACTCCTAGGCATAAGCATTGAAGCCGACAGGGAGGCAACTAGGAGGCTTGCCAGCCTGGTTAGGGGGAAGGCCGCTAAGCCC
>CAZAJK010000055.1:5411-6325 GCA_964485425.1 uncultured Candidatus Bathyarchaeia archaeon | reverse complement strand
ATTCTCTCCCTTTCCACAGCGGTAATCGGAAATTTCGCTGTGGGCTTCGTGCTTTCAAGGCTTTACGGCTTCGAATATGCAGTTTTCGGTTATCTAGCTGGGAGCCTTATAGCAACCGTTCTCTCCACAGCCTTAACCCTCAAGGCCATCGATAGAATCGACTACACCTACTATACAGCCTTCTAGGGAGGTCGACGATGGTGAAGCTAGCTGGAACTGTTCTGGTGACAGGTGGGGCAGGCTTCATTGGAAGCCACATAGTCGACAAAGTTATATCCCTACCTGAGGTCACCCAAGTCATAGTTTTAGACGACTTTTCAAACGGCAGAATAGAAAACCTACAACATCACCTTAGAAATCCCAAATTCAAACTAGTCCGCGGAGATCTGAGAGACAAAGAACTTGTCTCCAGACTGGTGAGAAAGGCCAGTTACGTTTTCCATGAGGCTGCAGTGGTGAGCGTTGAACTTTCACTGAAAAATCCCATGCTTATAAACTCGGTCAATGTGAATGGAACTCTGAACCTTTTGGAGGCTGCCCGCAGATCCGAGGAAGTTGAAAGAATTATCTATGCCTCTTCATGTGCCGTTTACGGCAATCCTGAAAGGCTTCCTATAGATGAAAAGCATCCTGCTAGGCCCATTTCGCCCTACGGAGCTTCAAAACTTGCCGCCGAAAGCTATTTTCAAGCTTTCTATGAAAGCTATGGGCTTCCAACAGTGTGCCTTCGCTACTTCAACGTTTATGGGCCTAGGCAGACAGGAGGCCCCTACAGCGGGGTCATATCCATCTTCGCCAAAAATATCGTTAACGGTAAGCCGTTAACCATTTTTGGGGATGGAAATCAAACACGAGACTTCATCCATGTAAGTGATGTGGTAAAGGCAAACCTTTTAGCCGCTACACGTAAGGAG
>CAZAJK010000055.1:0-5401 GCA_964485425.1 uncultured Candidatus Bathyarchaeia archaeon | reverse complement strand
TTAATGGAAGTGATTCAATATTTTGAAGGCTAAATAAAAATTTAAAGAAAAAACCATTAAGATGTAGGCGCTGGGAAACGCCTTGTGCAGAATCTTCGCAGCCGCCTTGAAGGAAGGTAGGGTGGCCCCCATACTTAGGACGGGATTAAAAAGGCTGGAGTATGGGGGTTACGACTCAGCTGGAATTGCCACCATCCATAACGGTAAAATCTACCTCAAAAAGGATGCGGGAAAAATAGATGAAATTGACGCGAGGCTTAAGTTTGGAAGACTTCCCGGCTCTATCGGTATAGCGCATACTAGGTGGGCTACCCATGGAGCTCCAACTAGGGAGAACGCCCACCCCCACCTAGACTGTAAGGGCAGCATAGCCCTAGTTCATAACGGAATTATAGAGAACTTCTTGGAGCTTAAGAAAGAGCTGATTGATAAGGGGCATGTCTTTAAGTCTAAAACTGACACCGAGGTGGTAGCTCACCTTATCGAGGAAAATTTAGCTCAGGGGATGAATTTTAGGGAAGCCTGCCTTGAAGCCGCTAGGAGGCTTAAGGGCTCCTACGCCCTAGCCATAATCTCCACAGCCGAGCCCGATAAAATAATTTTACTTAGAAATGAAAGCCCCCTACTGCTAGGAGTTTCTGGCAAAGGCAATTTCGCCTCCTCAGATACGGTGGCTTTCATCGACCATACGAAGAAGGTTATTCCGCTGGATTCAGGTGAATTAGCCGAGATTACAGCCGCAGGCTATAAGGTTTTTAGGGTGGCGGACGGTAAACCCCTGCTCAAGAAGGCTGTCACCATTACGTGGAGCCTGGAAGAAGCCTCAAAGGAAGGATACCCACACTACATGTTGAAGGAGATTTTTGAGCAGCCTAAAGCTCTCCGATACTGCCTAAACCTTCAAAAACTATACCTTGAGCTTATGGCGGAACTGCTAGATAGAGCTAAAATAGTCTATCTTGTTGCGGCGGGAACCTCCTACCACTCATGCCTGGCGGCTAGCTACATCTACTCTAAGCTTGCCGCTCTTTCCACCATTCCCGTCATAGCTAGCGAATTCCCAGACCAATATGGTCGAGCAATAAACGTCGACTCAACCGTCCTACTCGTGTCCCAGTCAGGTGAAACCGCTGACGTGCTTAATGCCGCTGAGTTTGCTAGGTTGAGGGCTGCCACCCTTCTCGGCATAACCAACGTGTTAGGCTCCACCCTCACCAGAATAACCAGAGCCTACCTACTCCAGCAGTCTGGACCTGAAATAGGGGTGGCTGCAACCAAAACCTATACCACTCAGCTCCTGGTTCATGCCCAGCTAGCCCTATATTTAGGGCGGAAACGCGGGAAGCTTTCCCAGTCTGAGGTTGACTACTACTTTGAAGCCCTGCAGGCAACACCCAACCTTGTTGAGCAGGTTTTAAGGGCTCATGCCAAAACCATGCGTAGGCTGGCAAGGAAATATTTGAACAGTGGCCACTTCTACTTTTTGGCTAGAGGGATAAATACGGCGACCGCCCTTGAAGGCAGACTTAAGCTTTTGGAAATTTCCTACACGCCTGCCACCGCCTATCCGGCTGGTGAAAGTAAGCATGGCCCTATAGCCCTAATCGAAAAGGGTTTCCCCACCATATTCATCGCGCCCAAGGATGAAACCAGGAAGACGATTGTAGGCAATATTATGGAGATGAAGGCTAGGGGGGCACGCATCATAACCTTAGGGGCTGAGGATGACGAAGAGCTTAAAAAGCTCAGCAACGACTATGTGGCTATGCCCCCAGATGTGCCGGACATTTTAACCCCCATAGTATACATTATCCCGCTGCAGCTATTCGCCTACTATATGGCTGTGGAGAAAGGTTTAGACCCTGACAAGCCTCGAAACCTAGCCAAATCCGTAACCGTCGTCTAGCAGGTAAACCTTTAAGCTTTAAGCCTGGCAAAGTCTTCCCTCGTGATACATTTGCCCATTGAGGTTCTGTTAAGCCTGCTAGTTGGGCTGATTACGGGTATAGCTGGAGCCTTCCTCGGGCTGGGCGGAGGCTTCATCTTCGTCCCCTTCTTCCATCTAGCCCTAGGGCTCCCCATCCATAAGGCTGTGGGCAGCTCGCTGGCAGCCATCCTCTTCTTAACTTCCTCAGCCTTCACAGCCTACCTACTCCAGCGTAGGGTGGATTTTAAGCTGGCTTTAATAATTGAGGCTGCTGCGGCTCCCTCAGCCTTCCTCGGCGCATGGCTAACCCAATTTTTAAGTTCCACCTATCTGAGGGCTGCCTTCGCCATTCTAACCGTTTACGCAGGCCTCTACATGCTCCTAGCTTTAAAGGTTTCAGGGAAGGGTTGCAGCCGGATATACTCGTGGCGTAGGAAGCTTAGGGACCGCTGGGGGTTAAGCTTCGAGTATATGGTTGACCCTTTGTTTGCAGGTCTTGGCGGAGTAGGGGTAGGATTGGTTTCGGGCATGCTAGGGGTGGGTGGAGGGATCGTTGCCGTCCCACTAATGACGGTGGTTTTAGGCGTCCCCATCCACGTGGCTATTGCCACGGTTTCCTTAACCAACCTGGCTAATGCGGTTTCGGGTTTTGGAGGCCACTTAATGCTTGGGAATGTGGATTTCGCCATCGCCCTGGTTGCTGGGGTTGGGGCTCTCCTCGGCGCTCAGCTTGGACCTAGGATTTGCAGGAGAACCCAACCTACGGTTTTAAGGAAGATTGTGGGGCTTGTGCTTATAATAATTGCTTTGAGAATGCTTATTTCAGGGAGTTGAAGATGGCTGGGGTTAAGATCTTCTTTTTGGGCGGGGTGGGGGAGATAGGTGGAAATAAGATCCTCGTAGACTATGATGGTGAGTGCATCATCCTTGATTTTGGCGTTTCTTACGCGAGGAAGCGGATGTACTATTCTGAGCCTTTCCTCTCGCCTAGGAGCGAGGAAGGCTTGCTTGAGTTCGGGCTTCTGCCCGAAATTAAGGGAATTTATAGGTTTGAGGAGGGGCAGCCTACTGTTTCGGCGGTTTTCCTAAGCCACGCCCACCTCGACCATGCAGCTTACATTTCATTCCTTAAGAGGGAAATTCCAGTATACTGCGGGGAAACGGCCAAGCTTATACTTGAAGCCTTAAATGAAATTAGGGGTAGAAGCCTTGAACACGACTTTTCAGGTTTAAGGTTTGAAACTTTTAGGACTGGATTTAAGGTTAGGGTTGGATGTTTTGAGGTTGAGCCTGTGCACGTTGACCATTCGATTCCAGGAGCCTACGGCTTCATCGTGTATACGCCTGATGGGGCTTTAGCCTACACCGGCGACTTCAGGCTTCATGGCGGTAAACCTGAGCTTAGCTGGGACTTTATCCGTAGGGCTACGGAGGCTGAGCCTGAAGCCCTAATCATAGAAGGGACTAACCTGACTGAGGGTGAAGTTTACTCGGAGCATAGGCTTATGGAAGACTTGAGAAGCCTGGTTTCGAAGGTTAAGGGCTTGGTTTTAGCGGATTTCGCCGCCACGGATATAGACAGGTTTCGCTCCTTCCTGATGGTGGCTGAAGAATCCGGCAGAAGACTTGCCATAGACTTTAAGCATGCAAGGCTTGTGGAAATACTTTCCTCCGACAGGAAGCTTAAGCTTCCAAGCCTCAGCGATGAGCGCCTAGCCGTCTACAGGAAGGCTAAAAGGCGTTATGCCCCATGGGAGAAAACGCTTATGGACAAATATGAAACGGTTTCAGCTGAGGAGTTGGCGAGGAAACCCGGGGAAACCATTCTCGCCTTATCATTTTACAGTTTTGGGGAGCTCTTAGGGATTAGGCCTCCGCCTGGAAGCTGCTATATTCTCTCGTCGTCTGAACCAGTGGGGGAGGAGGCTGAGGTAGACTATTGGAGGATGCTGAACTGGCTTGAACATTACGGCCTCCCCAAATATCATATCCATGTTTCAGGCCACATCATGCCGCTTCAACTGCTTGAAGCCGTTGAACACATTAACCCTAGTAGGGTTTTCCCCATCCACTGTGAGCGGCCAACCCTATTCCAAAAGTTTCTAGGCGGAAAATTCGGGGTTCAGCTTCCAGTTTTCGGGGAAGCATACAGCCTTAAATCTTAAGAATCTTAGCTCCGCCAACATTAGTTTTAGACTTATAGATTAGGCCTGAAACCCCAGCCCTGTCTAAAAGTTCCTGGGCGGCCTTAGAAAGGTTTTCTGCAGCCTTCTCCCCTGTGGTTAGGGCGTAGATGGCTGGGCCGAAGCTGCTTAACCCAGCCCCATAAGCTCCTTGGTCAACCAGGTGTTGCATAAGTTTCTTGGGGAGGGAGCCTGCAAGCTGAACCTCCAACCTCTTAAAGCCTACCTCCTGAAGCATGTTTAGGGCTTCTCCCGCAGCCTCCACGTCGGCTTCGGCTAGGGCAGGCATAAGCTTCATAAGCACAATTCTCGAGGCTTTAGCCACCTCACTCGCAGGTATGGGGCACTGCTCCCTGAAGAATTCGGCTTCACGCAGGCCATGGGCCCCCCTCATGGGTGGAACGACAACCACCCAACGCCAATCTTCAGGGGGGTAAAAGCGGGCTAATACTGGGGGAGGAGGTGCCTCCGCGTAGTGGGATGGGAGGAAATCCTGTTTCTGCCTTCCTGGGCCAAAGCTGTGGCCTCCATCAACAATTATTCCGCCAGCCTCAAAGGCTGCTACACCTATGCCTGAGGTGCCTCCACGCCCCATCAGCCTAGCCAGGGTTCTCACAGGAAGCTTCAGGTTTAGGGCTTCGGCTAGGGCCTTGGCAACCCCTAGGGCTAGCTGGGTTCCTGAGCCTAAACCTACGTGGCGTGGAATCCCGCCTGAAACCTTAATCTTAAGTGAAGGCTTAACACCCTGTGAGCCTAGAAATTTTAAGGCTAGGTTTTGAACCTCCTCAAAGCCCGCTTCAGGGCAGCCTTCCACCTCTAAGCCTTCAGCCGAAGGTTCAACCTCAATCCTCCAGCCCGGGGTTTGGAGAGCCACTCCAACCCCTCCATCCACCCTTCCAAGCTCACCGTTTAGGTCGATGAGGATGAAGTGAAGCCTTGAAGGGGTTTCAACCTGGACTTTCAAAGGGTTCAGCCTCCCTGAGCCAATTTGACTAGGAGCCGCCGTTTGGCTAGGGCTTCCCTATAGGCCTTCCAAACCCTAGCCTTTAACTCGTCAAAGCTGGTTTCAGCCTCCTCCCCCACTAGCTTCTTCACCAAGGTGTAGGCTGACTCCCTAAATTTAGGCTTAAGCTCAACCTTCTTCCCATCCTCTCTAAGCAATATTGTTTTTACCCACATTAATCACTGCTTTTCTAACTTGGAATGATTCAAATCACAACAACATCTTAACTTCAACACTTTTTACAAATTTTCCTATACTTCCCATTACACCCAAGAATAAGTAGGATTA
>CAZAJK010000054.1:0-6535 GCA_964485425.1 uncultured Candidatus Bathyarchaeia archaeon | reverse complement strand
GCTTGCAAGCAGGCTGGGTGAGATTCCAGCCGAGAAGAGGAAGGCTCTCTCCATGGCTAAGGCTTAAAAGTTGACAAAAATTTACCTAAAAATAGCTTAAAATCGGCGGAAAAACGGGAGGAGGGATTGCTAACATTTGAGCGAGAAAGAGGAACCTAGGATAGGAGTTTTCATTTGCCACTGTGGAACCAACATTGCAGGAGTGGTGGATGTAAAGCAGGTTGTCGACTTCGCCTCCAAGCAGCCCAACGTGGTTTTTGCCACTGATTACACCTATATGTGTTCCGACCCGGGGCAAGCCCTAATCAAAGACAGCATTAAAGAGCATAAGCTGAACAGGGTGGTGGTGGCAGCCTGCTCCCCAAGAATGCATGAGCCAACCTTCAGAAAGACCTGTCAGGAGGCAGGGTTAAACCCCTACCTCTTTGAGATGGCCAACATCAGGGAGCAGTGCAGCTGGGTTCACATGGGTGAGCCTGAGAAAGCAACGGAGAAGGCTAAAGCGCTAGTGAAAGCCGCCATAGCTAAGGCCTCCCTCCTAGAGCCTTTAACCCCCATGGAGTTTGACGTTGAACGTTCAGCCCTAATCATTGGTGGGGGTATTGCTGGGATTCAGGCTGCCCTAGACCTCGCCAACGCGGGCTTCCATGTTTATTTGGTGGAGAAGGAGCCAAGCATAGGAGGCCACATGGCCCAGCTGGACAAGACGTTCCCAACCCTAGACTGCTCAGCCTGCATTCTGACGCCTAAGATGGTGGATGTGGGGAGGCATCCAAACATCACCCTGCTAACCTACTGCGAGGTTCAAGAGGTGGAAGGCTTCATCGGCAACTTCAAAGTTAAAATTTTGAAGAAAGCCCGCTACGTCGATGAGAAAGCCTGCACAGGCTGCGGGATCTGCGCGCAAAAATGTCCGGTGAGGGTTCCCAACGAGTTTGACCTAGGCTTGGGAATGCGGAAAGCCATCTACATACCCTTCCCTCAAGCCGTCCCCATAACCCACACTATTGACAAGGAGAACTGCCTCTACTTCACCAAGGGAGTATGTAAAGTCTGCGAGAAATTCTGCCCAGCGAAAGCCATAAGGTTCGACCAGCAGGATGAAACCATAGAGCTGAAGGTAGGCGTCATCATCAATGCCACAGGCTACGACCTGTTTGACGTTAGGAAGCTGCCCCAATACGGCTATGGGAAATACAAGAATGTAATCACAAACCTAGAGTTTGAAAGACTGGTTAATGCTTCAGGCCCGACAGGAGGCAGGATCGTTAGGCCGTCAGATGGGAAAACCCCGAAAAGCGTAGCTTTCATCCAATGCGTCGGCTCAAGGGACGAGCAGCATGGAGTCCCCTATTGTTCAAGAATTTGCTGCATGGCTTCGCTTAAGCATGCCCATCAGGTTAAGGAGAAGATTCCAGACGCTGAAGTCTGCGTTTTCTACATCGATCTCCGATGCTTCGGGAAGGGTTATGAGGAGTTCCTAGTTAGAGTTCAGGATGAAGGTGTTAGGCTGATTCGAGGGAAGGTAGCTGAAATCTATGAAACCGAGAATGGAAACCTAAGGTTAAGATTTGAGGATACGCTTCTAGGAGAAGTTATGGAGGCTGAATTTGAACTAGTCGTCTTAGCTGCTGCCCTAATACCGAGGGCTGAAGCCCCAGCCCTCCAAACGCTCCTTAAAGTTTCAAGAGGAGCCGACGGCTTCTTCCTCGAGGCTCACCCCAAGCTTAGACCCGTGGAAACCCACATACCAGGCATATACATTTGTGGTTGTGCTCAGGGTCCTAAGGATATTCCGGACACCGTAGCCCAAGCAAGCGCAGCCGCAGCTCAAGCAGCCATACCGCTCTCACAGGGTAAGGTTACAGCCGAGCCTCTAACAGCCTATGTGCTTGAAGAATATTGTAGCGGCTGCGGCGTATGTGAGGCCATTTGCCCATACAAGGCTATTGAGCTTAAGGAGGTGGAGGAAGGCAAACGTAGGGCTGAGGTTAACGAGGCTCTATGTCAAGGATGCGGGCTGTGCGGTGCAGCCTGCCCGTCTAGAGCCATAGTCCTCCGAGGCTTCACAGAGCCTCAGCTAATGTCGCAGATTGAAGCTCTCCTATCAGTTTAGGGGGTGAAAGCTCGTGGCTGAAGAGTTTACCCCAAAAATTATTGGTTTCACGTGTAACTGGTGCACTTATGCGGCTGCGGACCTAGCTGGAACGAGCAGAATGCAGTATCCGCCGAATCTACGCCTTATAAGGGTTATGTGTAGTGGTAGGGTTAGCCCTGAATTTGTCCTCAAAGCTTTCCAGCTAGGTGCAGACGGAGTCTTCATTGGAGGCTGCCACCTAGGCGACTGCCACTACATTCACGGCAACTATAAGGCTATAACCCGCTACTACCTCCTCGAAAAAATGCTTCAACAGTTCGGGATAGAGCCTGAAAGAGTCCGCTTCAACTTCATCTCCGCAGCTGAGGGTGAAGTTTTCGCTCAGGCTGTTAAAGATTTTACGGAGCAGTTGAAGAGGCTTGGCCCTTTAAGGCAGGGTGGAGGGGTGAGAAGTGAGTAAGCCTAAGATAGCCTGCTATTGGACAGCCAGCTGCGGCGGATGCGACGTCTCCATCCTAGAGATTGGGAGCAGGCTAGCCGACCTAGTTGAACAGGT
Source organism: uncultured Candidatus Bathyarchaeia archaeon (assembly GCA_964485425.1). GTDB lineage: Archaea > Thermoproteota > Bathyarchaeia > Hecatellales > Hecatellaceae > B25. Next base: position 3,881 of record CAZAJK010000054.1, on the reverse strand, counting down.
TGAGCTTGTTTTCTGGCCGATAGCCTTAGACTTCAAATACAAGGATGTCGAAGCCATGCCAGACCAAAGCATAGACATCTGCCTCTTTAATGGAGGCATAAGGAACGAGGAAAACGAATACATGGCTAAGCTTCTAAGGCGGAAGTCTAAAATCCTCATAGCTTATGGGGCATGCGCCTACCTAGGCGGAATTCCAGGACTAGCAAACCTAGCCACCCTGAAAGAGCTTTTCAGCAGAATTTACAGGGAAACCCCAAGCACAGTTAACCCTGAAAACGTGACGCCCCAACCAGTAGCCAAGGTTAAAGAGGGAGAACTGAAGCTTCCCCCGCTTTTGGAGTATCTTAAGCCTTTAAACGAGGTTGTTGAAGTCGACTACTATATTCCCGGCTGCCCGCCTATAGGTGAAAAGGCTTGGGAAGCCCTTATAGCGCTCATTAAGGGCGAAAGACCTCCAAAGGGCACCGTGTTAACAGCCGATGAGAGGACGGTGTGCGACAGCTGCCCGAGGGTGAAAGAGGAGAAGAAGATTAAGGAGCTTAAGCGCATCTACCAGGTTATCCCAGACCCTGAAAAGTGCTTCCTCGAACAGGGAATTATGTGTATGGGGCCTGCAACCCGCGGAGGCTGCGACGCCCAATGCATAAAGGCTGGGCTTCCATGTAAAGGGTGCTTCGGGCCGGCGCCAAACGCCGAAGACCAAGGAGCCCGAATGCTTTCAGCCCTAGCCTCCATAGCCGAAGTGACCAGCGAAGAGGAGGCCAAAAAGTTTGCTGAGAGCGTGGCTGACCCTGCTGGAACCTTCTACCTCTTCAGCCTTCCAGGCTCCCTGCTTAAGAGGAGGGTGAAATGATGGCTGCTAGGCAGGTAGTTATTGAGCCGATAACTAGGCTTGAAGGCCATGGGAAAATCACCATATTCCTAGATGAGAAGGGCGATGTGGAGAACGCTTACTTCCAGGTTCCTGAGCTTCGGGGTTTCGAGAGGTTCTGTGAGGGTCGAAGGGCAGAGTTTATGCCGGATATAACCTCTAGGATTTGCGGCGTCTGCCCAGTAGCCCACCACACAGCTTCAACCAAAGCCTTAGACGACCTCTTCGGTTTAGAGCCCACTCCCACGGCTAGGAAAATTAGGGAGCTAATGTACTGCGCCTTCTACATAGCCGACCACTCCACCATCTTTTACGCGTTATCGGCTCCAGACTTCGTGGTTGGGCCTCAAGCACCCAAAGCTGAAAGAAACATTGTAGGTGTTTTGAGGAAGGTTGGAGCTGAAGCCGGGAAATACGTGCTCCAACAGCGGATAAACGCCTACGAGATCATGGCGATTATCGGCGGGAAGAAGGGCCATCCAACCTTCGGGGTTCCAGGAGGAGTTGGCAAGCCCCTCACCGAGGAGGAAAGGGCTAAGATAGAGCAGCTCGCCAAGGAGGCCGTAGAGTTCGGGAAGTTTACGGTTAAACTATTTAAAGACGTGGTTTTAGGCAACCCCGAATACGTCGACCTGGTTAAAAGCCCAGCCTACACCATGAGAACCTATTACATGGGGCTGGTGGACGCTAAAGGGCAGCTCAACATTTACGATGGGAAAATCCGCGTGGTAAACCCTGAAGGCAAAATCTTCGCCGAATTCCCTGTAAGGGAATACTTAGACCATATTGCTGAGCGGGTGGAGCCCTGGTCCTACCTCAAGTTCCCCTACCTTAAGAAGGTGGGCTGGAAGGGCTTTGTAGACGGAGAAGACAGTGGAGTTTACAGGGTGGGACCCCTAGCCCGCTTCAACGTAGCTGACAGCATCCCAACACCTGAAGCTCAAGCCGCCTTCGAAGAAATGTTTGACACCCTAGGCGGAAAACCTGTCCACCACACCTTAGCCTACCACTGGGCTCGAGCAATTGAGATTCTATACGCCGCTGAATGGATGTTGGAGCTAGCTCAAGACCCCGAAATCACCAATCCCGATGTGAGGCGGACGGCTGAGAAGCCGGCGCGTGAAGATGGGGTTGGAGTGGTTGAAGCCCCCAGAGGGACTCTCATCCACCATTATTGGGCGGATGAAAATGCCATTCTAACCAAAGTTAACCTCATCGTTGCCACTACACACAATAATGCGCCCATAGCCATGTCGATTAGAGATGCGGCTAAAGGCTTAATCAAGAACGGGAATGTTTCAGAAGGCTTGTTAAACATGGTGGAAATGGCCTTCAGAGCATACGACCCATGCCTAGCCTGCGCCACCCACACCCTGACAGGCAGGCCAGCCATAACCCTAGAAATCAGGAGCCACAGCGGAAAACTCCTCAAAAAGCTACATTTCCCCTAAACCTTTTTTTAGAAGCAGCCCAATAATCCTTTCAAGAATTCCCCAATTTTTTCGGTTTTAACGTTAAGCTTCCGGCCTGCAATGTAAACCGGTAAGGAGGATATCATGATAAATTATTTAAACATAAAAGCCTTAAAAGTTCAGAAGTGAAGTCTTTCTCAAACTTCACCTAGTAAAGGGGGGGCTTTCTTGGCTTCCCAGCCAGCCTACATGGGTAAAATTGCCTACGTAGACCTAACCCATGAGAAAGTAGAGGTCGTCGAAACACCCAAGGACTGGCCTGCCAAATACATGGGGGGAGAAGGCTTTGGAGCAAAGATTCTCTGGGACCAGCTTCCACCCAAAATCGACCCCCTATCACCCGTAAACCTTCTTGCCTTCACCACCGGGCCTCTAACCGGCACCGAGGCTCCAGCTTCAGGCAGAACAGCTGTGATATTTAAGAGCCCGCTAAGCGGCACTATTGGGGCTAGTAATGTGGGAGGATTTTTCGCTCCCAACCTTAAGAAGGCAGGCTTCGACGTGCTGGTAGTTAAGGGTAAGGCTAGGAAACCCGTCTACCTCTGGGTTCACGATGAAACCGTTGAGATTAGAGATGCCACAGGCTTATGGGGCCTAGACGTTGAGGAAACAACCAAACAACTGTTGAAAGAGACTGCTGAAAAGGCTTCTGTCGCCTGTATAGGGCCTGCTGGTGAAAACCTAGTTTTCTTCGCCAGCATCATGGTGGATAAAGGTAGAGCGGCAGGTCGAGGCGGCTGCGGAACCGTGATGGGTTCTAAAAACCTTAAGGCTGTGGTGGCCTTCGGCGAGAAGGAAATAAGCATTCAAGATGAAAAAGCCTTCAAAGAGTTTGTGAAGAAGGCTTTAAACGACATTAAGGCTGAGGTTTTCACCTCCCAACTCCTAGCCAAATTTGGAACCCCAGCCTTCACAGCAGCTATCAACGGCGTAGGTATTCTTCCAACTTTAAACTGGCAGCGGACAACCTTTGACGCCATTGGAGAAGTTGAACATGAGGTCTACCATAAGAAGCTTGAGGTTAAAGCCTGGCCCTGCTACCGTTGCCCCATAGCCTGCGGCAGATACACTAAGATAACTTCAGGTAAGTATGCGGGTGAAGAGGGGCATGGCCCAGAATATGAGGGTGTAGCAGCCTTCGGCTCCAAGTGTGGTGTCTCTGATCTTAACGCTATTGCTATGGCTAATTTCCTCTGCAACAGGCTAGGCTTAGACATCATATCTATGGGGCAGGTAATAGCCACAGCCATGGAATGGTATGAGCGGGGTATCATAAGCAAAGATGAAACCGACGGCCTAGAGCTTAAATTTGGTAATGCTGACGCCGTAGTGGAAATGGTTAGAAAGGTGGCTAACCGGGAAGGCTTCGGAGACCTTTTAGCTGAAGGCTCCTACCGGGCTGCACTTAAACTGGGCGGAGGAGCCATAAACTATGTTATGCATGTTAAAGGTATGGAGATGGCTGCTGACGGTGTTAGAGCCAGCAAAGGCGAAGTTTTAACCCATGCAACCTCTGAGCGTGGAGCCGACCACTTAAG
>CAZAJK010000053.1:0-6728 GCA_964485425.1 uncultured Candidatus Bathyarchaeia archaeon | reverse complement strand
GTCCAAATTCGTCGCAGATTTTCCTCAAGCCTTGAACGAATTCTCGGGGTGGAACGATGAAGCCTCCCTCACCTTGCACGGGTTCGAATATAATGGCTGCTACGTCATCCGGGGAAATATGTACTTGGAGGAGTTCCCTAATGTATTCGACGCAGCGCATGTTGCATGAGGGATATTCTAGGCCGAAGCTGCATCGGTAACAGTAGGCGAAGGGAACCCTGTAAACCTCGGGCATGAAGGGTCCGAATCCATACTTGTAAGGCTGAACTCCGCCGGTTAGGGCTAGGGCCATTAAGGTTCTGCCGTGAAAAGCGTTTTCAAAGCATATGATTCCAGGTTTACGGGTGTAGCGTCTAACAACCTTCACAGCGTTCTCCACAGCCTCAGCTCCACTATTTACCAGGACAACCTTCTTAGCGAAGTCTCCCGGACTTATGCTGGCAAGCTTTTCCGCAAGCCTAACATAGGGCTCATAGGGTGTTACGTGAAAGCATAAGTGCATGTATTTCTCAAGCTGATTTTTAATGGCTTCAAGAACTTCGGGGTGTCTATGGCCCAGGTTTACTGAGGAGATGCCCGTGGCAAAGTCGATATAGACGTTTCCATCGACATCTTTTAGGATGGCGCCTTCACCCTGCTCAATGAAGAGCGGAGTAACATTGTAAACAGCATTAGCCACATACTTGTTTCGAAGCTCCATCAGCTTCTGGGACCTAGGCCCGGGAGGTGTAACGGTAATCTTAGGGGCTTCCCCACTCAACCTTCTTAAACACCCCTCGAAGAGCTGATATTCGATTTAATAGTTAAGCGCACATAAAAACGTTTTAATTAAGGGAGAAAACCATATAAGTCAACCCTCCAAATATCCTATTTGCTCTGGCCGGGATGGTGAAAGGTAAAACGAGAATCCCAGGGAAAAGCGCCCTGGTAGTATAGCCCGGCCTAGTATGTGCGGTTGAACCGGACTAGGCCCGCAGGCCCAAACCAGGGCAAAACCTACCCGGTGCCGAATCGCCCGCACGACCCGGGTTCAAATCCCGGCCAGGGCGCCATAATCCAATTATTATTTTTCTACCTTTGCTCCCTATCCTTTGAGGGATTTCTTTTAAGCTTTGGAATTCCTCATAGTTCAGAGACTATGTTCGGCTAAATACCAGCATTACTCAGAAGATCTTGAGCAGGCTGCTACACTCCTAGTAGCCCATAAGGACAGAATAGACATGGAATACCTCCAGCAAAAAGCCCAAAAAGAAAATGTAGAAGACTTGCTTCAAAAAGTTAGAGAAAAACTCAAATGTTAAATGCTAGCCATGCTTTTAGCGGCATCAGCATTTCAACAATAAGTTGCTTCCCTACTTTGAGAGGAGAAAATGATTTAACGTCTTAATTTTTAAGAGTTTTATGTGTTATTTTTCTTTGGGGGTGCAGTTGTTGGCTAAGAAGGCTAGGAAGTCTAAGAAGGGTAAGAGGGCTGCTAAGCCTTCAACTGTAACTGTTAGGCTTAAAAAAGATGAGCTAGCCAGGGTTAAGGAGGCAGCTAAGAAGGCTGGAGCTAAAAATGTAGTGGCCTTTGCGAAGACTGCGCTTCTCGAAAAAGTTGACTCGGTTCTAGGGGCTGAGGCGTGAAGGTTAAACCTCCAAGCCACTTTTTCCCCTTTTCTTCCCTCCCCTTTCCAACCTTTCCATTAACCTTGGCGGAGAAATGTTAAGGCTTCAAGTGTAGAGGCTTCCCGCCCGGATATTTAAATTCCGCCCCTAGTATTAATATAATGAGAGAAATTTTCAGCTGGCTGCGGGGCAAACCGCAGCCTTCAGCTTTATCACCGTTTAGATTGGAGTGTCGGGGGTGAAGCTTCCATGAGGATAGCTTATCTTTCCACTTACCCGCCAACCCCATGTGGGGTGGCGGAATACACGAGAAGCCTGGTGGAAGCCCTCAAAACCTTAGCCAACAGTGTTGAAATTGTCATTCTTTCTGATAAGGTTGGTGGGCTTGAGGAGAGAGTCGACGATTTGGGGGTTAAAGTTATCCCATGCTTCACCCCGAAAAAAGCTGAGTATGAAGATTTGTTGGCGGCTGTTCGGGAACACGGACCCTTCGACCTAATTCACATCCAACATGAATTCAACCTGTTTCCTCCTCTCAATTGCACCTTCGAAGCCTTTAAAAAGTTGAAGAAGCATTGCAGAGTCCTCCTAGCCACCTTCCACACGATTGTTAACTCAGCTAGGAAGAGACGTGCGAAACATCAGAGAAGGCTTTGCAAGCTCCTAGACGCCGTAATAGTGCATAGCATTCTTCAAGAGTTTGAGCTTTGGAATCAGGGTGTAGACATGGCTAAGGTTTGGAGAATACCTCATGGAACCTCCATAAGCGAGCTTTCAAAGCTGAGTAAGGAGGAAGCCCTTGAGAAGCTTGGAATCCCCGAGCTTAAAGACAAATTCATTTTCGCCAGCATAGGCTTCCTGAGGAGAGATAAGGGTCAAGAAGTCTTAATTAGAGCCTTTAAGAAGCTCCGTCAAAAATATCCGAACGTCACGTTGCTTCTGGCCGGGATGCCTCAGGGAGCAGATGGAGCTAGGTGTGCCTCGACAATTAACGGGATGCTATCGAATGATGGAATCATCGTTTTAAGGAGGTATTTAACCAGGGATGAAACGGTGCTGGCTGTGAGGGCTGCCGACGTCCTCGTATTCGCATATAAAGAGCCTCCATGGAAGGTTAGTGTGAGTGGGGCTTTCCGCCTAGCTTTAGGAGGCTTTAAACCCGTAATATGCAGTCGCGTTCCAAGGCTGGTTGAATGTTCGATACTGGTTCCGGAAGCCACCTTCCCACCGAACAACGTGGAAGCCCTAGCCGCCAAGATGGCTGCGGCCGTAACAAACTACGAGGAGTTTCAAGAGGTTTGTAAACCCCTAATGAGGCTTGCTGAGGAAACTAGTTGGGATAGGATTGCCCAGAAACACCTTAACCTATATAAATGCTTGCTTGGCGAGTATCATAGCGTTAAACCCCTAGCCGGGTAAGGCCGGCTTAGGGGTGCGTATCTTTGGAAGTCTTCAAACGGTTTAGGGGGAACCCCATCCTTAAACCCCTAAAAGATAGCTGGTGGGAATCCAGCAGAGTCTTCAACTGTGCAGCGGTGTACGAGAAGGGTAAGGTTCACCTAGTTTACCGGGCTCAAGGCGAAGACGACGTTTCAAGGCTGGGCTACGCCTCAACCGTCGACGGCTTCCACATCGAGGAAAGACTTGATAAGCCGGTTTTTCAACCCTCAGAATCTAGGTTTGAAAAATTCGGCTGCGAGGACCCTAGGCTGACCAAGCTTAACGGAAAATTTTACATGACCTACACGGCTTATGGTCGAACCTTAAGGTGGAGGAAGGCAGCTAAGGTTCGACTAGCCCAGATAGGGTTAACCTCAATCCCCGTAAAGTCTTTCCTCGAGAAGAGGTGGGAGTGGGGGTCTAGGGTTTACCCCCTCCCTTACGTTGACGATAAAAACTGCGTGCTTTTCCCCGAAACCATTAAAGGCCGATACGTGATGTACCATAGGATTCCCCCTCACATCTGGGTTGCCTACTCCCACAGCCCAGACGACTGGTCTAAAAGCGTCCATCGAATAGTTATGCATCCGCAGGAGGAATGGGAGTGGATCAAAATAGGTTCAGGGCCTCCCCCAATAAAGGTTAGCGAAGGCTGGCTGCTAATCTACCATGGCGTCGACGCAGGCTTCAACTATAGGCTAGGGTTAGCCCTAATAAGTCGAGATGACCCTGAAAACATAGTTAAACTTAAGGTTCCAGTCTTAGAGCCTAAAGAACCCTACGAAATGAATGGTGGGCAGGGAATAGTTTTCAGCTGCGGAGCAGTTCAGCTTGACGGAGAAATAATACTGTATTATGGGGCTGCAGACAGGGTGATTGGAGCAGCCCGAGCCGACATTTCAGAGCTTCTAAGCCTTTTCGAGAAGAAGAGGCTGGTGTCTCCGGCCAGACAATTTTAAGGTAAAATGTATAAGTATAAGGCAGATTGTTAACTCTCCCGATAAGGCTTCTATTGGAGTCCATAAACTTCCTTGAAAAGCGAGCTTCACCGGGGGTAACCACGCAAGCTAGGAGTTCTGATTGGCGGATTAATCGTGGTGGAAGATTGTTGGGAAGCTGGTCCCCACAGGCCTCTTTAAACCTGCTTATAGGTAAGCTTTAAGCCGTAAGGCATGTTTCACATAGAGTTTAAGGGTTAAACCTTTTGGGGGGAGGTTCCTTGGCTGAAACCATAATTGACTGCACACGCTGCCCCACCAAAAATTGCGATAAAGGTTTAATTGAGCCGGAGAAGCTTCCAAGCTTCTGCCCAATGCGTCTCCACCCCGACCTAGCCAAGAAAACAGTTAAACTCTGTAGGGAGAACGCTGAGACGCTTAGGCTTTTCCAGGCTGCAGCTAGCGTGGAGAAGGAGGGCTACATGAGGTGGCCGAGGTTCAGAGAGATAGTGGAGCTTGCCAGGCGGCTGGGAGCCTCAAAACTGGGGGTTGCCTTCTGCATAGGCCTAAGCACGGAAGCCAAGAGGGTTGTAAACCTGCTGAGGGAGTGGGGGTTCAAGGTTTACGCCGTATGCTGTAAATGTGGTGGAATAGATAAGTCTGAGTTCGGCCTAGGGTCTGAAGCTAAATTCGACGAGTTCGACGCAGCCTGCAACCCCATTCTGCAGGCTGAAATCTTAAATTTAGCTGGCTGCCAGCTCAACATTTTAGTGGGCCTATGCGTAGGGCATGACGCCCTCTTCACGAAGCATTCTAAAGCCCCGGTTACCACGCTTATAGCAAAAGACAGGGTTACAGGGCATAATCCTCTAATCGCCCTATACACCTTCTACCATGAGAGGATGGTGAAGCCTTCAAGGTGAACCATGGAATGTCGCTCGGGTTCAAGGGCCAGCTTAGACATCGCTATGATGTCCTAGTGGTCGGTGGAGGTGCTGCGGGTCTTAGAGCAGCCATCGAAGCCAAGGAGTGTGCTCCCAGCTTGAATGTGGGGGTGGTGGCTAAGGCTCCAATAGGTCAGGCAAATAACACTTATGTTTCTGAGGGCTACCTCAACACTTTAAACCTGGCTGAGGGCGACACCCCTGAAAAGCTGGCTGCAGACATGTTAAAGGCTGGCAGAGGCTTAAACAATAGAAGGCTTGTGGAGGCCTTTGCAGCAAGGATTTCAGGCATAGTAGAAGATTTGGAAAGGCTAGGCGTGCGGTTTAAACGTGTTGGAGGGAAACTTGACTTCCTCGCCATCCCCGGCCACACCCATCCTAGAAGCGTCTTTGTGCCTGGAAAGGGTAGGGGCTTCTAAACCCCTTAAAAGCCTATGCTTCAAGGCTTGGAATAAGCTTCCATGAGGGAATCATGGTTACGAGGATTTTAAAGAATGGGAGGCGGCTGGCTGGCTGCGTAGGCTTCGATAAAACGGGCTTCCTCCACATTTTTGAGGCCAAATCTTTGATTCTAGCTGCTGGAGGGGCGGGCTGGATTTACTGGAGGACTGGGAACCCCGGAGGGATGACAGGAGACGGCTACGTGCTAGCGTTGGAGGCTGGTCTCCCCCTTATAGACATGGAGTTCATACAGTTCTATCCGACCTATGCCTTTGGGAGGGGTTTGAAAACGCTTCTCCTCTATGAGAAGTTGCTGGCGAACGGCGCGGTTTTAAGAAACAGGTTTGGGGAGAATATTCCAGCCAAATATGGTTTGTCGACGGTTAAAGGTATGACTAGGGACCTTTTCAGCCGAGCCATTATGCTGGAGATTCTTGAGGGAAGGGGAATTGAAGGCTTAGCAATCCTAGACCTGAAAGGTTTAGACAGGCTAGCCGTCAAAGAATACCTTTCCACGCTTGAATCTAGGGGCATTAGGCTTGGAGAGCAGATGTTGGTTTCCCCGGCAGCCCACTTCACCATGGGCGGAATAGCCGTAGAAGAGCTCTGCCAAACACTTATTGAAGGCTTATTTGCCGCTGGGGAAGTTGTGGGAGGCCTCCACGGAGCCAACAGGCTTGGAGGAAACGCCCTCTCAGAAGCCTTCATCTTTGGGAGAGAAGCTGGCCGGCAAGCCTCAGCCTACGCCCCTGAAGCACCCATAGTTCCTCCTCCAATAGAGGAGGTGGAAGCTGAGAAGGCAAGGCTTGAAAGCCTCCTGAACGGTAAAGGCGAATGCGAAATTCCGCCTCTTCAACGTAAGCTTAGGGAAACCTTGTGGCTTAAGGCTGGAGTGGTTAGGAGCGGTGAAGGCCTTAAAGAGGCATTAGCCTTCCTAAGCCAGCTTAAAGGCGAACTCGAAGAGCTTCACGTCAAAGACTTCCACCAGTTAGCCATGCTCCTAGAGCTGGAAAACATGGTTAAGGTTGGGCTTATGGTGGTTGAAAGCGCCCTTCGAAGGAAGGAGAGCAGGGGAGCCCACCAGCGAATAGACTGCCCGGAAGAGAAGCCGGACTGGAGGAAAAACATAATTATAACCCTTAAAAACGGCGGGTTAACGTTCACCGAGAAGCCCGTGGAAGCTAAAGGTTAATATTTCAGATGGCTGAATGCTATTTTTGGTCCCGCGGTAGCTCAGCCTGGAAGAGCGGTCGGCTGTAGCGCCCGCCTAAAAGGCGGGGGATACCAGCCTTCCAGGCGACAGAAACCGATTGGTCGCAGGTTCAAATCCTGCCCGCGGGACCAAACATCTTCACTA
>CAZAJK010000052.1:621-7169 GCA_964485425.1 uncultured Candidatus Bathyarchaeia archaeon | reverse complement strand
CCCTCCGTGAACTCTTGAAGCCCATACTTGAAACTCGTGAGACAGGTGTGAAAGTCGACTTAGACCTTTGCACCGGCTGTGGGAATTGTGTCGTAGTTTGCCCGGCGAATGTCTCAGTAGACCCGGAAATAGGTCATGGTCTGGCGACTACAAGCGACGAGGTCGTATTAAGGGTTGAGGATGGAAAGGTTAAGATTGTCAAGCTGGAGAAGTGCAGGCGCTTTCCACCCCACGGGCTTGATTGCAGGGTATGCGAACAGTACTGCTATACCGGCGCTATAAAAGTATATTAGAAATTTTGGATTCTTCTGGGGGTAGCCCGGGAATGATTGAAATCACAACCTGCACCGGATGTTCCCTACTTTGTGATGATGTTAAAGTGGTGGTTGAAGATGGACGTATCGTTAAAAATTTCGGCTGTTGTATCATTGGAACGGAACGTATTAAAGTTATGAGTTCAGAGAGTCGCCTAAGAAACTATATTGCTATTGTAGAGGGGACAGAGAAAGTTCTATCACCTGATGAGGCTGCTGAGCAGGCTGCTGAACTTCTTAAAGTTGCACGTAAGCCGCTTCTATATGGCTGGTGTAATGCGACTTGTGAAGCCATAAGTTTAGGGTTAAAGATTGCCAGGAAGCTTGGCGGCATCTTTGACAGACCATTAAGCCTATATTACGGCTACGCTATCATGGAGGCTAAACGCCATAAAACCTATGAAGTTACGCTTGATGAGGTGAGAGAAGAAGCTGACCACATAATATTTTGGGGTGCTAATCCCGCTGAAACATTCCACCGTCACATGAGTAAATTCTCTGTTTTCCCCCGTGGGTTAAAGGCTGAGAGAGGTGTTGAAAGCAGGATTCTAACGGTTGTGGATGTCAGGCAAACCCGCACTGTAGCCCATAATAGGCTCATAGTCGAGCTTGGAGAGGATAGACGCCTAATGGAAACCTTAGCCTCCATGGTTGAAACAGGCCAGTATCCAAGCCAATACGAATTAAGCATCCCACTTAGGAGGATTTCAAGTCTAGTTCGAGACTTGAAAAGGTCTTCCTTTACAGCTATCTTTTACGGCTTAGGACTTCTGGGGGGTGGGAAAGCTAAAGCTAACCTTGAAGCCCTCTACAAGCTTGTGGAAGCCCTAAAGAAGGCTGGGGTGAAATGCGTGGCTATGCCTCTTCCAGGCCACTACAACAGCATAGGATTTATTGAGACAGCCTTAAAAGAGGCGGGCAAACCTTACGCCATAGACTTCTCCAACGGAGAGACCAAGCATGATCCTACGCAAACCTCGGCCGTAGCGGCCCTAAGCAGGGATTTGGTGGACGCAGCCCTCATATTGGGTTCAAACCCCCTTGCCAGTCTTCCAGCCATTGTCGCCGAAAAGCTTGCAAAACTGCCGATGGCAGCTATCGACTACGTAGAAACCTTAACCGTAAACCGCGCTAAACTCAAGATCCCTACAACCATTTCAGGGTTTGAATCCGGAGGGACCGTTTATAGGGTGGATGGGGTTCAAGTGCAACTTAAACCCGTTGTAAAGCCTCCTGAAGGCCTCCTCTCAGACGAAGAGTTTCTTAGGAAGGTTTATGAGATGCTTTAGCCCTTCTTAACGAGATTTCTTTCTTCACGACGTAGCCGCAACAGAGCTTTCTCACGTAAATTTTGTATGTTTCCCCGTTAATCCGCTCCCATATGCGGCCGGGGGCTGTCCTACCGCACTTAGGGCAAGCTTCATAGTACGCCTTAGACCTCTCCCTTAAAACCTTATAAGCTATATCTAGGGCTTCATCTACATCCCCCGGCTTCAAGCCGCCTTTAACCTGCCACTCCGCAAGAATCCTTAAGGCGATTCGCTTAGTTTGACTTAACTCCCTCACCCTGTCCAGCATTCTCAGGCTTTTAAGGCCTACTCCCTCCCTGAGGAGGAGGGTAAACCGCCCAGACGGGCTTCTAACAAGCTCATAGTCAAGCTCCCTTCGCAAGCCTTCCTTAGACAGGGAAAGATGCAGTAAAGCTGCTTCGAAAAGTTCTAAGTAGTCAACTATCTCTGCCGGTTTAAACGTCAGGTGGGATCCGCCGCACTTTTGAACTTCCCTTTCAGCCTCTTCTAAACTTTTCCGGCTAAACCCCAAAACCGTTGAAACCAGAAACCTAAATCTTTCATCCACTTTTTTCCTAAGAAAGCCCGCACCGGCCATAACTATTCACGTTCGCACGGTTTTCCCACATTAACTTTTACCCCCCTTTACCGTAAAGCATTTAATAGGTTTGCCTTGTATTCTTTCTAAAAAAGAGGAAAACTTGCGAGTAAAGGGTTGAGGCGCCTTGGAGATTAAGAAAGGTCCCGCTAAATTTACCATTAAAGAGCTCGTTACCGGTACGGTTCGAGCTAAAGACCTTGAGGTGGCCATTGGAAGGCTTGCCATGGAGGAGGAGTGGGAGCCTCAGGGCCCTACGCCATTCCCCGGTATGAAGGATCTAAGGGCTTGGGACCACTTGCTCCTAAGCCGCTATAAGCCTTTCTATGCCCCCTTCTGTGACTTGTGCTGTCTGTGCACCTACGGTAAGTGTGACCTTTCTGAGGGGAAGCGGGGTGCCTGCGGCATAGACATTAAAACACAGCAGGCTAGGGTTGTCCTCTTAGCCTGCTGTATTGGAGCTGCAACTCACACGGCTCACGCTAGGCATATGCTTGAACACTTACTCTTGAAGTATGGAGAGGATTACCCGATCGATCTCGGGCCCAATATTGAGTGTGAAATGCCCCATGTAAGGCTTGTATGCGGAATAAAACCTAAGACTCTTGGAGATTTAACCTACATTCTTAATTATTGTGAGGAGCAGATAGCCCACTGTTTAGCGGCATGCCACACTGGTCAGGAAGGGAACTACCTCGACTTCGAGTCTAAAGCCCTCCATGTAAGCATGATAGACCATGTTGCGATGGAGGTTGCAGACGTAGAGCAGATAATCACTTTCGGATTTCCTAAGGGGGATCCTGACGCCCCCCTAACCGAGATAGGAACAGGCGTTATAGACGTAACTAAGCCTCTAACGCTATCCATAGGCCATAATGTGGCTCCAAGCATAGAGATAATAGATTATTTGCGTAAGAAGGGGCTCGGCGAGCCAGGTCAGACAGTTGAAGTTGCCGGCTTATGTTGTACAGCTCACGACTTTGTAAGATACTCTAACCAGGCTAAGATTATAGGCCCAATGTCCCACGAGCTCAGGTATATTCGAAGCGGAATAGCGGATGTTATCGTACTTGATGAGCAGTGCATAAGATGTGATGCCATAGAGGAGGCCTGGAGGACGAAAACCCCCGTAATAGCTGCAAACGAGAGGGCATGCTATGGGCTTCCAGACCTAACAGAACTTCCAGCCGAAGTCATAGTTAACAGGCTTGTAAACAGGGAGCTAAAGGGTGCAGTAATCTTAGACCCTGAAAAAGTTGGAGAGGTGGCGGTTCTCACGGCATTAAGAATGCAGCCTTTACGTAAGAAGTACAAGACAATCCCAGACATTGAGCAGATTAGGGAGGCAGCCTCTAAGTGTATTTTTTGCGGTAAATGCCGGAGGAACTGTCCGTGGGATCTCCCAACGGATGAGGCTGTGAATGCTGCAGCCCACGGGAACATAGAACTACTAGCCCAACTTTACGATCGCTGTATTGGTTGTGGGCGCTGTGAGGAAGCCTGTCCAATGCAAATACCGGTTCACAGCCTTATAGTTGCAGCTGGAGAGAGAAAGTTCAGGACAGAGCGGTATAAGATTAGGGTTGGAAGAGGCCCAATACAAGACATGGAAATACGGGATGTGGGGGCACCCATAGTCCTAGGCGAAATACCAGGTGTAATAGCGTATGTTGGCTGTGCTAACTGGCCAACGCCGCTTCACGAAGTAGGCAGAATGGCTTACGAGTTCGCTCGGCGAGGATATATTGTTACGGCTAACGGCTGCTCAGCAATGGCTATCGCATATTACCGGGATGAGGAAGGCAGGTCGCCCTACGAGGTATTCCCCGGAGGATTTGAGAGAGGAGGCCTTGTCAACGTCGGCTCATGCGTCTCAAACCCGCACATAAGCGATGCATGCATTAAAATCGCCTACATCTATGCTAGAAGGAAGCTTAGAGGCAACTACGAGGAAATTGCGGACTACATTCTTAACAGGGTGGGTGCGGTTGGTGTTGCATGGGGGGCTATGAGCCAGAAAGCCGCCAGCATTGCGACAGGCTTTAACAGGCTTGGTGTCCCAGTAATCCTTGGCCCTCAAGGTCTTAAGTATAGGAGGCTTTACTTAGGCAGAATAGATGATGAGGAGAGTTTCAAGGTTTATGATGCCCGTACTGGTGAAAGGGTTTTTGTGGGGCCGGCTCCTGAGCACCTAGTTTACGTCGCCGAAACGGTTGAGGAATGCATGGTTTGGACGGCTAAACTGTGCATCAGACCCAGCGACACTACTAAGGGCAGAATGATTAAACTTACAAACTACGTAGACCTTTACAAGAGGTTCTACGGCAAACTTCCGGAAGACCTACCAATGCTTATCAGAACAGAGGCCGACATACCCATAACATTTAAGGATGAAATCGTGGAGTTCCTGAAGGCTAAAGGCTGGCAGCCTCACCCAATGCCCTCAATCGACCCCACCCTCCTAAAGAGGCTCATAAGGGTTAAGAAGGCGTAAGGGGGCGGATAGGAAATGTCCGCTGCTTTATCATTCAGAACCTCACCCTACGAAACAGGAAACATCCCAGGCTCTAGAATGGCGCTTTCACCCGATAAGGCTCCAGCACTCTACGCCAGCCTGACCAAGCGGGCTAAAAACCCCCTACTAATCGTGGGCAGGTACGTCTTAGAGGTTGAGCTTGAAGGTAAAATGCTCATCGATTATGCGATTGAGATCGCTAGAAAGGGGAACATTCCGATAGTGGCAACCGCCCACACGTTGAAAGGCTTCCTAGAGCGGAACTTTCCAGTGGTTAGTATGGGGCTGGTTGACATTGTCAATAGGCTTCAAGACCCAAACTTCACGGTTGACCCTAAGAGGCCCCCACCCCACGACCTAGTGCTCTTCCTAGGGATAACCTACCAGTTTGCCTCGCAAGGTCTATCCACGCTTAAACACTTCGCTCCACACCTGAAAACCATAACCCTATGCAAGTGGTATCATCCGAATGCGGATTGGAGCTTCCCAAACATGAAAAATGACGAGTGGAAGGCGAAGCTTGAAGAGTTCATTAAGGCTTTAGGCTAAGGTTTGGGGGAGAAGGAAAATATTAAGAGGCTGTTTCAAGTCCGTTATCTTAAGCGTATTCGTCCTTAGTTTGTGGGTGAATGTAGATGTCTGAGTTGCCTGTTGAAGTAAGCCCCGTATACGAGGGAGAACGTATAAGAAAGCAGGATATGTACATAGAGCTCGGAGGCCCAAAAGTCCAACATAAATGTGAGCTTGTCCTCGCCAAATCCATGGACGAGGTGGAGGATGGAAAAATAACAATTGTGGGTCCTGACCTTTCAGAGCTGGAGGAGGGCGGCTCCTACCCCTTCGCCATCTGCATCGAAGTGGCAGGAGAGAAGGTGGAAAAGGACCTAGAATCGGTGATAGAGCGGAGGATTCACGACTTCTCCAACTACGTGGAAGGCTTCATGCACTTAAACCAGCGCTACGACATCTGGTGCAGGCTTAGCAAGAAGGCCTACAATAAAGGGTTTAACAGCTTCAAGTATCTCGGAATGGCTTTAATCAAACTTTTCAAGGCTGAAATGCCTTTCATCGAGAAGATGCAGGTGACCTTCTACACAGACCCGGAGAGGGTTAAGGAAGTTTACGAGATGGCTCTTAAAATCTACGAGGCTAGGGATGCCAGAGCTAGGGGTCTCCGAGACGAGGACGTAGACACCTTCTACAGTTGTGTGCTTTGCCAGTCCTTCGCCCCCCAGCACGTATGCATAATTACTCCGCAGAGAGTATCCCTTTGCGGGGCTATAAACTGGTTTGACGCTAGGGCTGCGGCTAACGTCGACCCTAAGGGGCCGATAATCCCGGTTCCTAAGGGTGAATGTTTAGACTCTGTTAGGGGCGAATATACTGGAGCTAATGAGGTAGTGGAGAAGCGCTCGCTTGGTGCTAATAAGCGTTTCTGGCTGTACAGCATTTTCGGTTATCCCCACACTTCATGCGGATGCTTTGAGTCCATAGTCTTCTATATCCCCGAGGTGGACGGATTCGGCTGTGTAGACCGAGGCTTCAGAGAGCCCACGGTGAACGGCCTATCATTCTCCGCTATGGCTACCCAAGTGGGCGGAGGAATCCAGACGGAAGGTTTCCTAGGAGTGGGTATCGAATATTACCGTTCACCCAAGTTTATGCAGGCCGACGGAGGCTGGAATAGGGTGGTGTGGATAGCCTCTACGCTTAGGGCTAGGATTGAAGACGCAATTCCACCCTACATCAAAGACAAAATAGCCACGGAGAAAGAAGCGCCAGACATCGAGTCGCTGAAGAAATTCCTCATTGAAAGGGGACACCCGCTGGCT
>CAZAJK010000052.1:0-611 GCA_964485425.1 uncultured Candidatus Bathyarchaeia archaeon | reverse complement strand
CCGCTGGCTGAGAGAATTAAGGAAATGGAGGCTGAGGTTGCAGTTGAAGAGAAGCCTCCCGAGGTTGAGGCTGCCCCCGCGCCGGGGGTTACGGTCACCGGGCTTCCAATGGCTCCCGGCGGAGTTACAACTGGAGGAGGCATTAAGCTGACTTTGAAAGGTGCTAAGGTTAAGGTTGGAAAGTTAATCATCAAGAAAACATAAGCCTCCGATTCGAGCTGTGGGTGGAGGGGGAACATTTGGCCGAGGAAGAGAAAAAGAAAAAGGAGGAGGGTATATCCTCAGGCAGAGGAATAGGTGTAGCTGAAATCCTATCCCTGCTGGATAAGGCTAAGGAGCTTGAGCTGGAAGATGTGGAAATAGCGGCTGAAGAGTTAACCTTCGAAATTCTACCCATGGTCTTACATGCTATGGCATCTCAGCCCTCGGCGGCCGAAGCTCCAGCTGTGGTTGAGAAGCCCCTAGAACTGGAGAGAGTTACCTTTGAGCCTCCCATAGAAACCTACTCAGGCGAAATAGCTGAGGTTCAGATTGGAGCCACCAGCAAAGAGGGGGGAACGCGGAGCAGGGTTGTCAAGATTGGAGGGGAGAAGTGCCCACCCTTCTACAGG
>CAZAJK010000051.1:3964-7266 GCA_964485425.1 uncultured Candidatus Bathyarchaeia archaeon | reverse complement strand
GCACCCGGGTGGTCGCGGGTTCGAATCCCGCCCGGTCCACCAGCTTTCAGGCTAAACCTTTAAGACTTCTGGTTTGAAAGCCTCCACTAATGCTTGAAGCTCCCCAGATTCCTTTCCGCCGTAACTTCTTTAAGGGATGCTTCCTCCTTGAGGAAAGAAGGGAAGGGGTTTTATTTAGGCGGGTTTGATTTGGAATTCGCAGTAGGGGTCTCCGCTGGCGATACATTTGGTTTCGGCTACGGTTAGTTTTTCATCGTTGAAGATTTCGCGGGCGGCCCCTAGGATGTGTCCTTTAACGAAGTAGCTTGTGGGGCCTTCCCCTCTAACTTCTCGGAAGATTTCACATTCGAAGAGCTCTCTAGCCCTAAGCGTCAGCATATGCCTCTCTTCGTCGAGTTCAACTAGCTCAAACTTACCCCAGCCTAGGGATAAGCCTAAGCCAAGCATGAAATCTATTAAGGCTTTACCTTCAAGGCCGAAAGCCTTCTTAAAAGTTTTAGCGGCTACCCTGCCAGTTTCAAGTCCAGCCTCATAGAGCATGGTATCTAAACCGGTCTTAAACAAACCACCCAAACGTTTTATCACGGATTCGAGAATGGTTTTCCTGAAGATTACGGCTTTCTCCCCTAGGACTTTTGGCGGGAAATGCAGCTTACATACGGCTAAGCCCTCCTTAAGCTGGCTCACATATTCCACGTTGAAGACTCCTTCTAGGCTCATGATTTGCTGGGTGATTTCGTCGATGCTTAACCCCGAATCCGTGTAGTCTATGAAGGTTTCCAGAATTCTTTTACCTTCCCGTAGGTTGCCGACGATGACGCCTGTCACAATGTTTATGTTGCGGTCTTCAAGGAAGTTGACTAAACCCTCTAAGGTTTTAGCTTTTAAATCCATTTCGACGGAAAGCTCGGCGAAGGAGCGGTTGGGCTCATAAATAGCGACAGGTAACTCCTTGGGGTGCAAGAGTTCACCCTCCATCGAAGCATATTTTAATGTTTACCGTTATTTTGCTAAAAGATTTTCGAAAATGATGGTTGAAATTCGACAAATGTCCAAAAAAGAGGAGAATTTTTCAAATTAATGGAAGCTCAAAGGCGTTTAAAGTTACGGTTTTCTTAACGTGAGGGAGTTTTCTAATGGCTAGGACTGCCTCGTTTACCTCCTTAAAATTCCCCTTCAAAACCGTAACTACATCGTATTCTCCATGAACAAAGTCTACGGCTTCAACTCTTTCCATTTTTTCGATTTCCCTGATGGTTTCAGTCTCCCTTCCAGGTTCAACCTCGATTAGAACGTAGGCTTTATTCTTGTAGGAAACTAGCTCAGACAACCTTACACACCAAGCATTAAGGAGGCTTTGGAGAATAAAAATGGTTCTTAACCTTTCCCCCTCTCTTTCTTCCCATAGTAGGCTGTCCACTTAAGCTTTCGACTGTCCCTGTGGAGTTTCAGCGAGTTCTTCCTACATTTGGAGGAGCAAAACCAAAGGATAGTTCCATCTGTTTTAACGTACATGATGCCCTGACCGTGGGGGAATTCATGGCCGCAGAAGGCGCATACGTGGCTTCGAGGCATGGCTCAGCCCTACCTTAAAGGAGAGTTAAGCTATCTTTTTAGCCTCCCTCTCCGTCTCCCTGAGCATTAGGATGTCGCCTACCCGCACAGGCCCCTTAACATTCCTGGTAATAACCCTTCCACGGTCTCTGCCCTCTAAGATTTTCACTCGAACCTGGATTACCTCGCCTGTAACCCCTGTGCGGCCTACTATTTGGACGACTTCAGCCGGCGTAGGCCTCTCGCTGCTCACAGGCTAAACCCCCTACGCCTTCTTCAAGTTCTCAAGCTTCTTAACGATTTCCTCCACCATCTCCTTTGCTTCTCCAGGCTCGATGATGGCTGCTGAAGCCGCTCGAACCTCTATGCCGGCAGCCTCACCCAGCTTTTCCTTGCTCGGCACATAGATGTAGGGAACCTTCCTCTCCTCGCAGAGGAGTGGCAGATGGGCTACCACCTCTGGTGGGTCGACATCCTCAGCGATGAGCACTAGCTTCGCTAGTCCACGCTCCACGCTTTTGGTGGTTTCATTGGTTCCCCTACGCACTTTGCCAGTATCCTTGGCTATGCGGAGGGCTTCATAGGCGGCTTCCGCCAGCTCTTTCGGAACCTCAAATCTTACGTAGAACGGCTTGGGCATCTCCGCCTCACCCCTCATGTCATGCTAAAATTTGGTAAACCCAAACCTTAATAAGCTTTAAAGAGGCTGGAAGCCCTTCAAGGATGACCATACACAGCCTTTAAAACTTCCCCGACAGCTTCCAACCGGACGAAGCCGAAACGTTCAAACTGAACCATCTGGCCCGGCTTCAAGCTGGCGCATGTCTCCTCAGCCACGCCATCCAATATAAAACCTTCCGGCATGAGCACTTCGCACGGGATTACCTGGTTTTCAGGCAGGAAGTGGATAATGGGGGCTCCCCTACGTTTAGCCTCCGAATAGTCTTCACTGTGGAAGGATGCCTCAACCTCCACGTCTGAGGCTTCGACAATTTCGATGTTGAAGAGGTTTTTAAGCCTGATGAAGGCTCCAGGCTTCAGGAGACCTCTATCCCTCCTGGAAACTAGGAGGACAGCTGAGCCTTCGCTGCTGGGTTCGATTTTAAGAATTCGATAGCCTCTCTCAGGATGGTCGGGGTGGAGAGGCTGCCTTGAAACATACGGCCTGTTAACCTTTAAAACCTTAAGCCTTAAGGGTTGGTCGACGAAAAAGTATCGGTCCACCTTTGGATCTAAGATTTTCCGGTTATAGGCGTAGAGGTTTTCCCAGCTTAAGGTTACATCGGCGGGTTTAACTCCAACCTCCAGCATAAGCTCTCTAATAGCTTCAGGCGTTATTCCTCTACGTCTTAAAGCTTTAAGGGTGGCGAGCCTTGGGTCGTCGAAGCCGCTGTAAACTCCAGCTTCAAGGCCGGCTTTAATCTTAGACTTGCTTAACTCGGCTCCGGTTATGGCTAGGCGTCCGTAATGGATGGCTATGGGATACCTCCAGCCGAAGTGTGCGTAGAGATATTTTTGGCGAACCTCGTTGGCTAGGTGCTCCTTACCCCGGATGATGTGGGTTATCCCGAGAAGGTAGTCGTCGATTCCACAAGAGAAATTGTAGAGAGGCCAAACTCTAAAGCTGCTTCCAACCAGCGGATGTGGGAAACGTTCGGTGTCGACTATGCGTAGGGCAGGCCAGTCTCTAACCGCCGGGTTGGGATGGGTTAAATCGGTTTTCACCCTAACTACTGCTTCACCCTCAC
>CAZAJK010000051.1:0-3954 GCA_964485425.1 uncultured Candidatus Bathyarchaeia archaeon | reverse complement strand
TAAGCTTCCGAAACTCTTCAGGCTTGCAGGTGCAGACGTAGCCCCCCTCCAGCTTAAGAAGCTTCTCCGCATACTCGTAGTAGACGGTAAGCCTTTTGCTCTGAACGTATTCTTCATCCCAGCGGCAGCCAAGCCACTCTAAATCTTCACGAATGCTTTCGTAGAATTCCAGTTGGGGGCGTTTGCCCCTGGGGTCCGTATCCTCAAATCTCAGAATGAATTTTCCATTATAGGTTTTAGCGTAAACCCATGAGAGAACGGCGGCCCTGGCTGAGCCTAGGTGGAGAACGCAGTCGGGGTTTGGCGAAAACCTGGTTACCACCTTCCCTTTTTCAGCTTCGGGGAGTGGTGGAAGCCTACGCTCTTCAACCTCAGCCTTCCTTCCAGCCTCCAAGACTTCAGGCCACTTCTCCCTTAACATTTCAAGCTGCCTTTCAGGGCTTAACCTGTTAACTTCCTCCACTAGTTCAGCCACTTTAGGAGCTAGCTCTTTGGCTATGCTTCGAAGCTCAGGGTTTTCGGCTAGAAGCTTTCCTAGGACGGCTTTAGCTTGAGCCTTCCCCCCATGCTCATAGGCGTTGAGTAAAGCATGTTTCAGGGCTGAGTTCTTCAGGCTCTCATCCCAGGTCAAGCTTCAAGGCCTCCTGAGGGGAAGGCTAAAGTATTAAGGGTTGGGCTAGCTCTTTAAGGTTTAAAGAGGGTGGAGGGAAACTGGCTGGAAACAAAACCGTGAAAAGGAAAGCAGACCACATTAGAATATGCCTTAAAGAGGATGTTCAGGCTAGGCTGACAACTCCAGGCTTCGAAGACGTCCACCTAGTTCACGAGGCCATTCCGGAATTTTCACTCGACGAGGTTGAAAGCTCCATCATGCTTTTCGGCTTCAAGCTAACCATGCCCTTCATCATTTCAGCCATGACTGGGGGCACGAGGGAAGCCGCGAAGATAAATGCTGCCCTAGCTGAGGCTGCCCAAAGCTTTGGGGTGGCCATGGAGGTTGGAAGCCAGAGGGCTGCCATTGAAGATCCAAGGCAGGCCTACACGTTTAGAATAGCCAGGGAGAAGGCTCCCGAAGCCTTTCTCATCGCCAACATTGGCTGCGCCCAACTTACCGATGAGAAGGGTTTAGATGCGGCTGTTAGGGCTGTGGAAATGATTGAGGCTAACGCTTTATCAATCCACCTCAACGCCCTTCAGGAGGCTGTTCAACTTGAGGGGGAGGCAGGCTTCCCGAAAGCCTTAGAAAGGCTTAGAGAGCTTGCTGGAAGCTTAAGAGTGCCTATAATCGTGAAGGAGACGGGGGCTGGAATTTCAGGTGAAACCGCTAGAAGCCTTGAGGAGGCGGGGATGAAGGGTTTAGATGTTGGCGGAGCCGGGGGAACAAGCTGGGCTGCCGTCGAATATTACCGGGCTAGGAAGGCTGGCAGCAGGCTTCATCAGAGGCTTTGCAAAACCTTCTGGGACTGGGGGATACCCACCGTTGTAAGCCTGGTGGAGGCTAGGAAGGCTACCGGGCTGACCCTCATCGCCACCGGAGGGGTTAGGACGGGGTTGGATATGGCTAAGGCCGTAGCCCTCGGGGCTCAAGCCGCAGGCATGGCTTTCCCCCTGCTTAGACCCGCCACCCGCGGCCCCAAAGCCGTGGTGAGGGAGCTTGAAAAGCTCCACATGGAGTTTAAGGTTGCCTGCTTCCTGGCTGGGGCTAAAAGCCCAGCTGAGCTTCAAAGGAAGCCTGTGGTCATAACGGGTAAGACTGGTGAGTGGCTTAAGGCTAGGGGTATAAGTTTGGAGGCTTATGGGAGACGTGGCCTTTAAGCTTTGTAAACCGCTGCTGAAGCATAGCCTACCACAGCCGTTTTATCGCCTGTCACGTCCCCTGAGGTAGCGTATTTTAACAGTTTAGCCTTGGAGGCGCCAAGCCTTTTGGCAGCCACCAGCATGGAGGCTGTTGGTGCAACCCCACACATGGAAACATTAAGCCTCTCAACGGTTTCGAAAAGCAGTTTTTCGTCGAGTTTCTCCACAGCCTCTAGAACAGCTCTATCCTTCCTTTCAGCCGCTGTCTGAGACTCGTAGTGGGTTAGGTCTGAAGACGCCACCACCAGCCCATTTAAGCCCTTTAAGCCTTCAGCCACAGCCTCCCCAACATCCCTTGAAACTTCGAAGTCCTGAAGCATGATGCATATGGGTATGAAGGTGAAGCTGCCCAGCACGTATTGAAGGAAGGGGAGCTGAAGCTCGATGGAATGCTCGTAGGTGTGGGCTGAATCGTCGATGTCGATGTAGCTTGAAGCCTTCTGAATGGCCTCAGCAACCTCCCTATTAATGGGCACATCGCCTAGAGGAGTTCTCCAAACCCCCTCCACCATGATGGAAACTGCGCTTCCACGCCCATAATGGTTTGGACCTAAAACTACCACCACTTCGGGTTTCCCATTCTTCTTTAAAGCCGAGTAGCCGTGAGCCGCTATGGGCCCTGAATACATGTAGCCTGCGTGGGGTGAAAGGAGGCCTACCACAACCTCTGCTTCCACCCCGGGCCTGGGTATTTCGCCTGGGCCTAACGGGTGGAGGAAGCATTCCTTCTCCAACTGTTCTAGGAGGGCTTCCCTTGTTCCAGCATACCAGGAGCCAGCATTATAAGGCTGCCTAACCTTCACCATTAGGCAAATCCCTAAAAGGGTTGCAGGCAGCCAGCCAATTAAACGTTTAGCCTATCTAACCTCCGTAAGCTTGGTTTCAAACTCCTCTACGGGGACCTGCAGGTTTCCATCCGAGGGGATTTCACCGCGCTCCCTAAGCACCTGACGTGCCAGAAGCCAGTAAACCATGGCTAAAGCCTTTCTCCCCTTATTATTGGTTGGGATGACGAGGTCTATGTTTTTGAAGGTGTTGTCGGTGTCGCAGAGGGCTACCACAGGTATCCCTATCTTGGTAGCCTCATCTATAGCCTGCTCGTCAGCTGAGGGATCCGTCACCAACACCACTTCGGGCTCGGTGTAGCTTGGGGAGAGCGGGTTGGTGAAGGTTCCTGGGAGAAACCTTCCAACAATGGGCACCGCACCCGTAACCTCGCAGAATTTGAGCACAGGGGTTTGCCCGTAGAGCCTGAAAGACACCACTGCTATGGCTTTCGGCGGGAAGCCTGCCAGGAAGCGGGCTGCCACCCTAATCCGCTCATCCGTCTTCCTAGTGTCGATGATGAAGAGGCCGTCAGGTCTAACCTTGTAAATGTAGGGCTCCATAAACCTGGTCTTGATACGGGTCCCTATCTGAACTCCAGCTGAAATCAGCTGTTCCACTGGGACTAGGTATTCGTGGTCGCCTGACAAGCCTGCTACACCATTAAGCGTAATAAGGGGATTTAAACCAGGAAAGATAAAGGTTTCCCAGCTACCCGCCCTTAACCTCGCCTTCGAAGGGGACTGTTGGAATTCTGCGGGCAGCCATGAGGGCTGTAAGCTGGGTTAAGGCTATGCCTTCAAGGGTTTCCACCACAGCCATAGCCTCCAGCAGACTTCTACCCAAACCTATAACCCCATGGCCTTGAAGCAGCAGAGCTTCCACCTCCCCCTCAGCCTTCTCCGCCGCCTTCCTAGCCAAATCCCAGCTTCCAGGAGGCGCGTAGGGAACCACCCTAACCTTCCTGAGGATGAGGGCTGCTTCAACGGTTATGGGTTGAAGGTCTACTCCGGCTATGACTAAGCCTGTGGTTATGGGGCTGTGGGTGTGAACCACAGCGTTGACGTCGCCTCTCCTCTTATAGATTGACAGGTGCATTGGATATTCGATGGAGGGCTTTAAGCCTTCTGCAGCCTGTAAAACTCTTCCCTCAAAATCCATTTTCACAAGCTCTTCAGGCCTAATTCTCCCCTTGTAAACTTTGGAGGGGGTTATCCAGAACTCTTGGGAGTCTGGAAACCTCGCGCTCACATTGCCTCCATGGGGAAAGAT
>CAZAJK010000050.1:1284-7571 GCA_964485425.1 uncultured Candidatus Bathyarchaeia archaeon | reverse complement strand
GCTCCAGGCCTATATGCGGCTGGAATGGCTGTAGCCGCCGTCTATCAGACGCCTAGGATGGGGCCCATTTTCGGCGGCATGCTGCTCTCAGGCAGAAAGGTAGCCGAGCTAGTGGTTAAGAAGCTGAAAAGCGTTTAGGCTGGGTTAAACTCCAAGCCCACTCCAGCTTTTAAAGCCCTCTCATAGGCTAGCTTAGCAACAGCCAGGTCTTGAATGGCTATGCCCACAGACTTGAAGAAGGTGAACTCTTCGGAGCTTTCCCTTCCAGGCTTAAGCCCCGCCACAATTTCCCCGAGTTCGCCATAAATGAGCTCAGGTGCGAATAAGCCTTCACGGATGGGAATTATTAGGTCGCCGGCCTCGGCTAGGCAGGCCTCCCTCGAATCTACCACCACCTTCGCGTTGGCCACCAGCTTGCCGTCGACCTCCCTAGTTTCAGGATGGTGGGCTCCAACACTGGTGACATGGGTTCCAGGCTTAAGCCACTCCGCGTAGACGACGGGAACCCTGCTTGTCGTAGCTGCAACCACTAGGTCGCAGTCTTTCACAGCCTCCCTCGCCGAGCTAGCAGCCTTCACCTCTATCCCAAACTTTTCAGAAGCCTTCCTAGCGAAGCTTTCCCTATGACTTGGGGTTGGACTGTAAACTTTAACTTGAACGAGGCTTGGCAGGATTTTAAGGTGGGCTTCAAGCTGCCACCAGGCTTGCTCCCCGCTTCCAAGCAAACCAAGCCTCTCAGACTCTCTGCGAGCTAGGTATTTGGCCGCTATGCCTCCTATGGCCCCCGTCCTCAACCCGGTCAGGTAGCCTGCCTCTAGGAGCGCTAAAGGAACCCCGGTGGAACCGTCGAGAAGCAGGGTTAGGGCGTTTATGGTTGGAAGGTTTAGCTTCCTATTTTCAGGGTAGGAGGATACAGCCTTAACGGCTAAAAGCCTCCAGGGGTCAAGGTTTACAGGCATAGCGGCGAACCAGCCTTTACCCCCCAAGGGGTGTAGCACCAAACGCCGGAGCATGGAAACCCTGCCAAGCCCCTGCTCTCTCAAGGCCTCTTCAACCACCTTGAGAGCCTCAGCCATGGTTACGAGTTCTTCGAGATTTCTTCTTGAGAGCAGAAGCATTGGGTTTCTCCCGCCTGGCCTGAGGCTGACAGCCCCTTTATTAGCTTTAACGGGTTAAATTAAATTTCGTGGCTGCTAGGGATATTGTTGGGGAGGCGGGGCTTAAATTTGAGCCTTGAGGTTTGGGCTGAAAAGTATAGGCCTAAAACCCTCGACGAAATCATCAACCAGAGGCATGTAGTTGCTAGGGTTAAAGTCTTCGTGGAGGAGAAGAATATCCCGCACATGCTCTTCGCCGGGCCTCCTGGAACAGGCAAAACCACCATGGCTCTCTGCATAGCTCGGGAACTCTACGGGGAGCAGTGGAGGGCTAACGTGCTGGAAACCAACGCCTCAGACGAGAGGGGAATAGACGTCATCCGGGGTAAAATAAAAGACTTTGCTAGGACCATAGCCCTAGGTGGAGCTGAATATCGTATCGTCATCTTGGATGAGGCAGACGCCTTAACCGCAGACGCCCAGCACGCCTTAAGGCGAACCATGGAAACCTACTCGGCCACCGTGCGCTTCATCCTCATCTGCAACTACAGTAGCAAGATTATTCCGCCCATTCAAAGCCGGACAGCCGTCTTCAGGTTTAAGGCTCTCTCCGAGAGCGATGTGAAAGAGTTCATCCAGCGGATTGTTAAAGGTGAAAAGCTTAAAATCGATGAGGCAGCTGTTAAAGCCATAATCTACCTCTGTGAAGGAGACCTTAGAAGGGCTGCCAACCTCCTTCAAGCAGCCGCCGCCCTAGGAGACAAGATCACTGAGAGCATGATTTATGAGGTGGCCTCCCAAGCCAGGCCAGACGACGTTAAACGCATGCTTGAAAGCGCCTTAAAAGGCAGGTTCAAGGATGCCAGGGAAATCCTTTACAAGATGCTGGTGATGCAGGGGTTAGCTGGCGAAGACGTGGTTCGCGAAATCCACAGGCAAATCTACGCCTTAAACATTCCGGAGGACGTGAAGGTTAGACTTGTGGAGGCTGTGGGTGAATGTGACTTCAGAATTTCGGAGGGAGCCGACTCCCTCATCCAGCTTGAAGCCCTCCTAGCCCAAATGGCAACCTACGGGGTAAAAGTCAAGTAAGGGCTTAAACCATGTGGACGGTTAAATATAAGCCTAAAAGCCTTAAAGAGGTTGCAGACCAGGAGGAGGCTAAAGCCAAGCTTCTGAAATGGTTTGAGTCCTGGAAGCCTGGGGGGAAGGCAGCTCTCCTCTACGGGCCTCCGGGGAACGGTAAAACCTGCACAGTGGAGGCCCTAGCGGCTGAAAAGAACCTAGACCTCCTGGAGACTAACGCCTCAGATGTCCGCTCTGAGGACAAGATTGAACAGTTAATTGGGAGGGGGGCTAGGGCTGCCAGCCTTCTAGGAACCCGAGGCAAACTCATACTTATAGATGAGGTTGACGGCTTAGAGGCGCACATGGATAGGGGTGGAGCTAGAGCCGTAGTTCGCATTATTAAGGAGTCAGCCTTCCCCGTAGTTTTAACAGCCAACGACCCTTGGGATAGGAAGCTTTTCGAAATAAGAAACCTCTGCGAGCTCATCGAGTTTAAGAAGGTGCCTTTAAGGGATGCTGTGAAGCGGCTTGAATATATCTGCAAGATGGAGGGGGTTAAGGCTGACCCTAAAGCCTTACACGCCATAGCTGAGCGGAATCAGGGAGACCTCAGAGGAGCCATCCTAGACCTCGAAACCGTAGCACAGGGGAAGAAGCAGATAAAACTTGAAGACCTAGAGGTTTTAGGGAAAAGGGAGAGGGAGGCAGATATCTTCGAAGCCCTACGCGGAATCTTCAAGGCGCGCTCAGCCCTTTCCGCCAAGCTTTCCGTGATCAACGTGGACATGGATCCCGACGAAATTTTCTGGTGGATTGAAAACAACATTGTAAACGAGTATGAGAGGGCTGAGGACCTAGCCAAAGCCTATGAGGCTCTAGCCAAAGCCGATCTCTTCAGGAGCAGGGTTATTAGGAGGCAGAACTGGCGGATGCAAGCCTACATGATAGACCTTATGACGGCTGGAGTTTCTCAGGCGAAGAAGGAGCCCTATCGAAAGTTCACCCGCTACCAGCGCCCGCAGAAGATTAGCTTCCTAGCCAAAACTATGGCTGAAAGGGAGAGGCTTAACAGTATTCTCAGGAGGATTGCTTCAAGGCTTCACTGCTCCACAAAGAAGGTGAAAACAGAGTTTCTGCCTTACCTCCTATACCTCACCGAGAAGGATAAAAAGTTTGAGCATAGATTTCTTTCAGCCCTAGACCTTACAGCTGAGGATTTGAAAACCCTAGCCTCCTTTTACGGTTAAAGGGGAAACCCTTTTTACCGCTCCCTGAGGTTTTCTGTCAGCCTTAAAGTTAAAGGTGTTTAGGGTGGCAAACCTCAACCGGATTAAACGTTACAGCGAAATATCCAGAACCTATGCTTCAGGCTACATTAACATTCACCCGATCCAGCGGGGAGGCATTCTCTCGGAGGCCGCCCGCAGGGTTCTCCTGGAATTTGGAGACGGCTACTCCATCTGCGATTTTTGCCCGCCGAAGGAGGCCAGATTAGACGCTATTAAAACGCCTCCCATAGCAGATTTCATGGTCGACCTAGCCAGGTTCCTGGGAATGGATGTGGCTAGGGTTACCACTCGATGCAGAGAATCCAAGTTTATAGCCTTCAGGATGCTTGGCAGGCCAGGCGACTACGTGGTTGTCGACAGCCTAGCCCACTACTCCACCTATTTGGCTGCTGAGCTTGCAGGGCTTAAGGTTAAAGAGGTCCCCCATGAAGGCCCCCCAGAATTTAAAGTCAACCCGGAATCCTACGCTGAAAAGATTGAGGAGGTGAAACGGGAGGCAGGTAAGCCTCCAGCCCTAGCCCTGCTAACCCACGTAGACAGCTTCCACGGAAACCTTAAGGATCCAAGGCCTGTGGCTAAGATCTGCCATGAATACGGTGTTCCCCTCCTCCTAAACGCAGCCTACACCGCAGGTGTCATGCCGGTTGACGGTAAAGCCCTCGAAGTTGACATTATCGCTGGGAGTGGGCATAAAAGCTGGGCTGCCTCAGCCCCCACGGGAATCCTAGCAGCCTCTGAGGAGCTAGCTGAAAAGATCTTCGCCCGCTCATCCATCATGGGTGAGTGGAGTGGACGTAGATTTCCAAATAAGGAATTGGGTTTGCTGGGCTGCACGGTTATGGGAGCCCCCCTAGCGACGCTTATAGCCTCCTTCCCATACGTGGTTGAGAGGGTTCAACGCTGGGAGGAGGAGGTGAAAAAAGCGCAGTATGTGGTGGAACAGCTGGAGCGCATTGAGGGCACTAGGCTTCTAGGCGAAAAACCTAAACGCCACACCCTCATCCATGTGGAGTCAGAGGGCTTCTACAAGGTTTCAAAGAGCCATAAGCGTAGAGGCTTCTTCCTCTATGAGGAGCTGAGGGCTAGGGGGATCGTAGGTGTTCAACCGGGGTTAACCCGCCACTTTAAGCTTAACGTTTACGGGCTAAGCTGGGATGAGGTTAAACGCGTGGTAGAGGCCTTCCACGACATAGCCAGGAAATACGGGCTATCCGTCCACTAGACCGCAGGGAAAAACTCCCTCTCAATTTTCAAGATTTCTTCTGGCGTGGCTTGACTGTAGGCTTCTAGAGGCTCCCTGTTTAACTCTATAAATTTTGGAGCCCACTTGTAGAGGGCTGCCAGCTTGAAAGCTTGCTCCCTGAACCCTAAAATGTAGAGGGCTGCAACTAGAGCTTCAAGGGAGCTTAACCTCCCAAGCTTTCCATAGCTTACAGGGTTTCCGGCTAGGAGGAAGGGGAGCCTCCGATGGACTCCCGGTATACGTTTCCACCTAATTTCCTCCACCCTCTCCCAGGAGCAGTCAACTACGGTTATTCCAAACCTTTCAGCCCTAGGCCTATCAAGCTTCGACAAAACCTTAAGTGCGAAAGGGTTTAGCAGGAGGGAGCCCCTGGGAATCCTAGAGGCCCTCCCAAGCCTTTTAGCTAGGCCAAAACGGCAAAGCTTACCTGAAGTGCATTTAGAAGGGTCGTCCTGCTCAAGCATGTAGGCGTAAAGTTTGATGGCTGCCGTTTCACCCATCCTGTGACTCCATTAAACCTTAGGTTTGGTGGTGTAAAAGCCTTAGCTAGGTAGCTGTTTAGAAGGCATGGTAGGGGTTGGCGTGCGGGTGGTAACCCGCCTTCTGTTCAGGGCGGCATGCGGCTGTGCGGGCTACCCGCGCCTCCGGTGAGCTTCATCAGCGCCTATTCGCCCTTGCACCCCGCGGGCCGGCCGTTTCAACGCTCCCCAGCCTGTCCTCCAAGGCTTTAACCCGCCTTTTCACGGCGCATCCGAGGCTGGGACGTGTCGTTTCTGCTCCGGCCTTGGGGGTCTCCCCCCAGCGCCTTACGGCGCCGCGGTCCACCTGGTGGGCGGAGTTTCCTCCAGCCCTCAGGGGGCTGGGAAGCCGCCCGCCCGCTCGCCAACCCCCCAAATGGAAGAAAGCAAACATGGAAGATTAAGTTTGCCCGGAGAAGCCTAAAATAAAGGTTTCAGCGAAGTTTGTTTGAGATGGTTTGATGAGGCTTAAGGCTTGGATGCTGGGTGTCAGAGCCCCCTTCCTCCTATTGTCACCCATCCTCATATGCATTGGGGGCAGTCTCGCCTATCGTCAAGGCTTCTTCCAGCCGGTTCACTTCGCACTTGCTATGGCCGGTTTAACCCTGCTCCATGTAAGCGTTAACACGTTAAACGAGTATTTCGACTACAAGACGGGAATCGACCTTCGAACGGTTAAAACGCCTTTTAGCGGGGGAAGCGGTATGCTTCCAGCAGGTCTCCTACAGCCTTCAGCCGTTTTAAAGCTCGGCTTAATCTGCTTCGGCGCTGCCGCCGTGGTTGGCTGCTATTTCCTAGCCGTCGTGGGTTTAATTTTAGCTCCCATCTTGGCGTTGGGAGCCCTCTTCACGTTGGGCTACACGCAGCTTTTGGCTAGGGTTGGCCTTGGAGAGGTGGCGGCGGGCTTAGGTCTTGGAGCCCTACCCGTCGTTGGAGCCTACCTAGTGCACACAGGGTTTTATACGGCTGATGTTTTCCAGGCGGCTGTTCCGCCCGGATTTGGAGGCCGCAGAAACTTGGTAATGCTCCTGGGTTTAGGGAGGGCTTCAACCGTCTATAAGACGCTGACAGC
>CAZAJK010000050.1:0-1184 GCA_964485425.1 uncultured Candidatus Bathyarchaeia archaeon | reverse complement strand
TGGTAATGCTCCTGGGTTTAGGGAGGGCTTCAACCGTCTATAAGACGCTGACAGCCTTCGTCTACGCCTATCTGGCTGTGGGAATCATGTTTAACTGGTATCCTAAAGCCATGCTGCTGTGCTTCGCCACCATACCCCTAGCCTTTAAAGCCTCAAAGAACCTTCAGCCTAGGCTAAACGACTTCAGCAGGCTGGTTGAAGCCTTAAAGGCTAACGTGATGGTGGTGCTGGCAACCCAAAGCCTTATGGCCCTAGCCTACATCCTGCCAGTTTAAGCCTTCTTCGCTAGGGTAACGGCCTGGTAAGGGCAGGCTTCAACGCAGGCTCCACAACCCATACAGGTTTCCCTATCAATCATGGGTGGATAGTCAGGGTCAACTCTTCGGAAGGCTCCTGAAGGACACTGCTCAGCTGGAGGGCAGGTTTCACAGTAGTGGCACCTGCTTACCACTATGGAGGAAATATAGGTGCCCATCCCTCTTTGAAGGCTAAGAGGAGAAGCCAGTGAAAATAAACTTTTCTCAGTGTGGAAGCTCTTTTAAAGCCTAAATGGTATAATTTTAACCCGCGGTGTTAAGCTCATGGGCTTAGTTGAAGTTTTGGCTAGGATGGATAGGCATCAGGTAAGGAGGCTTCTCGCCCTAGTGGTCGTGTTAGGCTTCTTCCCCTTCTTCTGGTTTTTCTGGATACCCTTCACAGCAGCCTACCTGAACTACGTATACCCCGAAACCTTGATAAACGGCTTCGCCAACGTCGTCTACACAATTATAGGCTTCTACTTTGGAACGAGATTTCTCGAAGTCCTCTTAACCCCGAAAATCAAAGATTTAGCCTCACTGGCTAAAGCCCTAAACATCCCAGACGCTGAAAAGCTGAGCGCGGAGAAGCTTAGGGAAACCATAAAGGAGCTTGTGGATAAGCTTAGCTGAAGTAATTGTTAAGCCGCCGTGCATGGGTTTTCCGCCGGGTGTGGGCTTCCTGGCCCGGCACCTCGGGCTGTTGGGAGTGGCGGGCTGAACGCCTCGGGCCGCAGGGGCCCTTGGCGCTTACACCCCCACCCCATCAACCGGGTCTTCTACCCGGGCCCTCGTCTGCGGCTTGCCCCCCGTTGCCGGGAAGGCGTGCCGCAGAATGGCCGCCTATTTTCGGGAGGGGCTTCGGGCTTAGATGCTTTCAGCCCTTAT
>CAZAJK010000049.1:0-7710 GCA_964485425.1 uncultured Candidatus Bathyarchaeia archaeon | reverse complement strand
TGGGAAGACCTGAGAAGGCTAAGGAGAGAAGGATGAAGCCTCCGGTGCACGTGCTCTTCCCCGTGGGTCTTGCCGGGGGGCCCACGCGAAACCTAGTGGAGGCAGCTAAGAAAACCGTTGAAGTAGAACTGGCGAGAAGGAAGTGTCCGGTTTGCAATCTGGAAACCTTTGAGGCTTCCTGTCCGCTCTGCGGGAGGCGAACCCAGCTGTTAAGGGTTTGCCCCCGCTGTTTGAGGCCTGTAAATGGCGGGGTTTGCCCGCAGTGCGGGGTTGAACCCGTAGCTTACGCTAGGCAGCCTGTAAACGTTGGCAGTTTGCTTGAGAGGGCGTCTAAAAGGTTAGGCGTATCCATACCTGAAACCGTTAAAGGGGTTAAAGGCCTCACCAATGAGGCTAAGATTCCTGAGCCAGTAGAGAAGGGAATCCTTCGAGCCAGGTTTGGCATCACGGTTTTCAAGGATGGAACGGTGAGGTTTGACGCTACAAACGCCCCCCTAACCCACTTTAAGCCCTCCGAAATAGGAGTTTCCGTCGAAAAGCTTAGGCAGCTGGGCTACACGGTTGACAGGTTTGGAAGGCCGCTTGAAAGCCCCGACCAAATCTGCGAGCTTAAAGTTCAAGATATTGTAATTTCGGAGGAGTGTGCCGACTTCCTTGTGAAGGTAGCTGGCTTTTTAGATGAGCTTTTGGAGCGCTTCTACGGGCTTCCAAGGTTTTATAATGTTCGTGATAGAAGCGACCTGGTAGGCCACCTAGTAATAGGGCTTTCACCCCACACCTTATGCGGCGTCCTAGGCCGCATCATAGGCTTCACTAAGCATAAGGTTTGCTACTCCCATCCGCTGTGGATTTCAGCTAAACGGCGAGACTGCGATGGAGACGAGGACTCCATTATGCTGGCGTTGGATGTGCTGCTAAACTTCTCCCGCGACTATCTTCCAGCCCAAATAGGCGGCATCATGGACTCACCCATACTGCTGCTCCCCGTGGTAAACCCGCAGGAGGTGGACGACCAGGTTTGGAGCCTAGACCTTTCAAACAGGTATCCTTTAGAGTTTTACCTTCGAAGCTTGGAGGAGCCTCCGCCCAAGCATGTTGCCCCGCTCATCGACATGGTGATGCATAGGCTTGGAAAGCCTGAACAGTATGAGGGTTACGGGTATTCCCATGAGGTTTCGAATATTAATGTTGGAGTCAGGGAGAACGCGTATAAGCGGCTTAAAACCATGATGGAGAAGCTTCGAAGCCAGATGGAGCTTATGAATAAGATTGAAGGGGTGGAAGTTAAAGAGGTGGCGAAAAGGGTTTTAGGAGTTCACCTTATGCGGGACATCGTTGGAAACCTTAAAGTGTTTGCCTCTCAAGCCTTCCGCTGTAAGCGTTGTAATGCCAGGTATAGGCGGATGCCCCTTAAAGGCAGATGCCTCCGATGTGGGGGCGAATTGGCGCTCACCGTGTATCGAGGCACCGTAGAGAAGTATTTGAAGGTAGCCCGCTGGCTAGCTGAAGCCTACGGTATTGAAGACTATTACCATCAGCGTATTGCGCTGGTTAAAAGCGAAATCGAATCTGTTTTCGCCTCGAAGCCCGTTGGGGAGGAGCAGAAAAGAGTTCAGCTAACCGACTTCATGTAGGGGAGAAACAGCTTTACCCTGGTTCCCGTAATAATTATTTCTGGAATGGCGAGGCCTACCTACAACCCTAATGCCTACCTCCCCAATTTTAAGAATAGGAGGGCTGGGCTTAAGGCTAGGTCGCTAATCCTAGACACGCTGGGCAGGCATCCCTCCGACATGGAAGGCCTCAGAAGCGAAACAGGGCTTTCCACCTCCTGTCTCCGCTACCATTTGAGGCTTTTGGAGCGTTGCAGGCTGGTTAGGAGGGTTAAATCGGGCAGGAAAGTTACCTATGAGCTTACGGGTTTAGGTCAGCAGCCCATAACCGTTTAAATATTGTAGCCCTAAGAATCTTTTAGGCTTAAAGCCCTAGGTGGGGGCTGGATTTAGCTGACAGGCGGAGAAACAGGGGAAAAAGCTTCCGTCGTCGACACTATTCAAGTTTTTAAGAAGGTGGCTGAAAACCCCATAACCAGGAAGCTTCTCACTAGGCTTTCAGGCTACTGTGAAAAGGATAAGGGCAATAGGCTTGAAGTGGCGCTTGAACTCTACATAGGCCTTAGGAAGGACGCCTGCTTCCAGTGCAAACTAGCCAAGAAGCTGATTTCCCCCGTCGTGAGGAAGGGGGCTCAA
Source organism: uncultured Candidatus Bathyarchaeia archaeon (assembly GCA_964485425.1). Taxonomy (GTDB): domain Archaea; phylum Thermoproteota; class Bathyarchaeia; order Hecatellales; family Hecatellaceae; genus B25. The sequence continues at coordinate 5,461 of CAZAJK010000049.1, read as the reverse complement.
GCCTTCGGGGTTAGCGATGAAAAGCTTAAGAAGAAGTTTAGCGACCCCTATTGGCGTCGAGGCCTAGTAAACGTGATTAAAGGAATCGCCTACTTCGGGGTTAGAAAGCCCTATACGCCTGGAGCCCCCTTCCAAATCGTCTGGGACATAACTAAAGCCTGTAACCTGCGCTGTATCCACTGCTATGAGCGCTCCGAGCCAGGGGTTCCCGTGGAGGGGGAGCTAACCACAGAGGAGGCGATGCAGGGTATAGATAAGCTTGCCAGAGCCGGCGTCGTCATTATAGCCTTCTCAGGCGGTGAGCCCACGGTTAGACCAGACATGCTTCGCCTAGTTGAGCATGCTTCAAAGCAGGGAATTTATGTGGCCATGGCTACCAACGCCATTCTCTTCGCGTCAAGGGAGAGGGTGAAAGAGTATAAGAAGGCAGGGCTTCAATTCGTGCAGATAAGCCTAGACGGTGTAAACCCTGAAACCCATGATAGATTCCGCGGGGTTCCAGGGGCCTTCGAGAAAACGGTGAAGGGCATAGAGAACTGTGTGGCTGAAGACCTTTTCGTGGAGGTAGCTGCCACGGCAACCCGCTACAATTACAAGGAAATCCCCGACCTGGTTGAGTTTGTGGAGAAGCTTGGGGCAGACTGGTTTATGCTGTACAACTTTGTCCCAACGGGGAGGGGGAGAGACATTGCAGAGTCGGATCTCTCCCCGGAGGAGAGGGAAGTCCTTCTGCTCACCTGCTGGAACATGTTGAAGACCAGGAAGATAAACGTGCTTTCCACCGCCCCATATTTTGCTAGGATAGCCCAGGAAGTGGAGGAGGGGAAGATCTGGGAGCGGATTAAAAGCGACCCAGCCTTAAGCAGCCTCATTAAGCCTGAAGAGGTGGAGGGTCCTGAAGAAACCATAATTCCCACCCACTTCTATAATCCCAAGCTTACAGGCCAGCTTAAGAGGCTGGCAGACTTTATTGGGGGCTGTGGGGCTGGCCGCTTCTACGTTTCCATCGAACCCAACGGAGACATTTACCCCTGCGTTTTCTTCCCCCACGATGAAGCGGTGAAAATCGGAAACATTCTGAAAGACGACTTTGAAAAGCTTTGGAGGGAGCATCCACTCCTAGAACTTCTGAGAAACAAGGATCTCCTGGCTGAAAACTGCCGGTCATGCGAATACAGGTATACGTGTGGGGGCTGTAGGGCTAGGGCCTACAGCTATTTCGGAGATGTTTTAGCCCCAGATCCAGGCTGCATCCTAAACCGTGAATACTGGCTTAAACTTCAGGAAGGGAAAATCTGAGCTTTCAGTCTTCCGGGCACCCACAGACTTCTTGACGGCATTTAGGGCATTTCCCATCATATTTGGAGGTGGCGGCCTCCTCAAGGTCTATGTTTAAGACGTTGGCTAGGGAGCAAAGCCATGCTAACACGTCGGCGAACTCGTCTTTAAGGTTCTCCCTATCCTGGCTTGACATAGCCCTTCCAAGCTCAGCTATTTCCTCAACTAGCCACATGAAGGTTCCATAAGCTCCACGTTTAGAGTCGCGGTGAAAATATATTCTCCTCATAAGGTCTTGGAACTCTGAAATCCTCAAGGCTGAGGCTTCCTCCTTAACCTCCTCTTACTCTTAGCCTTCCGCTTAAGCTTTTCACCGCAAACCTGGCAAACTTCAATTTTAAAGTTGGATGGGTACGTCTTACCGCAGGAGGGGCAGTAAATAACCCATTGGATGGCCTGCTTAATCCCGCCTGGAAAAGCCGAATAGGGTAAGCCAAGCTTCTCAGCCACGTTCTGAATGGAGTAATCGCCCGTTACAAGGGTTGGCTTAAACCCCCCGCTTCTAAGCTTAACGGCTAGGGCTAGGAGGGACAAGTCAGCTTTTGAAAGCTTGGGGAGGTCTCCTGTTGAAGCAGCTGCCTCCACTACGGCTTCGAAGTCTTTTCGGTTTGCCTCTAAAACCTTAAGCTTCCCAGCATCCCTAACCGTTTCAAAGGCTTTTATGAGGCTGGAGGTTTTAAGCTCCCCCACCACTTCGGGTGTAGTGTAGGCTTCGCCCTGAAGCTTTCCCTCCAGCCCGGCTATGAAGGCTGAAGAGTCCAGAATGAAAACTTCACGTTTCCGGATTTTCAAAAGTTTAACCCTAAACATTTAACCTTGTAGGGGTGAATTTAGTTTTATGCTTGACCGGAGCTGGTGAAGCCTTGTTTAGCAGGGCTCTCATATTTTCCAGGCTGGACAGGGATGACGCGGTTAAACTTGCTGAAAAACTAGCTTCCACGCTTCAAAGCCGGGGGGTGAAAACCTACTTTGAGCATGCTCTAGCTTCAAGGCTCGGCGTTAGGGGCGTGGAGCCTTCCAGGGTTGAAGTAGACCTAGCTGTGGTCGTTGGAGGCGATGGGACGGTTTTAAGGGTGATCCATCAGCTTAACCGTGAGGTTCCCCTATTCACGGTGAGCATGGGGAAGGTGGGGTTCTTCGGGGAGGTTGAACCATCTGAGGCCCAGAGCTTTTTAGCTGAAGTTCTAAGCGGACGGTTTATCCAGGATAAATGCTTCATGGTTGAGGTTGATGTGGAAGGTTTCCCGCCAGCCCTAAACGAGATTAAGATTGGAAACGAGAACCCCCAGAGAATGGTAGACCTAAGCGTATACGTTGACGGGTCGAAAGTAGCGCAGGACAGGTTGGATGCTGTGCTGGTTTCAACCCCTAGCGGAGCCTCAGCCTACTCGCTGAGTGCTGGAGCATGCCTCGTCGATCCACGTCTAGAAGTTTTCCTCATCGTGCCTGTTTGCCCCTTATCAGCCAACTTTAAACCCTTTATTGTCCCCTCAAATGTTAAGGTTTCTATTAAGCCTGAGGGTGAGGCAGGACTTCTCCTCCTAGCAGATGGGGTGGTTTCTAAGAGGGTTTATCCGCCTAGAACCATTGAGATTAGGCGTTCGGAAAGGTTTGTAGTCTTCCTTAGGAGGGGCTTCACCTTTTATGAGAGGGTGAAGCGTAGGCTCCGCCTTTCAAGCGTTTAAGCCGCAAATTATTAAAGCCTATTCCGGTTATCTTCCATTGTTTAGGTGGGAAGGTGGAAGCCATTGAGTAGGCCTGTGGACGTTGGCTCCGTGAAGGAAGGCCAATACATTATCATTGATGGGGAGCCCTGCAAGGTTGTGGAGTTGGAGAAGTCTAAGCCTGGGAAGCATGGCTCTGCTAAAGCCCGCATCGTAGCTGTTGGGGTTTTCGACGGGGTTAAAAGAAGCATTGTAAGCCCGGTGGATGCTAGGATTGAGGTTCCGGTGATTGAGAAGCGAAGCGGCCAGGTGATTTCCACCACCCCCGACACCGTGCAGATCATGGACCTGGAAACCTATGAGACCTTTGAAACACCCATGCCTGAGGAAGAAGATTTGAGGGGGAGAATAGCTAACGGAGTGGAGGTTGAATACTGGAAAATCCTTGGCAGGGTGAAGATCGTCAGGGTTAAAAGCTAATATTTTCAGCTTAGAACGCTGGGAAGCTGTTTTAAAGATTAGTAGGCTTCCATCCATTTTGGGGTCTAAAGGGATTGCAGCCTGTTAAGCAGATGGATGTCAGCGCCGACATGTCGCTGGTGGAGCTGGTTGAAGCTATGGGTGCCTGCGGGGTTTTAGGGGCTGGACGTCTAGCTCGGGCTGCCAACCTTCTCGCCGAATTCTTCCTTAACCGGGACTATAAGGTCTTCATGGCTGTTGCAGGGCCTGCTGTCGCCGGAGGCTTAAGGAAGATTCTAGCCGAACTGATAAGGTTAGGGCTAGTGGACACCATGGTTACGACGGGAGCCAACGTAACCCATGATTTAGTAGAGGCCTTAGGCTTTAACCATTGGCAGGGAAGCCTCCACGCAGACGACTATGAACTTAGGGCTAAAGGCTATGGTCGGGTGGGCGACATCTACGTGGAGCAGAAGGCCTTTGAAGCTCTTGAAAAGGAGGTTTACAGAATCCTAGATGAGGTGAGAGAGGAACGCGGCGGTAAGCCTTTAACGGTCTGCGAGCTGCTCTGGGAGCTGGGAAGCAGGATTAAGCCTGAAGGTGGAGGCTTCATCCTAGGCGAGGCTGCAAGGCGGAAGGTTCCCATTTTCTGCCCTGGAATTTACGATTCAATGCTGGGCCTCCACCTATGGACGTATTCGAAGCTGAAGGGTTTAAGTTTGGATTTGGCTGGGGATTTAAGCCGCCTAGCAGACCTGGTCTTCGAGTCGAAGCGGATTGGAGCTGTAATCCTTGGAGGCGGCCTGCCTAAACACCACGTGTTAGGGTCTTCCATGCTTAGGGGTGGGGTTGACGCAGCCCTACAAATAACGCTGGATAGACCTGAGGGTGGAAGCCTTTCAGGTGCAGCCTTGGAGGAGGCAGTTTCCTGGGCTAAGGCGAAGGGGGAAAGCAGGCTTGTAACCGTGATAGGCGACTATACGGCTGTTTTCCCCATCCTAGTGGCTTACGCCCTATCCAAGCTTAAAAGGAAGGGTAACCTTAAACCCTAAGGGAAAGGGGAGAGCCCAGCCTCATGGTTCTAGAAAAGCTAGGCTCAAGCCTCCAACAGTCGATTAAGAAGATTCTGAGGCTGTCCTCGGTAGATGAGGCTGCAGTTAAAGAGCTAGTTAGAGACCTGCAGAGGGCGCTGCTTCAAGCCGATGTGAACGTTAAACTTGTGCTTGAACTTTCTCAGAGAGTTCAAAGCCGAGCCTTAAAGGAGGAGCCTCCCCCAGGTGTTTCGAGGAAGGAGCATGTGATTAAGGTTGTGTATGATGAGCTGGCTAAACTTTTAGGGGAAAAGCCTGCTAAGCTTCCGGTGGAACCCGGTAAAACCACAGTGTTAATGTTGGTGGGCATTCAGGGCTCAGGCAAAACCACTACGGCCGCTAAGATAGCCCACTTCCTAAGGAAGAGAGGGTTTAAGGCGGCTTTGGTCTGCGCTGACACCTATCGGCCTGGCGCCCTAGCTCAGCTCAGCCAACTCGCCTCCCAGGCGCATATCCCCCTCTATGGGGAGGAGGGTGTAAGCGACCCCGTGGGGATAGCGCTTAGGGGGGTGGAGAAGTTTCGGGGGGAGGGTTATGAAGCCATAATTGTGGATACGGCTGGGAGGCATAAGGAGGAGAAAGGGTTAATCGAGGAAATGAAGCAGATAGCCTCAGCCATTAAACCCGACCAGGTTATGCTTGTAATTGATGGAACCATAGGCCAGCAGGCTGGTGTTCAAGCTAAGGCTTTCCATGAGGCTACGCCCTTAGGCTCCATCACCATCGCCAAGTTGGACGGCTCGGCTAGGGGTGGGGGAGCCCTTTCAGCCGTGGCTGCCGTTGGGGCGCCGATAATATTCATTGGGACGGGGGAGAAAATTGAGGACCTTGAACTTTTCGACCCGGTTAGGTTTGTGGGTAGGCTTCTTGGCATGGGAGACCTTAGGGGGCTTCTCGAAAAGGTTAGGG
>CAZAJK010000048.1:7555-7955 GCA_964485425.1 uncultured Candidatus Bathyarchaeia archaeon | reverse complement strand
GTCCCTACCCTAGAGGATAGTTGAGAAGTTGAATATAAAGGGGGAGGGTTTAGCCGAAGAGAATCTTAGCTATTTCCTTCTTAATCCTTCTCTCAGCCGCCTGAAGCCGCGCTTCAAAGGTCTGGTCAAGCTTAATTTTACCGTCAGGTGAGGTTAAAATGAAGCCTCCAATGGTGTCAACTGGCTTCTTAGCCACAGAAACCTTAACCTCCGAAATCTTAAGGTTTTTGAGAAGCCTGCTCTGCCTGTCTAAATCCCGCTTGTTAAGCCAAATTTCCACTGTGTCGGAGCCCATGGCTGGGATGGAAACCTCTAAAAGTTTAGCTAGGCTGTTTGCGTAGCTTTCAAACTTCAAGTTTTTAAGTTTCTCGTAGGCCTGCTGGAAAGCCTCCCTTATAAG
>CAZAJK010000048.1:0-7545 GCA_964485425.1 uncultured Candidatus Bathyarchaeia archaeon | reverse complement strand
ACATTTCTCCTTCGAACCTCACTCAGCTTTTGCCTTTCAGCTAGCTCGGCCTCCTCGCGGGCCTTTGCTTTAGCTTCCTCAACGAGCCTTTCCACCTCAGCCCTGGCTTCCTCTAAAACCTTTCTCGCCTCCTCCTCAGCCTTGGCTATTCTCCGCTGGGCCTCAGCTCTAGCCTCCTCAATTATCTCTTCCCCAAGTTTAGCTACAGCTTGGCTCAACCTTTACCCCCCTAAAACCTCGGCAATAATCTTCTCCACAGCCTTATCCATGTTGGCTTGAGCTCTATCCCTGAGAGCTGAAATCTCCCTTTCAGCTTCAGCTTCAAGTTGACGTATTTTCTCCTCTAAGGCTTTCTCAGCCTCCCTCAGGATTTTCTCAGCCTCAATTCTGCTCTTTTCAGCTCCCTCCCTCTTAATGGCTTCAGCCTCCTCCTCAGCCCTCCTCATAATCTCCGTAACCTTAACTTCAGCTTCCTCGAGAATCTTCCTCGCCTGCTCCTCAATCTCTCTAATCTTTTTTAAGGCTTCAAGCGACAAACCCGGTTCCCCCGGCAAACCCCAGCCCTGCTAGGGTAATCATTTTTCAAGCAATCCTCCATATATAAAATCTAACTTTACCACGGTGAGCCTAAGGGGGAGGAGGCCTCTCCCCAATTATAACTGGCACGTCTAATCGCTCACCATCCCTTATAATGTGGAAGACGACTTTTTGCCCTATGTTTACGTTCCGCTCCAAATACAGCAAAATGTCAACTATCCCCCTCACCTCAACCTCGTCGACGCCTATGATGATGTCTCCGCCTATAGGAATACGTCTCCCCTCCACAACGGCGTATCTGTTCCCTCCGCGGAGGCCAGCCTTCTCAGCCGGGCTCCCCCTTAAAACCTCAGTTATGAGGAAGCCGTGTTCAACTGGGAGGTTAAGCTTTTTGGCTAAGGCTGGTGTGACATCCAACCCCTTAACTCCAACCCATGGATGCGGATGATAGCCTCTGGCTATGAGGTCTGGAACCACCTGTTTAACCGTGTTGGAAGGGATGGCAAAGCCTATTCCGGCGAAAGCCCCGGTAGGAGACACGATGGCCGTATTCACACCCACCACTTCACCTTTAAGGTTTAGCAGGGGGCCTCCAGAGTTTCCAGGGTTGATGGCGGCGTCCACCTGGATTACATCCACGATGAGGTAGCCTCCCGGAGCGTCGAGAAGCCTTCCAAGCTGGCTCACTATACCTTTGGTCATGGTGGCGCTGAGGCCGAAGGGGTTCCCAATCGCCAAAACGGTATCCCCAACCTTAAGCTTCGAGGAATCTCCAAGCTGAAGAGGCTTAAGCTTCCCCCCGGCAGCCTCTATCTTGATGACTGCTAGGTCGCTGTAGGGGTCTGTGCCTACGATTTCAGCCTCATAGGAGGAGCCATCTACGAAGCGGACTTCAATGCTTGCAGCATTCTCAACCACATGGTTGTTGGTGATGATGTGGCCTTCCCTGTCATAGACGAAGCCTGAGCCCTGGGCTTCCTCAACCCCGAAAGGCGTGTAAATTTTAACCAGAATTTGAACCACCGAGTTTTCAGCTAGCTCAAAAATTTCTTGAGGGGTGAGTTCAGCCTTCTGGGGTTTAGCCGTAACTGTAACCGTTACGGTTGCCGGAGGGGGAGGCGTGCTTAAAGCCGTGAGGGTTTGACTTAAGCTTTGAAGCCGCTGGTTTACCTCAGCATACTGGCCTTTGAGGTTGGAGATTTCCCTCTGAAGGTTTTGGTTGGAATAATAGTTTACGAGGTTTAAGCCTACTGAGAGAGCCAAGAGAACCGTGATTGCAACCGCTAAACCCCTGTTCAAGCCTCCTACACCACTGGCATGTAAGGTTGAATAGGCGTCTTGGGGAGGAAGGGTACAGCAAGCCCAACCAGTGCAAACGCAACCGCTGCCAGGAAAACCAGAACCATAAGCATGATGGAGGCTAGGATGGCTATGGCGAAGCCTCCAAGCCACCCTGTCCCAAAGAAGGTTTTGATGAGTCCAATCCAGAGGAGGAAGGCTAGGAGCCAGCTGAAAATGGGGTTAAGAAACATGGGGGCTAGGAGCTGGAAGCCGGCTATTAAGAGGCCTCCAAGAAAGATTAGGGCTAAGCTTTTGGTGAAGGTGGCCCTAGAGCCTACCACCACCCTTCCAGCCATAAATACCGCTAGAGAGGTAAGCATCCACGTGAGGATGAAAACTATGAGGCAAGCTAAAACGGTGACGGCTAGACCATAGGAGGGTGAAGCCTGCATCCCTCTTGAACTCTATAACTCTTGAAACTTTTAATGGTAGCGGCTAGCCTGCAAAGAGGGGTGGAGCCAGAAGGTGAACAGCCAAATATGGACTTGTAAACTTGAAGAGTTTCCAGGCAGCCTTCTCCGAGGGCTTCAAAACAAGTTTTAAGGCTAGGAAAATTAGGGCTGCATTCAAGGTTTGGGCTAGGAGATGGTATGGCGGTTGGAAGCCTCCAGCTAGCCCTAGCAGGGTTGAGAAGAGAGGAAGTAGCAGGGTGGTTGAAGCTATGCATCTGGCTGCCTTATCGAAACTAGTGAGGGCTGGCAGCATAGGAACATTAGCCCTCCGATAGTCTTCAGCGTAGCGGATAGCTAAACTCCAAATGTGGGCTGGAGTCCAGAGAACAATTAAAGCTGCCATTAGAAAGGGCACGGGATGGAAAGGTTGACCTGAAACAGCCGACCAGGCTGCCATGGCTGGCGCTCCGCCAGCCGGCGCTCCAAGGATAATGTTCCACGGGGTTTTACGCTTGGTTAGGAGGTTGTATATTATGGTGCTGTCAGCTAAGCCGAAGGCAAACCATAGGCCTGAGTAGAGGTTTAGGGTGGCTAGGAAGGTTAAGGCTGGCAGGGAGAGGGTTAAACCGAAGGCTAAAGCCTTCCATGGAGGATAAACTCTTTTCGACGGTAGAGGCCTATGCCTGGTTCTTTCCATAAGCGCGTCTATATCCCTGTCTATATAGCAGGTTACAGCGTTAGCTCCAAAGATCCCAAGAGTTAGGGCTGCCATGGCTAAAGCGAAAACTGGAAGGCTGCAGGATGCTAAACCCATCCGGTAGGCGGTTAAACCGGCCGTAAGCCCGGAGAAGGCTAGGAGGCCGCTAACCCTAGGCTTAACAAGCTCAAGATAGGCTTTTACTGTTTGAAGGGTCAACAGCCTCAGCCAACGGTAAACTTATCCTTTAGGTTTACCATGAAGCCTTTCGGTGAAAAGGCTTTAGGTGGCTGGCATGTTTTCCAAATATGCCGCCACAGTGAAGAATCTTAGAGGAATGGTTTTTGCGAGGCTTGACGAGCCGGGTGTCGAGGAATCTCTAGCCTGGCTTATGCGACGCTTCAAATATAGGGACCTAGCTGTTCCCCCAAGTTTGGCTGAGCTTAGAAAACGTGGGGGCTTCTCACGGCTGCTTGAAGCCTTTTACCCGGTTGAAGGGCTTAAAGGCTTAGTTAAGCTTTTCTCAGAAGAGTTTTCCCTGCCAGGTGAGGCTGTGGAAGCCGTGGTTTTAGCCTCAGCCTATGTTAGCCCCATCCTGGCTGTGGGTGAAAAAGCCGCCGAAGACCTTAAGCCTTTAGCCGTGGAAACCGTTGAGTCGAAGTCTTCGCTGGACGATAAAGGCTGGAAGCTTCACTTCAGAATCGTCGACTACACGGTTTTAGATGCCTATGGCTGGTCGGTAACCCATGCGGAAAAACTTTGGAGGCCAGGCTTCAACCCTCAGACCTTTGAGCAGGAGAGGCTCACCAAAATTAGAGGGGATATTAAGCGTTACTGGAGGCTGGCTCAGGGAGGAAATCCTCCTAAACCCTTAATCCTATACTTGGACCTAGCCCTCCTAGCCTCCAGAAGTCAAAGTCTGCTTGAAAAGCTGAGAAGGCTAAGGCTGGAGGAGGCTTCAGCAGGCTTAGCCCTTGAGGCAGCTATCCTAATACCTGGAGGCCTAGGGAAAAATTGAGGCTGAACAGTTCCCCCTTCCTAAAGCCTATTCTTTTCCTGGCAGTCCTCCTGATGGCGGTGGGAATGTTGTTTGCCTGGGGCGGATGGTCGACCCTTGAATCTAAGCCGGAAAGGCTTTACGTAGACATGGGGTGCGATGTTTCAGCCAAGTTTTTGGAGGTTCCCTTCGTGAGGCAGAAGCCCCTCTACTGTTCAGAGGCTTCAGCCAGCATGGTTCTCCAGTATTATGGCTTCCAGGTTTCACAGGATGATGTTCATAATGCTGGGGTTGAAGCCTTTGAGGATGCCGCCATGCTTGACTTTCTTAAACGATACGTGGAGGTTGAGCGTAGAGGAGGCTTAAGCCTTGAGGACATTAAAGCTGAAATCGACGAAGGGAATCCCGTAATCCTCCGGATTGTGGTGGGAAGCTATAGGCATAGCATCGTGGTTGTAGGCTACGACGAAAAATACATTTACATCCACGACCCCGATGTGGGTCCATACCTTAAAGCAGACCCCCAAGTTCTCCTCAAGTTTTGGAGTAAGACTGGAAGGCAGGCTATCCTAATTCACGGCTTAAAACGCTAAGAAATTAGAAAAATTTGGAGGGGACTTTCCCCTTAGGTTTTAGATTGGCTTGGGTGAGCCCCGCTGAATTATGCTGAAAATCGCTTGAAGGCCGGCAGCAACCAGGAAGGCGTCTAAGGCTGAGATGGTGGTAAGCTGGAAGAGGCCTAAGCCTACAGGTGGAGCCGTAGTCATGACCCCTATAAGGGAGCCTATAGCCCAGGCTAGGATTGCCAGCGGCCTGAAGAGCCTAACGTTTCCAATATTGTCCCAGGTGTATAGGTGCCGGTTGATGAGGAAGTCTATTATGAAGACGCCTCCAATGCCTGGGATGAGGGCTGAGAGGAACATTAGCCAGTTTACAAACTGCCCATAGATGCCTGCGGCAGCCAAAGCAATTCCGAGAGCTCCAGCTATCATGGTTAGCTTCCATTTAGGCCACTTAGGGCTTCGGAAAACGTTGGCTAAGGCTAGGGCAGCCGAATATAGGTTGTTGTCGTTGGTTGTCCACTGAGCTATGATTAGGAAGAACATGGCTATGGGACCCCAGCCCAGCGTAATCATGATTTTGACCAGGTCCCACTCGCCCACAGCATGAGATAGGATGGCGCCTATGCTGACGATGGCAACCGTGGCGGCGAAGAAACCTACGATGGAGGCGACGATAACGTCTCGTGGACGCCTAGCATACCGGTAAATGTCAGGCCCTATGGTGGCTCCAACCATGTAGGTTCCCGCAGCAATAGAAATCCCTACACCCAGCGGTAGGGGCGGGCCTGGAGGGGGCGTTGCAACGATTTCCTCCCAGGGGTGGGCTTGAAGCACCAAGTATAGGGAGCCAACCATGAGGGCGAACATTAAGGGCACTGCGACAACGCTCAGCCAGGCGATAGCCCTATAGCCTATCACCGCCGTCAAGGTCATCAGTATTCCTCCAATGATGATGAAGCCCAGCGAGCTCCAGCCCTGCCCTGTTATCATCTGGTAGGCTGCATTTGCAGTTTCGCCGAACATGCCTGTCTGAACGGCAAACCAGCCGTAGCTGCCCATAGCTAAGACCAGAGCTATGATGGCTGAACCCCAGTTTCCAAAGGCGAACCTAGAGACGAAGGCTGTGGATAGGCCTGTCCTATACCCTACGATGCCCGTGCAGATGTTGATGGTGGTGGAGAACACGTAGCCTATGGCCGTGGCTAGGACGGCGTCGGCGATGCTGAAGTGGTAGCCCATGACGCCTCCAAACATTAAGGCTGCAAGGCAGGCGGCGATGCCAGCCCAGACGGAGGCCAACTCCATCCAGTTACGTCGCTTCTCTTCAGGCACAGGCTCCCTCTCATAGTCCACCAGTCTGCTCTTAGATTCTTCAGTCATGGTTAACCGCCAAAGAAACATTATTGAGGCTTTGTGCGAATTTAAAACTTTCCTAACTTTTTAGCCTCTATTTGAAGCTTAATATGCCTGTGGCAACAGTTAAGATATTTTTAAGCTAAGCTTCTAAACCTTTGGGAGGAGGAAGGGTTGAAGGTCTTCGTAATACTTCCCATTCTTAAACACCCCGTTTATGAGGAAATAACTCTGAAAGAGCTGGCGAGGGTAGCCTCTAAAGACACGGAAATCCATGTGGAAAGCTTGGAGAAGGGGCCTGCCAGCATCGAGTCAGCCTACGATGAAGCTTTGGCCGTTCCAGGAATCCTTGAACTAGCTAAGAAGGCTGAGAGTCAGGGCTTCGACGCAGCCATCATAGACTGCATGGGAGACCCAGGCCTTGAAGCTGCAAGGGAAATAGTTAAAATCCCTGTTGTGGGGCCATGTCAGGCTTCAATGGCCTTAGCCTCAACCATTGCCTCCAGGTTTTCGGTGGTAACCATTCTGAGAAACGTGGTCCCCCTATTCCACGATCTCGCCCTAAAATATGGGGTAAGGGATAAGGTGGCCTCTGTTAGAACCATTGAGGTTCCCGTGCTCGATCTGGAGAAGCGTTGGAACGAGGTGAAAAGGGCTTTAGAGGAGCAGGGTAGGGCTGCCATTGAGCAGGATGGGGCTGAAGCCATCATCCTGGGCTGCACGGGGATGATTGGAATGGCTGAGGAGCTTCAGAAGGCTTTAGGGGTTCCCGTAGTAGACCCTGCCCCCGCAGCCCTAATGGTGGCGGAAGCCCTGGTGAGGCTTGGCTTAACCCAGAGTAGGCTTAAGTATCCAACTCCGCCGGAGAAGACTAGGGTTACCTGATAAGGCTGGGGAAGGCGATGTATGAGCTTAAGGAGCAGGATGTTGAGGACGTAGCGGTTGGGGCAGCCATCTTAGGCAGCGGTGGGGGAGGCGACCCATACCTAGGGAAACTCATGTGTCTTCAAGCCCTCCGCCGGGGTAGGCGGATCCAGCTAATCGACCTTGAAGAGGTGCCTGAGGAAGCCTTCGTGGTTCCTACAGCCGGTATGGGGACGCCTGTCGTGCTTGTTGAGAAGCTTCCCAACGGCTCCGAGCCTTTAAACGCCCTCCGCATTCTTGAGGCTTACATGGGGAAGAAAGCTTATGCTACTATTCCCATTGAGGCTGGGGGGATTAACTCGACCATTCCGCTGGCTGTTGGAGCTCTAGCAGGGATCCCCATTATTGATGGAGATGGGATGGGCAGAGCCTTCCCAGAGCTTCAGATGGTCACCTTCTTCACCCATGGGGTCAGCGTTTCCCCGATGAGCATGGCTGACGAGAAGGGGAACAGCCTCCTCATAAGCGCCTTAGACGGCTATTGGGCTGAGAAAATAGCTAGGGTGGTGACCATCAAGTTTGGAGGTATTGCCTGGGTTGCCATCTACCCGATGACGGGGAAGCAGGCTAGGGAGGCTGTTATCCCTAGAACGGTTTCCCTAGCCCTAAAGCTTGGTAAGGCTGTTCGTGAAGCCAAGGAGATGGGCCGCTCACCACTAGACCATTTACTGCATGTCTCCGGAGGCGTTGAGCTTTTCACGGGGAAGGTGGTGGATGTGGCGCGGAAGATTGCTGGAGGCT
>CAZAJK010000047.1:0-7981 GCA_964485425.1 uncultured Candidatus Bathyarchaeia archaeon | reverse complement strand
GTATCCCGGCCTTTCGAGCCGGGGGTCGCGGGTTCAAATCCCGCCCGGAGCACCAGATTCCAAATTCAATTCTCACCCCTCCTCTAAGCCGTCTACCTTTTTATTTAAGGGTGCTTGGTCAACAGGCAAACTAGAGGTCTACCCATACGACCCCATCTAAAAATGAGGTGAGCATTACGGGGTTACCATGATTTTTCTTATAAGTATTAAAGTAGCAAGCATAAACATTGAGATTCCATAGGCGCTCCTCAATCTCTCTTTTCCAGCTTTCACCGATATTTTCGCTCCAATTATCCCCCCTATCAGACATGAAGCTCCAATGGGAATCACATGTAACCAGTTAACGTTTCCAGCGGTTGACAGATGTCCTATAAATGCGAAGAGAGCTGTTAAGAAAACCATACCTGAAGAGGTACCAATGGCGATGTCTATTGGCACCCCGCAGAGTAAAACCATTATTGGGATTTTAAACACCCCACCAGTAACTCCAACCATGCCAACGAAAAAACCTATTATGCCTGTCATTAAACATGTTAAAGGTATATTCACCGTGTAAGCCCTGCCTTTGAAATTTCTCCTCCAAACAAGTCTTTCGCTTTTTAACTGCCTGAATCGAAGTCTCCTAACCATTAATATCCCGGCGAGCAAATTATTGTAATTAAAACAAATAGTTAATAGCTTTTCAGGTAGAAGATTCGCATAATAGCCTCCAATGAAGGCCATTATGTCTGTTGGAGGATCGATAACCGCGGCTAGCTTCCAGTTAAACCTTTCACTTTTAAAGAACACTAGAAATGCCGAGAAGGAGGCTAAAAGTATAGCAAACAAACTTATCAAGCTAGCCGCTTTAATGGTGTAGCCCGCCAAAACTAACAATGGAACGTAAGCTAAGCCTCCACCCAAACCGAGCATAGAAAAAACGAGCGAAATAAACAGGAAAAATAAAGCCAAAATGGCGACGTAAAACATCTCAGCCTTCCTCTTAACCGTCGGAAACAATCTAACATTATTTCAATTGTTCTTAAAGCTTTAAGAAAATTCACTGGAATGAAGCCTAAAAGCCTCATAGGAGAAGAGCGAAAAGCCTCTTCCGTTAAAGTCTCTTAGAATTTATTTAAATGCTTTTGCCTCTAATTTAAGGCTTAATGTTTACCCTACCCTTAGTTTGGAGGCTGATGGTTTGCAGGTTGCAGCCTTAATTGTTGACTTAGTTATGCTTCTGCTTTTATTTTTAGCCTTGTGGAAAGATAAAGTTAGAGCTTTTAAAGCCTTAGCTGCCTCAATGCGCATGCTGGTGGAGCTTCTACCATTATTCCTTCTGGTTACCGTGGTTATAGGAATCATTTCCAGCATTTTAACCTTCGATGCAATTTCAAGTTTCATAGGTGCAGAGGCAGGGCTGAGAGGGGTTCTCACTGCAGCTCTGATCGGCACCATAGTTCATATGCCTTCCCTCATAGCTTTCCCTTTAGCGGGTTTCCTCCTTCGAAGCGGTGCAGAAGCTGGGGCGGTAGCCGCCTTCATAACTACACTTACCATGATAGGCTTAGCTACCCTCCCCCTCGAAGTGAAAATCTTGGGAGGCCTAATCACCCTACTGAGAAATATCTGCTGTTTTGGAGTGGCGCTTACCATAGCCTTCCTCATGGGGTGGCTGTTGTGAGGGAGAAACCGGAAAGAAGCAGGGCTTTAAGAGGAGTCCTTATCCTAATTATTTCACTACTTCTTTTCATGGTTTTTAGCCTGCTTATGCCTGAAAAATTTCCGCAAACCGTATCTGCTATCGGCTTTTATTCTAGCTGAGTCTAGCTGAGGTATTGTGGATTCTGCCTGGCGTATTAATTTTGGCAGGCCTTCTTCTCGTCTGGTTTCCTCGAGAACTTGTGGTGAAATATTTAGGGGAAACTTCAGGGGCTAAGGGTTTTCTCCTCTCCATCGTTCTGGGAATGCTTCCCACAGGGCCAGCCTATCTGGCTTTCCCCATTGCCGCAGCCCTACTCAAAAGAGGTGCAAGAATAGCGAATGTCGTGATTTTCCTTTCAGCCTGGTCTTGCATCAAACTCCCCCAAGAGCTAGTAGAACTGCAATTTTTAGGTTTAGAGTTCATGACGGTCAGACTTCTCTTAACCGCTATGTTAGTTATACCTGCTGGGTTGATCGTTGAAAAAGCATGTTTGAAATTGCAGGGTAAGGCTAAAAGACATGGAAAACAGTTTAAAAGCCAAGGTGAAAGGACGAAAATTCTATTTGACGCTGGCACCTACCATTAACCTGTCATGTTTAACGCCCGCCTGTTAGATGCTAAACTTAAAAAGGTAGATGCAATAGTGCTATCCCACGCCATTATGACTATGCAGGTGGGCTTGCTGTAGTCTTAAAGGCTAGAGGTGCATCTTTTCTCCAAATTAGCCTTATAAATGCTGTTTCATTCTTTCAAGTTGCTCTTTCCAATGCTTCACCCATTTTTCTGAGCCTAGTTTACGGCTTACAGCTAGACATTTTTTAACGTATTCAGCTTTCTCCTTTGGGGGTAGTTTTAAGGTTTCGGCTTGAAGTTTTTTGAAGGTTTTGTTTGGGTCGTATAGGGGTTTACCCATAGTGGCGATGACGTAGCAGAAGGCTCCCAGCACCGGGTTTTCCCGCATGATACGCTTGAAGGCTTCAAGCGTGTTGACGTAAATTTTTATCCTGTTAAGCCTGTCAAGCCTGTTAGCCATAAGTCTGAGTTCCCCGCTGAACTGGGTGAACTTGTAAAGGGAGGGTTCACCGTCAAGTAGGATGAAAAAGTCGTAGTCGCTGCTAAGCCTGTGAGCCCCGTAGGCTCTTGAACCGTAAAGCACGATGCTTAAGACTTTCACCCCATATTTGGAGGCAAGCCTTAAGGCTAACCGTTTAAATCTGGCTATTAAGGGGTCTCTCAGCGCATTCAAGACTTTAAGCCTCATAAAGATTTAGCTGGAAATCCTCCCTGCCCTCTATTAACCTTCCGGTCTGCCCAGAATAGGTGAAACACGTTTAAAGATCACGTAAAGGATGGCCAGCTGGATAGGGATTATCACCGCCGCCCTAGGCAACACAAGCATTAAAGCTATGGTGAAGCTTGGGAGAAGCCCTATAGCCCAAACGATGAAGGCTGCCACCGGATAGCCTGCCAAAACGGCTAGAGCCGAGAGAAATTTCAGCTCATTTCGTTTAATAAGCCTGGCTAGAAGGCCTACGAGGAAATAGGCGACGATAAAGGCTGGAACGTCGACGATGGGGTATTTAGCTGGAAGCCCTGCCAGCAAGCCAACTATTATTCCGCCTAGGGGTCCGGAGAGGGCTGCGCCAACTGCTCCCGGAATGCCTCTAAGGTCGATGACGAAGGGTCCTCCAATGGGAATTACTAGGTTTGAAGCTCTCAGGGCGAAGGCGAAGCCTCCGAAGACTCCCGCGTAGGCTATTTCCTTAGCCTTAAGCCTCAACCGTTAATCCCTCCACCACGGAAAAAAGGAAAATAAAGCGTGGTAACCAGTATTTAAAAGCTCCTACCCGTTTTGAAGCATGAATAATTTATTTTTGCCTTTAAGAAGCTAACTAAGATTTAGGTTTAAGGGGTTCGGCGGCATGAAGCCGCAAAGCCTCAAAGTTAAAACGTTAATGTTAACCCTGACAGCCTTAATGCTTCTCTCATATTTGCCTCAGCCTGAAGCGGCTTCAGCCTCTCCCCCTGAAGCCCTGCCGGAAGAGTATGGACCCTACACCTTCGAGAAGTATTACTATTACATCTTTTGGGTCCCCTGCAGCTCAGCAGGAGATGAGGGCGTAGTTGTTAGAGCAGTCTTCCCAAAGGAGCCCCGATATCCCGGTGGGGCGCCCATCGCCATCTACGTGTGTGGGGGAGTTAAGCCGGGCTTCCTAGGCTTCTACGACCCAGACTGGGATCCTAAAGGCATGATCTGGCTTAATTTCATTTTTCCGGGTGGAAGCCAAGAAGTACGTGTTTCGGCTAGCCAGGTTTTGAGCGTTAAGAGTGGAGGCGAATATGATTATAGGGGTGATGCCTGCCTTGACGCCCTGCGGGCTGTAATACGTTTCGCTCAAGGTGAAATACGTAATGGTGCTGGCAAGCTGATAAGCGACTACGCAGATTACCCTGTGCTAACCGATAACATCGGCCTTTACGGCTCCTCCTACGGCGGCGTTACAGCGGCTTTAACCCTAGCCCGCTACGGCTCAGAGCTTCACGGCGTAAAATACATCGTCTTCTATGAGAGTCCTCCTACAAGCTTCCTGGCGACAACCGACCTTGGTAGGGTTGGAGACGATCCTGATCCTGAAACGGATGGGGATGGAGATGGGCTTCCATGGAATGATTATCGGAACCGTCAGTACGTGGAAGGCTCCTGCACTGAGACAGCCTGCACCATCGACTTCTCAAACCTACGCTACGACAGTACGGTGGGCTTCTACCTCGACAATAATGGAGATGGCATACCCACCTATCAGGGTAACCTTCCAAACCCCTCAACCGACATCGACGGAGATGGTGTGCTTGAAGCCGATGAGGACTTCATTTTTACCCCTTGGAGGGTTGTTTTAGGAGGTGAGCTGAGAAAAGTTTACTCTAGGCTGGTGATTGAAGCTGCAGCTGAGAGGGGCCTGCTTGAGCGGCTTCCACCCCAAGTGATGAATGTTGAGGAGACTGAAGATTTCTGGAGTTGGAGGGAGCTTGGCCCCCACTACGATGACCTAGCCGAAAAGGCTTCCTGGCTTCGCATCATGCAGCTAGGCTTCCTTAAGGAGCATATGTGTCCAAGCCCCGACTACCCCAACATAGTTGTGAACTATAATGGCTTCAAGAGTAGAGGTTTCTGGGTTAGGCTAAACCCTGACAAGTGCTACCTAGAATACGTGACGGGCAGGAAGGTTGAGGGAAGCGACAACCCTGCAAACGTGGAATTAACTTTCACCAACGTTAGGGACCTAGTTCTATCCGACTGGAAGCTAAACTTTGGGGAGCGTAAGCTCATCGAGCAGGCCTCCATGCTTGAAATGGCTGACCGAGTATACTATGACTGTTGGGATGCAGACTTAGAAATGGTCTTAACCGAAGCCTTTAAGGCTGAGGTTGAAGAGGCGGCTGAACTAGTTGAGGAGGAGGAAGAGGAAGCTAAAGTAGTTTTACCAAGCGTTGAAGAAGATGTTTGGGTTAACATAGGTCCGGATGGTGGAGACAACTACTTCATCTTTGTCACCTCTAAACATACCGTTATCACGGCTACGGCTAACTCTGCTTTCCGAAGCACGGATGGAGGGCGAACCTGGACTAGAATTTCAAAGCCAAACCTCGTAGACATAGGTTTCACGGCTATGGCTGAAGCTGAAGGCGTGCTTTTCGCCGGAGTAGGTAGGGGGAGGGGCTTAATGTTCAGCCTAGACGATGGGGAATCCTGGGAGCCCATAACGACGGGGCTACGTGAAATCGACGGGGAAGAATACTACGACATAGTTTCTATTGTGGCCTTAGACAGCCGCCACCTTTACCTAGGCCTGAAAACCTTGAAGGCAAGGGAGTTAAACGAGGTTTACGAGCTCGTTTATGAGGGGTCTGAGGGCTGGAAAGTCTATAAACATGAGCTTCCACCGGGTAAGCCCTCCGCAGGTAAGAAGGTTATCAGGCTGGCTTACGACCCAGACTTTAAAGGCCTAGGCCCAACCCTCTTCGTTTCCAAATATCCCGACGGCCTCTATATGGCTACAAACCTAAACGGCGAATGGAGTTGGAAGAAAATTTTAGACCTTGAGACCACGGCAGTAGACTGCGCTGTGGAAAACGACATCGTATATGTGGGAACCTACAGCGACTGGATTTACCGTGGGGAATTTGACGGAGAAAACTGGAGCTGGGTTAGACTTAACCCGTTGGAGGCTGCCGCTCAGCCTCTAAGCCTACCAGGCACACCTGTAATCTCGGAGGTAAAGGTTGACCCCTATAACCCCGACAGGTTTTGGTGGGGTTCACCTGGAAGACTTGTAGGCATCTACCCGCTTCCTGAGGGGCATCAGGCAGCCTTCGGGGTTGCCGCCTGGAGCCCGGAAGAAGGCTGGCTTCACTCCTACGCTCGAAGTGGTTGGGGAGCTTTCATCGCCATTGATAAGCATGGTGAAGGTGAAGATGAGGAAGCCTACAAGGTATACTTCAACGGTGTTCCAGGCGCTAAAACAGCTTACACATGCTCCTACTCCTTCCTCTGCGTTTTAAAGACAGATGATGGCGGGAAAACTTGGAGGCAATCCTACAGCGGCCTCTACGGAGACTGCGTCAACGAGGTTTCCTACCTTGAAGGGGGCAAGCTCCCGGGAACCCTAGTTGTCCTATGCCAGTCAGGAATAGAGTTAAGCTATGATCATGGAGGAAGCTGGGATGACGGCTTAGACGTAAACCCAGGCGGGCTGCGCGTCTGCTTCCCATGGTGTGCACTACCCATTCCGGCAGACGTTAACCTAACCATAGACGTTGACGGCAAAACTTATGAGGCCAGCTTCCTCCTCGTAACAGGCTTCCCAGGCCCCGAGGAAACCCCGCAAAGGAAGCGTCACGGCCTCCTCGCAGTTTCAACCCAATACTTAAGGGAGGCGCGAAGCCTCGGTAAACCAGTATACAGGGGAGCTAAGCAGCTCCTCGACCTCCCAGCCGTTTACGGGATAATAGTTGAAGGTAGGGTGGTCCTAGCCCTCCAGGAAGGGGGTGTTGCCGTCTACGATTTGAAGACAGGTGAAACCTTCACCTCAAGCCGTGGGCTTCCATCTTCTGGGGGAATTTACAAGATCGCCCATGGGAGGCTTAACGGGGTAGACTGGTGGCTTGCTTCCACCTATGAGGGTGAACCTCTATTTAAGGGAAGCTTCGGCAACGACCATTACTTCTGGTATGGGCCCAGCCGAATCTTCCGGGCTAAAAACCTATTGGAAAATGGTGGAGAAACCGTTTGGGAGCAAGTTTACCCCGAACGCGGAACCACTGGGAGAGGCGTGGTATCCCTATGTCTAAGCAGTTCAGGTGAGGTTCTAGCCCTTGAAGCCTCGGGAAAGCTGCTTTACTGCCCGGATATATCTGCTAGTAAGCCGGAGTGGAAAACTCTCAGGCTTATGCCAACCTCTGAGGGGGAGCCTGAAAACTTCACCGACCTTGAGGTTGCATGGGAGGGCGGGGTAGCCTTCATCTCGTCGGTAGGATGGCATGGTGCAGGCATATACTATGTTAGGCTTGAAGATGTGAGGGCGGCTGAAGGAAGCGTGGAATGCTACCCATACAATGAGGGCTTAAAGACGAGGCTGATTAGGAATATTCTATGGGTTTCTGATGGAGGCTACCTTTACGCAGGCTCCTGGTGGTCTTCGGTATGGCGGGTGAAGCCTAACCTCCAAAAGCTCTCCGAAAAGCCTAAACCAGCAGAAGAGGTTGTTGGGGAGGAAGAAAAGCCCGGTGGGGAGCAAGTCAAGCCAGGCTTCGAAGGAAGGGAGGCCCTAGCGAAGGCTGATATTACGGGTGACGGCAAAGTTGACATCCGAGACCTAATGGTTTTAAGAAAGTCTTACGGCGCTAGGCAGGGGCTTCCAAGATTTAATCCCAAAGCCGACCTAAACCACGACGGCAGAATAGACATTTTAGACCTAGCCATCCTAGCCTCCCAATACCAGAAACATGTTTAAATCCCATATTGTCAAGTCGAGGTCTACCCGGGAAATCTTGGAGCACAGTAGCTCTACTGCAAATTTAAAGTTTTCCTCTATGATATGATCTCTGTTTATGTAAAGGTTTTTAACTTCCCAGCCTTAATATTTCCTCTAAAGCTGGCTTGGTTAGAATTATTCCAAACCTCCTTAAAGTCTTTAAGCATTCGTCCTTGATTAGCCTATAATCGTAGTTAAATCTCCCAAAGGATAGGTTTACCAGGGATTCAGGAAATCCCAGGGATTCAGCCATAAGTCTAATGGC
>CAZAJK010000046.1:0-8178 GCA_964485425.1 uncultured Candidatus Bathyarchaeia archaeon | reverse complement strand
TTGCCGTTTCAACCATATCTATGCAGGACTTTATTAATAAGAGGTGGACGTGGAGCAGGCATCGCCTCCTACTTCCCGTTCTTGTAGGAGTTCACAATAGGAATGCTGCTCTTTTCCCTAAACGTATTAATGGACGCCTCGCCCTACTCCATAGACCTATGTGGATGAGTGAGCATATTTGGCTGTCTTACTCTTACGATGGGATACACTGGTATGATCATTACGAGGTCTTAAAGCCGAGGCCAGGCTACTGGGATGATGCAAAAGTCGGGGCTGCAGGGCCTCCAATCGAATTGGATGATTGCTGGCTTCTAATCTATCACGGGGTTGAAGCTAAAACTTGGACGTATAGGCTTGGCTACGCGCTCTTAGATAAGGAAAGACCTGAACACGTGCTTTACAGATGTGAGGAGCCAATCTTAGAGCCGGAAGAAGAGTATGAACGTAAAGGCGTGGCTCCGAATGTCGTATTCTCTTGCGGTCACGCCATAGTTAACGAAAATCTTGTAGTGTATTATGGAGGTGCAGACAGAGTTATAGGGGTTGCCACAGCGCCTCTAAACCATTTCAAACGTAAAAATTAGCTTTCAGCCTGAAATCTTTATAATCATCCTATACTTCTCAAATAATGCCCGACTTATGGAAACTAAAGGGGGTGAAGGCCCCTTTGGTTTCCATAAGTCCGAAATTTTGACCTATTAAAACTATTATTTGAACGAAAAAACGCGGTAGCTTCGTTTGACGATAAGAGGGCCACTACTTTACCTAGGATACTGTTTCCAGCTTTATCAAACAAGAGAATTACTGGTGCAAGGTATGCTGAACATGTTATTTTGAGAACCTTAAAGAAGAAGTTTTTCGTGAAAACCGTTTATTTCGATGATAGTTTGCTTAATCGCTCTTTCCTCCCCAAAGATTTGTCTTACACTCTTTTTGCTTTATATCCTTACCTGGTTAAAGACGCTTATGATTTGATCTTTACAAGCGATAGTTATGTTTTTGCAGACTTAGTATATGTTCAGCCTCCAGCAGGCCACGATGTATGTTTACCTGTAAAAGATAATATTTTCTTCGATGGGGGAGGCATATTCAATTTTGCCTCCAAAATGCTTGAAATCCCACTTAACAAGATAGTTGCATCAAATGCCTTGTTTATTGCCAACTCAAAATACACCCAATCTTTAATTAGAAAATTCTACGGGAAATCGTCTGAGCTTCTCTATCCTCCGGTCCCAATACACTTTTACAGGGTTAAGCAAGGCGATAGAAAGAATGTTGTAGTAACTATTTCGGGGTTAAACCCCAAGAAGAACCTTGAAATTTTACCGGAGCTGTGCAAAATGGTTCCTGAAGCCCACTTCATATTAGTAGGCTACTATAATCCGCAATATGACTACATCATTAAAAATATTCTAAAAAGGTGTAGGGAGGAAGGCCTCACTGATAGGTTCACCTATTTACCTTCTGCAAGCGATTGGACAAAAAAGGCAATATTGGAAATGGCTAAAGTTCTCTTCCACCCAACGGTCTGCGAACCCTTTGGAATCTCCATTGCAGAGGGCATGTCCGCGGGACTAATACCAATAGCCCATAATTCAGGAGGGCCGCGAGAATTTGTGCCAAAGGAATGGAGATACGATGAGGTGGAGGAGGCAGCAAGCAAAATTAGGGAAGCCCTGCAGACCTGGAATGTTAGGGTAGCTGAAGAATTAAGGGCTATGGTATATTATTTTAGAGAGGAGAGATTTGAAGCCGAGCTTTTAAGGATAATTGAGGTTTACCTTGAAAGAAGAAGCTTAAACTCGTAAAAGCGCTGGATAACCGTTAAAAACTTTTATGGGTGCAGGCCGTTGAACGCTGTTAGGGTCTGCTTTAAAGCGTGAATCATTTTCTCGTAGAAAGAGCCCTTGCCCCCTATACCTTCCATTATCCGGCTTAACGCTTCTCGGGCTTTGAGGGGTAAAAAGCCCGCAGAATTTTGAATGGCTTTCTCAGGCTTAGAATTTAGAGATGCTAAAGTTTTTAGGATGTGGCATAGATAGATGAGGGCTGTTCTAGACTCCTTTGAGGCTATTTTCCATATTTGCTGGTCTATTTCCTCAATTTTTAACATGTGGTCTGCGAAGGTTTTCATAATCTTCTGGTAGCTTAGTCGGGTTAGAAGCTCAGATACCTCGCGATCCTTTATGGCTACGGCCAGCAGATAAGCGATATGCAACAGCTCTTCTCGGCTGAAACCTCTCTTATAGAATTCTTCTGCCAAGTTTTCCGGCACGGTGACAACATAGTATTCTGGGGAGCCATGCAACACTGAGTGGGCTGCCTCATGGATGAGGGCAGCCCTGAAAACCTCTTCTGGAAGGCTTTCTTTATCCTCAAGACATACATGTATTCTTGGGATACCCGCCCAGGCTTCATGCATAGCCACATAGGCTTCATCATGTGGGTAAATTACTCCTAGGCTTTCGGCTTCAAGGCTGAGGAAGCCCTGCATCTCCGACCTACCCTCATAAACGTAGAGTTCAACCAGTTCAGGCCTTTCATTTTCTGGAAGCCTGCGGTAGAAGCCTTTTAAAATTTCCAGTATAGGTTCGACTTCTTCCTGTTTGACTCTACCCAGCCTATTCACGTTTAAAATGGGTTTTTCCAAGCCTCCCTAACCTTTACTAAACGCCAATTTTAAACAGGTCCAAAAGAAATTCACCATCTCCCTTAAACCAAGCTTGGAGCGGGCTCTAACCCTATCCCTGAAAACGATGGGAACCTCGCAAATCTTTAAGCCAGCATTTTGAGCTCGAAAAAGAAATGCAACCTGAAAAACGTAGCCTGAAGCCGACACCTCATCGAGGTTCAATTTTTTAAGCGTTGAAGCTTTAATCGCCCGATAGCCGCTCGTGGCGTCTCGAATTTTAATGCCGCATAGTTTTCGGGAGAGGAAGTTGGCTCCTGAACTTATGATTTTTCTCTTTAATCCCCAGCCTATGATTTCCCCTCCCTGGATGTAGCGGCTGCCTACTACGATGTCGCATCCCCCAATTATCCTATCTATCATGGCTGGCAAGTGGGTTGGGTCGTGGGAGCCGTCAGCATCCATTTCAACTAGGATTTCAGCTCCAAACTCTTCTACCGCCTTTCTAAACCCATCCCTGTAGGCTGAGCCTAAACCCAGCTTGCCAGAACGCCTTAACAAGTGAATTCGGCTGTCCTGTTTCGACAATTCCTCTACAAGTTCGCCTGTCCCATCTGGAGAATTATCATCAACTACGAGGATTTCAAGGTTTAACCCTGCCTCAGCGGTAACCCTTAAAATCCGCTCAATAATCGTCTCAATGTTTTCCCGCTCATTATAGGTCGGAATTACCACGCAAACCTTCGGTTTTAACGCCATGGCCCATTGGCTCCAAAGAAGATTACTTTGTCGCGTTTTAAAAGTTCTAGAGCAACCTTAATTTTCAGCGGGAAACTCTTGTTTCAGCTTTTACTAATCCTTAACAGTTTATAGAGGGCGTTTAACATGGCTCTGGCTTCCTTCTCTGATATGAAGGCTCTGCCCACAAGGTTTTTGAAGGCTTGACTGGCTAAGCGCCCTTTATGCCTCTGAACTCTACCGTTTGAAACCAGCTTATCGAAGCATTCAATAAGCCTCTCTTTAAGCTCGAGTGGAGCGGGAGTTATCGGGCTCTGACCTGCTGGCAGCTCATTTAAAGCTTTATAGAGTTCGTAGAGGACGATGGCAGCCGCCATGGAAACGTTTAAAACCGGGTAGGCTGGGTTTGCAGGTATGGTTACTACTAGGTCGCAGCGTGCAAGCTCCTCGTTTTTAAGCCCAATGCTTTCTCTGCCGAAAAGTATCCCCATTTTCCCTTCAAGCAAGCGGGTTTTCCCCGCAAACTCCCAGGGGTAAACCGTAACTCTTTGAAGGTTCAGCCTGCTCCTAGCCCAGACCGCAGTCGTTCCAACCACTACATCTAAATCTTTCAAAGCCTCATCCAGGCTGGCGTAGGTTTCAGCTTTTTCAAGGATTTCTCCCCCTTTCACGGCCATTTTGAAAGCTTCAGGCCCGATTTCGGCTTTAGGATTTACAAGTCTTAGATTTTCAAAGTTGAAGTTCTTCATTACCCTGGCAATTAGTCCAAGGTTTCCCGGATATTCGGGCTCAACCACGACGACATATACTTGGTCGGCTTTCAACCCATATCATGGGAAGCCCCGGCCTTAAATTAAGTTTAAAAATTAGCCCGATTATCTGCCTTTACAGCGGCAGGTGACTCTCTTGGCTGAGCCCCTACTTCACTTCGCCGTTCCCTTCGCCATATTCAGAGCTTTCGGTATAAACCGTAGACAGGCATTCCTCCTATCCCTCTTCGCCTTACTCCCAGACATAGACATCCTCTTTCAAGTCCACAGGTCTTTCACCCACTCAATCATATTCGTAATGGCGATTGCCGTTCCTCTAATCTTATTTTTCAAGCGGCGTGGGAGAGGCTTATTCGCCCTGCTTGCCACAATTGCTGTAGCCACCCACCTCTTCTTAGACCTATTCTGCGGGTTTACTCCTATCCTCTGGCCTCTCCTAAACGAGCAGATAGCTCTTACCGCGAACTTCACCGTCAACTTTTCCTCCAGCCCTACTTTCAATTTAGATCTTTCATGCACCACTCATCCAGCAGATTTCGCTGAACCTATGAACTTTGAAGGAACCATTTTCAGCGGTGAAGGCGTAGCTGTTTCAGCCCTACTTTTCTTCTCAACTCTTTTCCTTCCTGCTAGGAGAGGTTTGAAGAAATGAGCTGGCTAATTTTATCCATATTTGTCATAGTTTTTTGGGAGCTTTGGTCCTTCCTAGTCAAGCTGGCGTCAAACCATTTAGACTGGTATCAGATCTTCGTGGTGAGCAATACGGTTTTCCTAGCCTTCACAGTTCTAGTCTATTTTTGGTTTAGGCCTCAACTAGCAGGTGAACCCCTAGCAGCCTGGATTTATGCGGCTGCAGCGGGAGCAACCGGAGCCCTTGGAACCATCCTTTTCTACCTCGCCTTAAAATGTGGGAAAGCCTCCATAGTGGTTCCTTTATCCGCACTTTACCCCGTGGTTGCCGTGGCGCTTTCACTGCTGCTCCTCCATGAAACCCTCAGTTTTAAGCAGGCTTTAGGCGTGGTTTTAGCGATCATCGCGATTCTGCTAATTTCTTCGAGCTAAGCCTTCTCCAGCAATATTTTATCCCCACTTTTCACCTTTCTAAGCACTTTAGGATTTCCTAGGATTCTGCCGAAAACGTTAACTGGGCTGTAAGCTCTAATGTCCTCTTCCGAGGGACTAATGGGCGTTTTACCGTAAAATAGGCAGATGCAGCCATCTTCAGGCCAATAGGCTATCTCACCTAAAGAAACCTGAACCCTCCCATTTTCAAGTTCAAGCTTCAAAGGAACCTCAAAGTAGACTTCCTCCCCCCAAAGCATGGCTTCCCCCTCGAGAGGAAGAGCTGAAAGCACAGCCTCAGCCGTTTTAGGATTTTCATCAAACTCTATTTGGGCCTCCAGATTTCCGGTGCTGGCCGATTTAATCACTATTTTCACGGGTTTTCCGGTCAGCTCCTTTCACCAGCCCTTCACGGGTTTCCCAGCATAGGCGAACCATGAACCCCAAACGTGCATGGGAACCTTAACCTTCCATAGGCCTTGCTGGAAGGCTTTAGGATTAACGTAGGCGTCTAGGACTTCGCCTAGGAAGGCTAGGCATTCCCCAGCCTCATAAACGGCTTTAACCTTACATTCAATGTTGGCTGGGCACTCCTCAACAATTGGAACCCTAACTTTTCTTGCTGGTTTGAGCGTAACCTTCGCCGCCTTAAACTTGTCGAAGTTTCTGCCGCTCCTAGTTCCAGCCACCCTTATAAGGTGCATAAGCTTTTTGTCTGGAATGTTTACCGTGAATTCTCCGCATTCTTGGATGAGCGTTCTCGTGTAGCTTTGCTCGCCTAGGAGGGCCATCAGCATGGGAGGCTCCATGCTTGCAGGCGTAATCCATGAGCAAGCCATAACGTTCGGCTTACCCTCCTTATCCACCGAAACTATGAGAGCCGTCACACGTGGATGTAGAAGCCTATAGAAGTTGGCCAGAACCTTAACTTTCTGAGGCTTAGCCTTGGCCAAAAATCCATACCTCCCATTTGAGGTTTGGCGGTCAGCAAGGGGGTCCTGAGCCCTTCTTCAGGGCTCCGCTCATCATCCCAAAATAGATTTAGGTAACTGCCGCCAGAAATATTTTAAGGCTTCCAGCGAAGGGAGCCATGCCCTGCATCCTGGTTGTAGGCTTAAGAGAGAGGGACTCAGGCAAAACCACCATTGCCAGACTACTTATAAGCCTGCTAAGGGAAAGGGGAATCAGCGTCTGCGGGTTTAAGCCGAAAGCAGGAAACCACCTCTGGTATAATTTTGAAATAGTCCACGAAGCCTTAGGCCAGGGAAGAATGTACGGGATGGACGCTAAAATTTTGAGGGAAGCCTCGGCTACAAGCCTACCTGAAGAAATAATTAACCCCCTTCATAGGCTTTGGGTTGAGGACTCACTCGCCGACGTAACTTTAAACGGCCTTCCAGCCTTCCTACTAGACAGAGTAACCCTGAACCCTGAAGGTGAGTTCCTCCTAACCTTAAACGAACCCGCCATGCAGCGTTTCTCCAAGCAGACTTCAAAAATTTTCCAGAAACTTCTCGACAGGGCGAAGCAAATTATAGGTGTAAGCAGTCCCGAAGAGCTAGGCCAAGTTATCGAAGAATATTATGATAAGGCTGTTTGGACTGTTTTCGAGGTTTTAAAGCGTAGGTACGACATGCTTGTGGTGGAAAGTTACTGCGACATAGCCCTACCATGGAATGGGCTGGAAAACGTTATAGCAGTGGTTGGCGTAAAGCCTTGGCGTCTCCACCTCTACGATGCTAGCCGATACCTCACCGCGGCTAGGCTAACCATGGGGACTAGGAAGCTTGAAGCCTCTACAAGCCAGCTTGAAAGAGTTGTCAAGCCAATTAAAACCTTTGAATGGTCTCCCTCACTAACTCCCTGGAAAAGTGAAGAGCTAAGAAGAATGTTAAGCCAGCTTATAGAGGAGGCTGGCCTGTAACCTTAGCCCCCAATATATTACCCTTCACACCCCGCTTAACATGCCAGTAAGAGTATTACCCTTAAGCGGGCTAACAGGAATCTTCCGCAAGCTGGCGAGCAAAATCTCCTGAGAAGGAGGCCCCCTACATTTTAAGGCTAAAGGATTTATGGTAGGCAGGTGTGGAATAGGCTGGGAATGTGGTTTAGAAGGCTATCCTCAAAGCCTGAAACCTGCAGGCTTTGCGGTAAAACTAGCCGCCTCATCTCGCAAAGCCTTAAACTCTGCGTTGACTGCATTAGAAGATACCCTGAGAAAGCTGAGCCTTTCATCCTTGAAGCCCACAGAAAAGTCAGAGAGCGATATGGGCTTCCAGCCGTTCCACCAAAAACTTCCGGAGGCATACCATGTAACCTCTGCGCTAACGAATGTAAGCTTGGCGATGGCGAGAAAGGTTACTGCGGTCTTAGGGTAAACCGGGGTGGGAGGATGGTTACCCCTTTCGGGAAAAATGAGGCTCTACTCTACGCCTATAAGGATCCTCATGTAACCAATTGTTGTGCAGCCTACTTTTGCCCTGCTGGCACTGGCCTAGGCTATCCAAGCTTCGCCGTGAAGCCAGGCCCAGAATATGGCTATGCAAACCTAGCAGTCTTCTTTTACGGCTGCAATTTTAACTGCCTCTTCTGCCAGAACTGGAGCCATAAAGACATAGGCGGGCAGCACCCCATCAGCCTTGAGAGATTGGCGAAAAAAGTTTTGGAAGACCAATCTTACACTTGCATATGTTATTTTGGAGGTTCACCCGAACCTCAGCTTCCCTTCGCCATAGAATTTTCTAGGCGGATAAGGGAGGAAGCTCCTAACCGCATTATGCGCATATGCTTTGAGTGGAATGGCTGTGGAAATCCTCACCTAGTTAGGCAATGCGCTGAACTAGCCTTCGAAAGCGGCGGAATCATTAAATTCGACTTAAAAGCCTTCAGCCCTGAGCTAAGCCTAGCCCTAAGCGGCGTCCCAAATAAACGAGCCTACGAAAACTTTGAAGCCATCTACCACGAATTTTACGAGGAGAG
>CAZAJK010000045.1:0-8323 GCA_964485425.1 uncultured Candidatus Bathyarchaeia archaeon | reverse complement strand
CCGCCAGTCTTCCTTGAGCTTATGCTTTGAGAGCACCTCAGCAGCCTTCTTCACGATTTTAGCGGCTAGGGGATGCATCATCATGAGGAGGTCTGCTCCAGCCAGCATTCCCAGGGTGCCTGTAACCGCCTCCCATAGGGGGCCACGGTATTCTCTTGGCCCCCACTCTGGAACCTTAGCCCAAGCCTCCCTAGCAGCCCAGGCGTTGGTGGCAGCGCATGAGATGGGTATTTGCATGGATGGGTCTCCTTTCAGGCCTGCTAGCCTCATCCGCTCCATCATGCTGAAGGTGTATTCGACTCCGTAGCCTAGGCCTCCGGTTGAGGGGTCCGTTATAAGGCTGGTCTTCGGAACCCCATAGTCCATAAGTTTACTGTTAAGCTCTTTAACCTGGTTAATGTCGAGGAAGGCTAGGGCGATAACGTCTAAATCGTTATCCTTAACGATTTTCGCGGAGGTTTCCAAGTCCATGTCGATGGTTACTGAGGCTAAAACCAGCTTCTCACCCTTAGCAACCTTAGCCACCTCCTTGAAAACCTCTAGGTCCTTTACTGGGTCTCCAGCGCTTCCCACCAGGAAGGGGTCTGAAATCTTATCCAGCATCTGGTCGATGAATTTGGCTGCATCGGCGGCGGAGGTGCTGTTGGGTAGGGAGGGATCCGTGCTTATCAGGTGGAAGGTTACCAGGTCTGCCCCATATTCCTTCATGCATTTTTCAGCCCAGGCAGCCCTGTCATCCAGCACATCCTTATACCATTCTTTAATGGTTTTGGGTAAGGGTGGTAAAATGTCCACCCCGAAAACGTCTAGTGCAACAATGGGCTGCCATGGTGTAGGCTGCTCAAACCTGTAGAAGGGTGGACATTTCTCCCCGCCAATCTTAATTACCCTGCTTCGGGTTCCACCCTCCTTGCTTGTAGCTCCAATCTGAACCTCAGCTATTTCGCCTGGATAGGTTTCAACGGGAGGTTCGAAGGTAACCCTCTCCAGCTCTAAGGGTTTCTCTACGGCTGGTGGGGCTGCCGGTGTGGGTGGCGGCGCCGCCTGCAACACCATGGGGAGAATTTCAAAGGTTAACTCTTCAGCCGCGATTTCCACGTCTTCAAGCTCCAATTCCTTTGCCTTATCTAGCAGGGAGAGAATTTCAGCGACTCCTATGCCTCTTCCAGTTGAAACCCCCTTCTCTTCCTCCTTTTTCTTTTCTTCTTCGCTCAAAAGGTTTCCCCTCCACCCCGCCGGGAAATTTTTAAGTCTTCTTAATGGTTAGCTTGCCAATCTTAACCTTCGCACCCTTAAGGGTTATTTTTAAACCTCCACCGGCTGCAGCCGTCCCGGAAACTACTGGAAGCCCTGTGACGGTTACGCCTGGAGCAGCTGCAGCTTCAGCTTCAGGAGGCTTCTCTTCAGCTGCGGCTGCAGCCTCCATTTCCTTGATACGCTCAGCTAGCGGGTGGCCCCTTTCAATTAGAAACTTCTTTAGAGACTCTATGTCTGGAGCCTCCTTCTCCGTGGCTATCTTATCCTTGAGGTGAGGTGGAATGGCGTCTTCAATCCTAGCCCTAAGCGTGGAGGCAATCCATACCACCCTGTTCCAGCCTCCATCAGCCTGCATAAACTTGGGTGAACGGTAATATTCTATTCCAACCCCGAGGAAGCCTTCCGTCTGAATTCCTCCACCAACCTGGGTGGCCATCGTAGAGAAGGAGAGGCCGTTCACGGTAGGCTCCCTGAAGCCTCTGTCCACGCAGCCAAGCCCATCCACCTCGGGAATATAGAAGACTATGCTTTCAAAGCATCCGCATGAGGTATGTGGGTAGCCGAAAATGCTGTAAAGCCAGAAGCGTTTGTTGGCTCCCAGCGAACGCTTCTCCACTACTTCGTTGGCTCCAGTATATTCGCCTCTAATGGGGTCTAGGCATTCCCCTTTAGGCACTGGGATGATGGGGCCCTTCGGGTCTACGTTGGCTGCAGCCCTAGCGTCAAACCAGTTGATGGCTCCGCATAGGGATACCCGCTGGGGAGTAATAATGCATACATGTTGGGGTGCGAAGGACTGGCATAAGACACAGCTGTAGAAGGTGTCTACATCTTCGTCTCGAAGCCCTCTAGCCCTAGCATCCCTAGCCTCGTAAACTTTCAAGGCCATCTCGTAGACTTCCTTAACCTTCTCAGGGTCCGTGTAGAAGGTTACCTGTATCTTTTCGATGAAGGGCATTTCAGCCTTGAAAAGTCTGATTAAAGCCATTCCAATATATTTGAAGCTGTTTAGCCCCTTACTGTAAGCCTTCTTGCTGAGCCTACACCAAATGTCGTAGCGCTGATTTAAATGCATAAAACCTTCTACGTAATTCGAGAAGTCGTGGATTCTCCTTTCAATCACGGATTCCAAGTCTTTCTCAACTTTTTCACCTGCAACCTCAATTAGGACGGCGAAAGGATAGGAGCCTCCCTCCTTCAGCTCGGAAATGTCCGGCCCCACAATGGAGATTTTCCCGTCTTCAACCTCATCCATGGACCTGGCAAGCACTAGCTCACATTTATGTTCAACCTTTGGCCCGCCAAGCTCTATGTACATGTCCTGCTTCCTTATTCTTTCACCCTCGTATACGGGGCTTACTTCAACTGGCAGCTCGGACATTCTGATTCACCCACCAGTAAGGGTTAAACATGCTTAAGATAACGGTTGAAAGCCGCCTCTTAATATTTTCCCCTTCAACCCAAAGCCTTAATGAACTCCTCAAGCTTAGCCTTCCACTCGTCATCCTTCATGTTTGGAAAGCTCCAGTCAGCGTTGGGATGATACCACTTGCAGAGGGTCACGGTTTTAAGGTGGGGGGCGAAATGTTTGAGCGTTGACAGGCCTTGAGACGCAAATTGATAGGTTATCCCGAGGAAGAGCACTAGGTCGTGGGGCGGAGGCCTTTTAGGGTCAACGGTGAACTTCGGGTCTTGAAGCCTATTAACGATGTCAACTAAGCCCATGCTGACGGCTGGGAAATTGCGTTCTAGGAAGCCTTTCAGGGTGTGGGCTGTGGCGACCACTGGAATATCCCTCTTCCTGGCAATCTCAATCGCGTAGTCTATGAGCTTCTTGCCTCCAAGCTCTACTTCCAAGACGTATTTGCCTACGATTAACAGGGGGTTTTTAGCCCTCTTGGTTAGGCTTGCGTAAACCATGGGGGCCTTGTCGGGTGAAAGAGCCATCTGGGGGCCTGGAACGTTCCCAGTCTCGTAGGGTGAGGTTCGAGGCGGAAGAATGGTGGACACCTTTTACTCCACCCCCTAAACCTTCTTAACCCTTATAAGCCTCTTGAGGAGGGTTGGGTCGATGGACGGCATTGGATGAGGCTGCCAGCCCTTAGCCTTCAAGAACTCCATAATTTCATCTTTAAAGGTAATTGGTATGTCGGCTTCGGTTCTCACAAGCATGGGAAGGTCTTCCGGAAGCTTACCATAGAACTTCTTGTAGAGGTCTACGTAGTTGGTGAGCTTGATCATTCTGCCCTTAGTTGTGTCGCTGGGCCTAATGCAAAGCTTAGCCGTCCAAACCATGCATTCCTCAACTGTTTCAGCCACATATACTAGGTGTTCGGGGGCAGGGCCTATGAAGACCCTTTCACCCGTGCGGGCGTCATAGACCTTGAAGCTCTCCTCATCGTCTATTCTGCCCAGGTAAAGCCTCCTATACTTCAGGCCTTGAGGGCCGAGGATTACTGGTACGCCAAGCCTGTTAAAGCCTGTGGCGATGCTGGCTGCTTTCTGGCTCATGGCTCCCCATGCAACTCCCACCGCTCCAACCCTGTTAAGAATGTAGTCGGCTATCTCCTCGTAGTTGCCTCTAAGCTTCCTCCTAGCATAAATATAGGCGATTTTAATGCAGGCATCGCTGATGTGCGGGTTAGCCACACAGGAGCCTTCATTTGAAAGTTCGCCTCGGAGGAAGCCTCCTCCAAACACCTCATAGGGCGACCTGCCCTCCTCATCCTTATAGAAGGCAATAGCCATAGCTGCGCAGCCAGTTGAGGTGACAATGTAGCCTCGCCTGGCAAACTCGTAGGCCATTCTCCCCACGTCAGTCATGGGGGTAGGCCAGTTCGCACAGCCCACATAGGCCACTACGCCTGGAATCTCACCTAGCACTATGGGGGCTCCTACCTCCCGGATTTCCGTGTCTAGGATGGGTCCTCTCCCAACCCTAACCTTAAACCTTTCCGTCCTAAACTTGCGCTCACTAGCCGCCACTATGAGGCTGTGGACTGGAATCTGCTGTGGGCATGCCTCCTCGCAGCGGCCGCAGCCCACACAGCGGTCGTAGAGAGCTGCCAGAGGCTCAATGTTACCTGTCTTAGCCGCGTTGACAGCCTCGTCGGTGGGTAGATCCCATGGGCAGTTTCTCCGACATTTACCGCAGAAGGTGCATTTGGAGGCTGCCTCCTTAATCTGCTCAATGCTTGGAATAGTCTTATACTTCTTGCGGAGAGGCTGCATTCGGAGAGCTGTTAAAACAGCTACCTCCCCAACCTTTTCGGGGTCAAAGATGGCTGCTCCCTTAATTTCCCTATTCACCAGCCTGTTAACTATAACCTCAGCTGGAAGCTCGGTTAAATCTGGAAGGCCGTGGCAAACCCTCTCATTAGCCGCAATAACCGGGGTTTGAACCCTCCAAGCCTCCTCAACCACATCTGTCCTGATACACTGCTCGTCAACCACGATGCAGTCGGCTATCCCGCTTCGAATGAAGCGAAGCTCATAGGACATGGGCCCAATAATTTTAGCCTGGTTCGTATACCTCGTAAAGTCGTGGGCTGTGCAGCATAGGCCTGCAACCTCAATCATTTGGCCTGGCTCTCCAAGCCCTTTCTTCCGCATGTAATCAATGATTTCAATGCTTGGAGCCACGTTGTGGCCTATGGATAGGGTTAAGGGTTTGGTGACGTCGACGCAGCCCGCCCCTATCTCGGTTAACGGGGCGTTGGGGTCGCCTTTTGGGAAGCCGAAGGTGATGATCTGCTCGACATCGGCAACCTCCATGGCTACGTGGTCTATCATACCCATGTGAAGGGCCTTCGACTCGAAGTCTAGGTAGCTTCCCTCCTGCCCCGTGTGGACGGCGGCTAGGGCCTGAATAATTTGCTCCTCACAATAGTTGAGGATGTAGGAGAGGTCTCCCAAGGTTTTAGGTTTAATTCCGCATACAAGCCTAACATGAGGCATTTCACATTCGATTTCTGGCCCTAGATCTATTGGGTAATCCTCCCCATACTTGAGGAGTAAGTGTTCAAGCATGTGTCTGGCATGAGCCGTGTGGGTTGAGGCTCCAATGCAGCAGGCGAGAAGAACTATCCTAGCCTGCTGGGTTTTAATGTCTATGCCGCAGGCCCCCCTCTTCCCCCCGGAGAGGTCACATTTACCATAGGTGCAGAGGCAGCATAGGTCGCAGAAGGGGGCGTAGAAGGGCTTATAACGGCTTAGGAGCAGGTGGTCCCAAGCTCTTAAATCCTTTAAGCCGGGGAAGGGTGTGGGGCCCTGAGGCTCCCATTCCTCCTCCATGGCCAGCCTGCCAATGGCGATTTCCAAGTCTTTAGCCGTCACCGTGCCGGTTCTAAGCTCTTTTATTGAAAATTTAGCGGGGCCCTTCTTCACCTCCAAGCTGCTCAACCCCTCTAACCTGCGAGAAAGATTCTTTTTAAAGGGTATTGAGCACACCTATTAAAGGCTTTGCAAACGTTGGAGGCTAAGTATAAATGGTTTAGGCGAGCATTAGGGCTTGGGTAAGCATGCTTAACAGCCATCTAGCCGAGAAAATCAACGAGAGATTCCAGTTTCTCGTCTTACTTCTCCTGGGGGTAAGCCGAAGGGAGCTTAGGGAGGCTGAAAGGGAAATCCTCCTCAAAACTGGTTTTCCAGCCTTAAAGGCTGGACGCATCCTAGACTACTTAGAGCCCTTTGAAGCCGCGCTTATGCATATTTTCCTGTCAAGGGAGGGACTACGCAGGGGGGTAGACTACGAGTTTATTAGGAATCCTCAGGGCAGGTTTACGCTCTTAACCAGGGAGGGTAAGGGGTTAAAGTCTGTTAGAAAGCTTGACATGGTTAGGGAGCTGAGTAGGGTTAAGAGGTATGCTAGGCGGATTCTCATGGAGTGGGAGGCAAGAAGAGGCTTGAAGCCGGGTGACGTGGATGAGGCTTTAAACCTAGCCTACACCATTCACAGGGAGAGGTCTAAAATTTACTTCGCAGTTTGCCCGAAGTGTGGAAGGAAGGCTCCAAGCCGCATATTTGAGCGAACCGACGGCGAAAAATATGTGATTTATGCTAGGAAGCTCTGCTGCGGACATGTAATTAGAAAGGTTATTCCGCTGGGAAGGAGAGACTAAAGCTTCTCGTAGACCATTCGGAGGAATTCCTCGTCGGAAACTATGCCTTCAGGAGGCTTAACCACCGGTTTTAGCTGAAGCTGGAGGCCGTCAACCCTGTAGACTGTCCCTCCAGACTCAAAGCCTGAAATGGTTGTGGGAATCTTAAGCTTAGCATAGCTCATGGTTAAGGTTTCCACGTAGTCGACAGCCGCCATCGGCAGTTTGGCTAGGTTTCCAGCTGCCTCCGCGGGCAGGCTGGAAAGCGGGTTTGAACCCACTATGAGCGCTGCGTCCACCGAGCCATTAGTTAGGGCTGCTAGGGCTGAGGTTTGGCTTGGGTTATGCTTGGCATTGCCTTCTGAAAAGTCTATGGCGTAGGGGGCTCCAGCCTCCTTTAAAGCTGTTTCAAGGAAACCCAAGCTGTTGTAGTGGCCTGGGAGGGGCATGGCTACACATTTTATTCCAGCCTTCTCCAGGGTTTCAACAAGCCTATACAGGGCTTCAAGGTTAGCTTTAGCCATTCCAGCGCCTAGAAGGCCGAGCCCATAGAAGATGGCGGTGAAAGAAGACCTTTTCAAGTCTCGAGCTAGGCTTGAAACTCTCCTAAGGGGGATGCTTAACCCGTATTGGCTGGGATACTGGCCTGTCTCCACCATGAAGGCTAGGGTTTCCATGAGATCCTTATCTTCTCCAGGCTTCACTAGGAGCCTATTATGGGCTACGGTGCGCGTCTGCCTCACATCGATAACCGTTAAAATTCTGCTTTCAACCCCACGTTCAACCTTTAAGCCCCTAGGGAAAACCGAAAATTTGCTCATGTGGCGGTGGAAGGTTTCAGCAGGGTTTACACCCCAGAAGATTAGGTGGTCTGCCTCCTCCCTCACATCGTCCAAGGTAAACTTGTAGGTTCCCCTCTTCCTAGCCTCCATCAGGGCGTAGCCATAGTATAGGCTTAGAGGGCTGTCGAAGACTCCGCCAAGCTTTCGAGCTATCCTAATGCCCAAGCTGATGGCTTCGCATGTTGAGTTACACCAGCCGTAAAGTAAAGGCTTCTTGGAAGCCTTCAACATTTCAGCTGTTTTCTCAGCAGCCTCCTCGGCTGAAAGCTGGTTTCCCTCAAAGCTGTAGGTTTTAAATCTTTCAGGCGAGGTTATCAGCCTAATTTTCTCGTTTCCAATAAGGCAGCAGCCGAAGTTTTTAGCTATCCTACCATTCTCCACTATAACTTTAATATCCTCGC
Source organism: uncultured Candidatus Bathyarchaeia archaeon (assembly GCA_964485425.1). GTDB lineage: Archaea > Thermoproteota > Bathyarchaeia > Hecatellales > Hecatellaceae > B25. Next base: position 724 of record CAZAJK010000045.1, on the reverse strand, counting down.
AGATAAGTGAGCAGCCTGTGCAGGTTGTGGTTTCCAAGGGAAGCCACCTCTAAGGCTTTGGAGGGGAGGCTAGTAAACCTTTATCGCCCCAGTATAGCAGTATTGCTCGCAAACCCTGCAGTCTAAGCCGTGGGGTGGAAAACGCCTACACTTCTCCAGCTGGATAATCTTTATTTTACCGTCCTCCACCCTGAGAACCACTTCGTCGCTTGTGGTTGACAGGCCTTTACCGATTTCCGGGTCTATTGCCACATTAGCTGGACATACGACTACACAGTTCCCGCAGCCTGTACACTTGTCTTCATCCACCTTAACCCCTGTCTCCTTGGTTTCAAGGATGGGCTTTAACAGCTCCTTTAGGGCTTCGAGGTTACCCTTATATTTCGGCTCAAACAGCGGGGTGCACTCTTCAAGTTTTGCCTCCTTCTTCAATAGTTTTGAAGCGAAGGCCATGCATGATGGCTGACCACATTTTTTACAGTTAGTTTTGGGCAGCAGTTTGTATACGTCTAGAAGGGAGATTTTCTTCGCGGAGGCGGACACTTAGGAGGCCTCCCCTCCCAACGATGGGCTTAAATAAGCAGTATCCTTTGGCCTATTTGAACATGTCGGGCCTGAATGGGGGCTGTAAATCGAAAATAGGCGTTTTCATCTGCGATTGCGGCACCAATATTGCTGGTTTCCTCGACACTAAGAGGCTGGTTGAACATTTCTCTGCAATGGA
>CAZAJK010000044.1:2837-8449 GCA_964485425.1 uncultured Candidatus Bathyarchaeia archaeon | reverse complement strand
GTTTCGATAGCCGTCCACCCGGAGGCTAGGAGGCATGGGGTTGCGAAAAAGCTTTTGGAGGAGCTTATTGACAGGCTTAGGAAGGCAGGGTTTAAACGGTTAATCCTGGAGGTTAGGGTTGGAAATAAGCCTGCCATAGCCCTCTACCGGGCTTTAGGCTTCAGGGAGACTGGAAGGCTTGAAAAATACTATGAGGATGGGGAAAACGCCCTAACCATGACCCTTAACCTTTAAAGGCTTCACATGCCGCCAAATATGGTTTGAAACCGCCCGGCGGGATCGATATGGGCTTCATCTACCTCTATACTGGGACGGGTGCAGGTAAAACCACTAATGCATTAGGCCTAGCATTAAGGGCGGTGGGCCACGGCTACAAGGTAGTAATAATCCAGTTTATGAAGGGATGGAAAAACGTAGGCGAATACAAGATTAGACGTAGGCTTCAACCCCACTACGAAATCTACCAGTTTGGAAGCCGCAGCTTCATAGAGCCTGGCAAGCCAAGCGCGAAGGATATTAAAAAAGCTAAGGAAGCCTTAAAATTTGCCGAGAAAATTGTGAGGGAGCGTAAGCCCTTCCTCCTAGTGCTCGACGAAATAAACTTGGCTGTAGCCTGGGGTCTCCTAACGGTGGAGGAGGTTTTAGAGTTTCTCGATAAGGTTCCTAAGAGAACCAATGTGGTGCTTACGGGGCGCTACGCTCCGAAGGAGCTTATTGAAAGGGCTGACGCGGTAAACGAAATCATAGAAGTTAAATATCCTCCCCAAATGATAACCCAGAAGGGGATTCAATATTAACCGTTTCCGCCTCCAAATTTTTAGGCTACCCCCATTCAACCTAGTTTGGGGGCTGAAGGGTTGAAGGTTAAATTTTGGCTGCTCGACGTAAGCCAGGAGCCCGCTGGGGAAACTTCTGAGGTAAGGCTTTGGGGGGTTGACGACGAGGGTAGGAGAATTCTAATCCTGGATAAAGGTTTTCAACCCTCCATTTACGTTGTTCCAGCTGAAGGTTTAAGCCCTGAGGAAGCCTTGGACAGGGTTCCCCCCGAAGTTAAGGTGAGGGCGGCCAGCCTATCCGTGGAGGAGCGTAAACTTTTCGGGCGCCCCCTGAAAGCCTTAAGGATTACGGCTAAAAGCCAGGAGGCCATGGAAGCCGCCACCAAGACGCTTTCAAGGGAAAAGTGGGTTAAAGAGATTCTCCACGACGACTTAAGAGTTTCATCCCAATACCTTTTAAGTTTAGGGGTTAGACCCTGCGGCTGGAATGAGGTTGAGGCGGAGGAGGTTCCCCCTCCGAAAGGCGTTAAAGTCGACGCTGCCTACGAAGCTAAGGAGAGGCCTAAACCCCTGGAAAAGCTTGAGCCTCCAAGCCTCAGAGTCCTAGCCTTCTCAGCCTTCTACCACAGTGAAATCGGCTCGCCAAACCCCCTAAGAGACCCTGTGCTAACCATTGCCACCTATAACAGTGAGGGTGAGGGTAAAGTTTTCAGCTTGAATGGTGATGAAAAGGCCTTACTGGAGGCTTTTGCAAACTATGTGGCCAGCTATGACCCTGACGTGGTGGTTGGTTACGGGTCCAACAGAGAGGACTACCCCTACCTAATCCAGAGGGCTGAAAAGCTGGGGGCAAGCTTCGCCTTCGACAGGTGTGGCTCCCTACCCCACCAAAGCCTTTACGGCCACTTCTCCGTGGTTGGGAGGGCTAACATCGACCTCCTAGACTTTGCTGAGGACATGCCTGAGGTTAAGCTGAAAACCCTGCCTAACGTGGCTAGCTTCCTCGGGGTTTCCTTTGAAGAACCCATTGAAGTTGGCGTCAGCGAAGTTAAAGACTTATGGTCTACGGCTGAGGGTAGGAGAAGGCTTCAGGAGACCTGCCTACGCAGGGCTAAGACGGTTATGGGGGTGGCTGAGGCAGTCTTAGACTTCGCCTACCAGCTTTCCAGCCTTATAGGTATGCCCGTAGACCAGGTTGGAGCGGCGGCTGTAGGCTTCAGGGTTGACTGGTATCTCATCCGGGAGGCTTGGAGGCTGGGGGAGCTAGCTCCAAAACGGGTGGAGCAGCCCTTCTACCCGTATAAGGGAGGCATGGTGCTGGAGCCTAAGGCTGGAATCCACGAGGAGGTGGCGGTCTTCGACTTCAGCGCCATGTATCCCAGCCTCATGGTGAAATACAACATTTCCCCTGACACCTATGTTCCCGAAGGGGAACCTGAGCCTCCTGAAGGCGTCTACGTGGCTCCAGAGGTAGGCCACAGGTTTAGGAAGGCTCCACCAGGCTTCTATAAGGTAGTCTTAGAGGAGCTTATGGAGGCTAGGAAGCAGATTAGGAAGCGCATGGAGAAGCTTAAGCCAACCCAACCCCTCTACCGGGTGCTGGATGCCAGGCAGAGGTCGGTTAAAGTGATAACCAACGCCGTTTACGGCTACAGCGGCTGGAGGGGGGCACGCTGGTTTAGGGTTGAAGTGGCTGAGGCTGTGACGGCCTGGGGCCGCAAAACCATCTCCGAAGCCATTGAGATCGCTAGGCAGCTGGGCCTCGAAATCGTTTACGGCGACACGGATAGCGTCTTCCTAACCCATGATGAGGCTAAGGTGGCGAGGTTTGCCGAGGAGGTGGAGCGTAGGGTTGGCTTGGAAATCAAGCCTGACGCCATCTATAAGCGTATCCTCTTCACGGAGGCTAAGAAGCGTTATGCTGGGCTGCTGCCCGACGGCCGGGTTGAAATTGTAGGCTTAGAGGTTGCAAGGGGAGACTGGTGTGAGGCCGCGAAGAAGGTTCAGGAGAAGGTTATTGAAATGGTGCTTAAGGAAGGCGACCCATGGAAGGCTGCAGAATACGTTCGTAGGTGGGTTGAGGACTTTAAAGCCGGGAAATTCACCATGGAAGACGTAACCATCTGGAAGACCATAACTAAACCCATTGAAGAGTATGAGGTTAGGGCGCCCCACGTTGAGGCTGCTAAGAGGCTTATGGCTAAAGGCTGGAAGCTAACCTACGGAGACAAGGTAGGCTACGTCATTGTTAAGGGGGCGGGGAAGCTGTATCAGAGGGCCGAACCCTACTTCATGGTCTCCCAGGAAGATGTCGACGTCGACTACTACGTGGAAAACCAGGTTATCCCGGCGGCTCTACGCATTCTAAGCATTTTCGGAATTGACAAGAAGCGTTTAGGTGTTGGGAAGAAAGAAGGCTTGCTTAGGTTCTTTGAGGCCGGGTAAGGTTTAAGGAGGCCTTTTAAGGCGAAAAGACCGAAAAATAAGGTTTTTATAGCCCCTAAAACCTCTAGGCGTCTAACCTCTATCATCCCCACTCCTGGGGGCTGTTTAAACTAGCTTGAAACTTAAGCCTCCAGACATGCTTATATGGATTCTCACAGGCCGCTGCAATCTTTCATGTAGCCACTGCTATGCCTCAAGATTTAGAGGCTTAAAGGAGCTTTCCACCCCTGAGGCCTTAAGAGTTCTAAGGGAGGCTTGGGAGCTTGGTGTGGACTACGTCAGCTTCACAGGAGGCGAACCCCTGCTTCGGCCGGACATCTTTGAACTGCTTGGGGAAGCCTTTAACCTGGGTATGGCGATGAGCCTGGTGTCTAATGGTTTAACGCTTCAAAGGGAAACCGTTCAAAAACTAGCCCGCCTAGAAGTCCATGTCTTCCTAAGCGTTGATGGGGCTAGGGAAACGCATGAGCTGTTGAGGGGGCCTGAAACCTGGCGTAAAACGGTTGAAGCTGGAGGAAACCTGAAGGCTGAGGGGGTAAGCTTCTCAACGGTCACGGTTTTGGCTAAGGAAACCTTAAAGGCCTTGAATGGTGGGGTTGAATTCGCCAGAAGGTTTGACGCTGAAAGCGCTTGTATTATTCCTGTGATACCCTCGGGGAAGGCTTCGGCTTTAAGTCTTCCAAGCCCTGAGGAGGCTGCTCACGCCCTCCAAGGTTTTGTGGAGGAAGCCTGCAGGGTGGGGGTTCCAGCTGAAATCTGGTGTGCCCCCTTTGCACGTCTATACGTTAAGCCGAGTCAAGCCGCAGTCTACAGGTGTAGAACTAGCAGGATAGTTGACTTAGATGTGGAAGGGAAAATGCTGCTGTGTGATGTGCTGGATTTCAGGCTTGCCGACGTCCTGGAAGCAGGTTTCAAAAAAGCTTGGGAAACCTATCTTGAGCATCCCATTAGGAGAAGCCTTGAAAAGCCTGTAACCGAAGAGCCCTGTCGAAGCTGTCCGCTTCAAAGCTGGTGTATGGGGGGCTGCTACGCGAGGGCCTTCTTAGAGTCGGGAAGCCTTTACAAGCCTGACCCCTTATGCCTAAGAATGGTTAGGGCTGAGAAACTTCAGCCTACCACCTTGTAAACTATGTCCTTCTCCCTAACCCTATCCTTAACTTTTATGCCCACAGACTGGCCTGGCTGGGCTTCCTGAACAGGTTTATGCTCTATTTGCATGGAGTCTACGGTTTGCTCAAAGTTGGTGGTGGCTCCCCGAATGAGAATTCTGTCTCCAACCTTTAGGGGGGCTTTAAGCTCAACCACTGCAACGCTAATCTTTGAGAAGTAGTGAGTTACCCTGCCAACCTCCACGAGTTCCCCACTCATAAAGGGCCACCAGATTTATCCTTCCATCAGAACCCATATAATATGTTTACTTTCCCCGACGGGTGAGACGTTAGATGGCCAAGGTATACGTTGCAGGCCCCCTATTCACAATGGGCGAGAGATGGCTGCTTGAAAGGGTTGAGGCTATTCTCAGGAAGCACGGCTTTCAAACCTATCTCCCCCACAGGGAAGCATCCACCCTCCCAAGCCTCCAAGCAGTCTACCAAAGCCATGTTAAGGCTTTAAGGGAATGCGACCTGATGGTGGCGGTCTTAGATGGGCCTGACGTCGACAGTGGAACAGCCTTCGAAGTGGGATATTTTAAGGCGCTTGGAAAACCCGTTGTCGGGCTTAGAACGGACTGGAGAGCCCTCCACCTGCCTCGCAGAGGAGAAACTCCAGAGGTAAACATCATGTTGAGGTTTTCCCTAGACGCCTATGTTAGAAGCCTTGAAGAATTAGACGGAGCCTTAAGGGGCCTTAAAGTTTAACCGAAACCTTTAAGCTTTCTCCACTCACTTTCTATGGCTGGCATCCCCACGGAAGCTTAAGACTTAAAGGTGTAGGTGGCGGAGAATGCCCTACATGTCGGGTGCGAGAGCTCTGCTAGAGGCTTTAAGGCAGGAGAAGGTTGAAGTAATCTTCGGCATACCTGGCGGAGCCATTATGCCCGTTTACGATGAACTGTTAAATTTCCCGATTAGACATGTGCTCTGCAAGCATGAGCAGGCTGCAGCCCACATGGCTGACGGCTACGCTAGGGCCAGCGGAAAAGTGGGCGTCTGCATGGCTACTTCAGGCCCAGGAGCCACCAACCTAGTTACGGGGTTAGCTACAGCATACATGGATTCAAGCCCCATTGTGGCTGTAACAGGCCAAATACCCACCAGCATGATTGGGAAAGACGCCTTCCAAGAAGCCGACATCATAGGGATAACAGCCTCCATCACCAAACACAATTTTCAGCCCAGAAGGCCCCAAGAGGTTCCCTACGTGGTTAAGGCTGCCTTCCGCATCGCCGAC
>CAZAJK010000044.1:0-2827 GCA_964485425.1 uncultured Candidatus Bathyarchaeia archaeon | reverse complement strand
TCATAGATCTACCCCGAGACGTCCAAGTGGGTGAGGCTGAAGTAGAGTTTCCAAAGGAGGTTTCAGGATATCCGAGGAAGATTTTCCCAGATGAACCTTCACCCTCAGCCGTTAGGGAGGCAGCTAGACTCCTAGCTGAGGCTGAGAGGCCGCTTATCCTGGCTGGTGGAGGGGTTATAGCCTCCAACGCCTGTAGGGAGCTTAAAGCCCTAATAGAGATGCTTAGGGCTCCCTTAGCCATAGCCCTAATGGCTAAGGGCTGCCTTCCAGAGGATCATCCACTATATTTGGGCCTCCTAGGCATGCATGGGATGCCATACGCAAACCAAGCCTTAATGGAAGCCGACGTAATCCTAGCCGTAGGCTTCCGCTTCTCAGATCGAACCATAACCAGCGATATGAAGCTAGCCCCCGAAGTAAAGCTAGTCCACATAGACATTGACATCGCGGAAATCGACAAGAACATTGTTGCCTCCGTCCCCATTGTTGGAGACGCGAAAAAGTCTCTGGCAGCCCTTCTAAAAGAGCTTAAAGGCCTGGTTAAACCCGGGCGAACCAAAGCCTGGCTTAAGCGGATCGAACAGCTAAAAAGGTCCTATACGCTTCCAGGGGAGGCTTTAGCTGAGAGGGAAGGCTTCCTTAAGCCTCCAACCCTCATGAAGATTATGAGGGAGCTGCTCCCACCTAAGGCCATAGCCGTCACCGAGGTTGGCCAAAATCAGATGTGGGCAGCCCTATACTTCAAAGCCTATCATCCAAGAACCTTCATAACTTCGGGAGGCCTCGGAACCATGGGTTTCGGCTTCCCAGCCTCCCTGGGGGCGAAGGTAGCCAAACCAGAGGTTCCGGTGGTCGACATCGCGGGAGACGGAAGCTTCCTCATGAATGAGAGTTTAGAAAGGCCTTCAGGGAGGCCTTAAAATCCGAGGTTACCACGGTAATCGATGTGCCCGTATCGCCGGAGGAAAATGTTTACCCGATAAATCTGCCTAAAAGCCTCAGGAAGGCGGAGATTCAGCCTCCAACCTAAACCAGGCCCGGTAAACCTTCAACCCCTCCAAGGCCTTTTCAGGGTGTAGAATAAGGTGGATTAGCCCTCCAACTATCACCGAGGCTAAGGGCGTAAACTGAACGGCGTAAAAGGTGTAAAGCGTGGTGTTCCCAGCCAGGTAGAGGGCGACATAGCAAAGGTAGGCAGACCAAAACCACGCTAGGGCGCTTCCAATACCCTGAATCCCCCTTTTCAAGGCTAGGGGGATGAAAATAGCGGTTAGCGGGATGGTAAGCCCTGTGACAAGATAGTTTGGTGAGGCAGCTATGGTTGGGAAGAAGCTTATAGGGAAGGGGGTTAAGCCGAACAGCAGCCCAACAGGGTCGACGGATGGAGGCCCTTCAGGCCTAGCCGTAACATGCCATTTCAAAGCCCATATAAGCTCGTCAAGCCAGGCTTCAAACCCACCTAAATAAGCCATGATAGGGGTTGAAGCCGCCAGGTAGACGGCTGGGGGTATAAGGATGATGGCAGGAAGCATTTTAAGCCTATTTTTCCTAAGGATGCTGACTAGGAGGGCGGGGAAAACGAAGAGGCCTGAAAGTTTAAAGGAGCAGGCTACCCCGATGCTTAAAGCCGAGAGGAGAGGCCTCTGCCTAACCGCCAGATATAGGGCGAGGAGGGTGAAGAAGGCTAGGTAAATGTCGAGCATCGCCACCATACTCATGGCTTTAACCGTTTGGTCGGTGAAGACGAATAGGGCTGCCGCCAGACCTGAGGCTTCCCCGAAAATCCTCCTAGCCGTAAAATAGGCTAGCAATATTAGGGCTGAACCCGTGAGAAGGCTTGGAAGCCTCCAGGCTAGTGGGCTGTCGGAAATCAACATGGTTAAGGCTATTACGTATTTGCCTAAGGGGGGATGTTCCAGGTTTAAGTAGTCGATGATGTCGGAGTGGTCGGGGTAGGGGTAGCCAAGGTAAACCTCAACCCCGCGCATTTGCCTCAAATTTTCAAGCATTTCACCTTTAACCGCTAAGCCTAAAGCCTCCACGTAGCCCCGCTTCAACAACTGCTCATAATGGTCTTTGAGGAGGAGGTACTGGCCCGGCTGGCTAGATAGCAGGTCTAAAACACGCCTATAAGTATAGTAGTCCTCAGCCAGCACGGTCGCGTAAAAATAGCCTCCAAAGGCTCTGGCGTTAGGCTGAACCCCCCATATTTCCCTTAAAATATTCCTAGCCGAAGAAACATACCAGACATCATCGCTAACATAGCCCATATTTTGGTCTAAAAGCCCGCCAGTAACCACTGAGAGATTCCAGAGAAAGAAGATTAAGGCTAAGAGAACCGCCAGAAAGGATGGATGCAAAACACGCATAAAACTCAAAACCTAAACCCCTTCAGCTCAAAAAGGGCCTAGGAGGAACCCCAATAAAACATTAATTCTGAAAAGGTTAATTAGTCAACCGGGTTAAACCCGAACCAACTCTTCCATGTTAAACGTCGACGGTTGCCTTGAGATATCCTAAAGTCTACGTGGCTATTTCTTTGAGTTTCCTGTGGCTTTTATGTGGCAGCTGAAGTGTTTAAGAGGCTTTCGGATGTTTCACGTGAGCCTCTAAAGGGGAGCCTTCCGAAGGGAGCTAACCAGTTTTCCATATACGCTTATAAGTGAACAAATAGAAAACATACATTGCGGAAGCCTTTTCATGTGTAAAGTGGGGGTAGAGGCAGATGCTTCCAGAAATTCTCCTAAAAGTTAATGGGGAAATAATGATTTTTGAAGAAAAACTCGGAAAATAAAGGTTTTCCGGAGGTGGTTTAAATGGCTTGTAT